>NZ_JAJPRF010000002.1:0-300000 GCF_021206925.1 Rhodoflexus caldus | reverse complement strand
ATTCGGTCAGCCGCAACCATTGGCTGAAACGATTGCAGGCGAAGAAAATCAAAACTGACCTGAAAGACGTGGAGGAATTTATTCCTTTCGTAGAGGACAGCGTCAGCATTGAAAACGAAGCGCGCTTGGTAACGATAGAGGCAGCCATGCAGCGATTGGGTGAACCGTGTCGTACTATTTTGGAGGATTACTACCTCAACGAAATGAGCATGGCAGATATTGCCGAAAAAATGGGCTATACGAATGCCGACAATGCTAAAACACAGAAATACAAGTGTTTTAATCGGTTGAAGAGATTAATAGAAGAACTGAAATGAATACCGAAGAGCAACTCCGACTGTGGGATAAAATAGAACGCTATGTTGAAGGCGACATGGAGACAGGGGAGTACCTTGCCTTTGAGAAAGAAATTGCTTCCAATCCTGAGTTAGCACAGCAAATTGCTGACTATCAGGCATTGCGCACACCTTTGGACTTGCTCAAAGAACGTCGGCAACTCCGCGCTAAACTTGACCGATTCCATGCCGAAATAGACCCTGTTGAACAGCAGGCGGCACTGAAAGTGTACAAAAATAAGGACACTTGGCGCACTTATACTTCCAAATATTTGCCGACAATTGCCGTAGCCGCAAGTGTTGCGCTGATTACGGTACTGAGTACACTTTTCACGCTTGGCTACCTGAAAAGCATGGAGCGCAGCCAGCAAAGCAATCTCAAACTGTTGCGCCGAGAGTTAGACCAAATCAAACGCGATATAAAGAGTACCAAAGACACGCTGAATCGGGCTATCCCGCGGGCTACGGCAGCTCCGCAGCGCTTTGAAGGTACTTGCTTTGCCATTTCGGAGAAAGGGCACTTAATTACCAGCTATCACTTGGTGGCAAAAGCCGATTCTGTTTTCATAGAATCTACTACCCAGCCCGGATTGCGCTACAAAGTAGAATTAGCCTTTGGCGATGAACGAACTGACCTTGCCGTATTAAAAGTAGCAGACAGTACCTTCCATGAATTTGGCAGAATTCCTTACACACTGAAAAAAGGAACCGTAGATTTGGGCGAAGAAATTTTTACGCTGGCATATCCGAAAAATGATATTGTGTACGGAGAAGGCAGCATAAGCGCCCGCACGGGTTTTGAGGGCGACTCTGTTGCCTATCAAATCTCTATTCCGGTGAACCCGGGCAACAGCGGAGGCCCCGTGTTTGATACCAATGGCAACCTTATCGGCGTGGTTTCGGGCAAACTCTCAGGTGCCGAAGGTGTGGCTTTCGCACTTAAATCATCAGCCATCTGGCGCACTTTGAAAGACAGTGTACCAAACGAACTGGATGAAATGTTTGACCTGCCCAAGCAAAGCAAACTTGCAGGCCAAAAGCGGACGGCTCAACTGAAAAAAATACAGGATTACGTTTTCCAAGTAAAAGTCTATTAAAACCCGCTTTACACGGGGTCAACATCGACAACGACCTTTAACTCTTTGAAGGTCTTGTTTTTTATGAGGTTGTCCATGGTCGTGCCGATGTATGCTTTCATTGCTTTGAGTGAAGTGCCTTGTCGCTCAATTTTGACGAGCACGTTGCGCAAATATTGATTGCGGATGCGCTCAATAGGGGGAGCTTGCGGCCCTAACACGCGGTTGCCGCCTAAACCATTGCGCAATGCCACGGCAAGGTTCTGTGCCGCTTTTTCCACCTCTTCTGCCGACTCTCCCTTAACGGTCAGTTCTATCAGTCTGGTAAAAGGCGGGTAGTGGTAATGCTGACGCTGCGGCAGTTCATCCTTGTAAAAGTCTTCAAAATGATGAGCCGCCACATGCTCGAGTATCGGGTGGTGCGGGTTGCCCGTTTGAATGATGACCGTTCCCTGTGCGGCTTTTCTGCCTGCTCTTCCTGCTACCTGCGTCAATATCTGGAATACGCGCTCATGTGCCCTGAAATCGGGATAGTACAAGGCGCGGTCTATGTCAAACACTACTACCAGCGCTACATGGTCAAAATCGAGCCCCTTAGTAACCATTTGCGTACCTACCAATATGTCAATTTTATGAGCAGAAAAATCCTCAATGATATTTTGCAGACCATATTTTCCGCGAGTAGTATCTAAGTCCATGCGCTGCACCACAGCATCGGGAAAAAGCGATTTCACGGTATCCTCTATTTTTTCGGTACCATACCCCACTGTCTTGATTTCGTGCGAGCCGCACTGTCGGCAGGTGTGCGGCGGGTTTTCTCTGTAACCGCAATAGTGGCAGCGCAATTCGTTGCTGTGCATGTGAAATGTGAGGCTGACAGCGCAATTTTGGCAATGAGGCACCCAGTTACAGGTCTGGCAGGAGAGGTGGGGAGCATAGCCGCGCCGATTCTGAAACAAAATCACCTGCTTTTTTGCCTCGAGCGTTGTACGTATGGCCTCTAATGTGACCGGTGCAAATTCGCCTATCATGCGCTTGGCTTTGCTTTCATGTTTTGTATTAATAAACTGAATGGCAGGCAGTTGTGCATCATTGAATCGCTGTGTCAGCCGCACGTAGCCGTAGCGTTTTTCGGCTGCATGATAAAAACTTTCCAGCGATGGCGTAGCTGTTCCCAGTAGCACTTTTGCACCGTGCATATGCGCCAACATCATAGCCGCATCGCGGGCGTGGTAACGCGGTGCAGGGTCGTATTGCTTGTAGGAGCTATCATGCTCCTCATCAATAATAATCAAACCTAAATGACTGAAAGGCAGGAAGATAGAGGAGCGAACCCCAACAATTACATCAAAACGCCCGTCCATGATGCCGTGCCATACTTCCACCCGTTCATTGTCTGAAAATCGGGAATGGTAAACCCCCAGCCGATTGCCAAAAACGCGCCGCAAACGGGCGACAATTTGTGTTGTTAAAGCAATTTCCGGCAGCAGCAGCAGCACCTGATTGCCCGACTGCAACATTTGGTCTATCAAGTGTATGTAGAGTTCAGTTTTACCCGAGCCTGTAACGCCGTGCAGCAATACTGCCTGCTTTTTGTCCCATAATGAGATGATTTTTTGTAGCGCATTGCTTTGTGCATCAGTGAGTTGCGGAAGCTGAAAGTCGCCCGTCGGTAACTCTTCCAACCGCGAAACGATTATTTCAAACTCTTCCAGCACTTCATTTTTCAGTAGTGTTTTGTATGCACTTTCCGACAGATTGGCAGTAAGCAGCGTGCTTTTGGGAATGCCGTTGAGTTGTTGCTCCGGTTCGGCTTGCCAAGGAATCAGCGATAAATACCTGAGAATCAAGGCCTCTTGTTTGGTATGTTTAGCAAGCCTGTCTAACAGTTCAATCAGGGATGCCTCATCTTTGCCGCGCCAATTGGCATGTAACCTAACTTTTTTGATGGTTTTGGGCTTATATTTTTCTTTGAGTTCCTCAAAAATCAGGATACATTCTTTCTGCAAAAGCGATTTTAACAGGCTGTAAATCTGTTTGTTACCCGAAATTTTAACTGCCTCTTCATAGCCCAAGGTTTCATTTTGCCGCAGAGCGTCCAGCAGCAGCAGTTCCTTTTCGCTGAAATTATCAGGGTTGAGGTCATCTGCCGCCAAGGCCGGATGAAGTTGGATGCGCGACTCGCTGCTGAGTTTCAGCCCGGCAGGTACGGCCACGTTCATTACTTCGCCCCATGTGCAGATGTAGTAGTCGGATACCCACTCCCAAAATTGCAACTGCAAAGGAAGAGCAATGGGCTGGCGGTCTATCAAATCCAGAATCATTTTGGTTTGATAGTCGCGCGGCGGATTTTCGTGGATGCGGATAACGATGCCTGTTAGGATGCGCTTTTGTCCGAATTGTACAACTACTCTTGTACCTTCGGCAATGGTATCGTTCAAAGCAAGGGGCACGCGGTAGGTAAAAGTGCCTTTAAGCGGGAGGGGGAGAAGAATATCTGCAAAAAAAGTCTGACGCATTGACAACCAAGAGTTAGGAGTTAAGGACAACCAAGTGCCCTTAACTCCAACACTAAATTATGACTTTGCAGTCAGTTTGTCCTTGTATTTTTTCAACTGTGCTTTCAAGGATTCAACTGCTTCATCCATTGCGGCTTCGAAAGAGATGTTTTGCTCTTTGGCAAAAATGCTTCCACCCGGAATGAATAATTTAACTTCCACTACTTTGTTTTCTCTGCTGTGCTCGCCTTTTTCTAAGCGCAGATAAACTTCACCACCGGTGATGCGCTCAAAGAAAGTGTCCAACTTATCAGCTTTTTTCTGGATAAAATCCAACAGCTTGATGTCAGCATCGAAATGGATGGAATGAATCTGCAGTTTCATAATACACAAATGTTTAAGTGGAAAATAAAAAATAAAACCCGTTTACAGAGGGCTTATGTCTGTTGATACGCCCAATATTAACAAAATGTTACGAACGAGGATGAGCGTCTTCAAAAACTTTTCGGAGTTTTTCAATAGAGGTGTGTGTGTACACCTGTGTAGCGGCAAGACTACTATGACCCAACAATTCTTTAACGGCATTCAGGTCAGCGCCGCCATCCAGCAGATGGGTGGCGTAGCTGTGTCGCAATACATGCGGGCTGCGGCGTTCAATGGTGGTAATCATATCCAGATGTTTTCTTACCGTTCTGTAAATCAGCATGGGGTAGGCTTCTTCGCCTTTGTCGGTGCAGACAAGCGGGCTGTGAATGGCTTCCCCGAATAATTGTGATTTAATTTGAATATAATTTTCCAATAAAGCAAATATTTGGGGGAGTAGTGGCACAATTCTTTGCTTGCTTCCTTTGCCCCATACTTTTATCTGCCGATTAGAAAAATCTATATCGCTGATTTTCAGATGAATCAACTCGGAAAGCCTGATGCCGGTGGTGTATAGCAGAATCAGTATCACCTGTTCGCGTGCCGTGATAAACTCATCGGCCGGTAGTTCGGTGAGTGCTTGCCATAGTTGCCGCGCATCGGTTTGCGGCAAAAAGGGTGTGATTTTTTTATCTGCTTTCAGTGCTTTCAGTTTCCGCAAAGGCGATTCTTCTATCAGTTGCTCTTGTATGGCAAACCGATAGAAGCTGCGCAGCGCTGAAAGTTTACGGTTAATGCTTCGGGCTGTAACCTGTTCGTCGTCTAATAAAGAAATCACCCATGCGCGTACATCGTGGTAGTCGGCTTGTGTGATTTGCTGTTTGTTACCTTCTGAAAGGGTTTGTAAAAAACTTTCAAACTGCTCTAAATCAGTAAGATAGGCGTTTTGTGTATGTTTGCTGTAACGCCGCTGTAATGCAATAAAATCAATGAAACGGCGGATTATTTCTGAGCTTGGTTTATTTCCCATCGGAAACCTGTTTGACTCCAAGTTACAGAAAATTCTTTTTTCTTGCCTTTGTAGGTTTCAAACTTACCGCTGTATATGGTATCAACGGCCGTTCTTTGAAGGGTAAACAACGAAATGGTGTCTTTGGCATCCGACAAAATTTTTTGCATTTGCTTTTTGGTTAAAAAGCCGAGCGTAGCTGAATCGTTGGCAGGTCGCCAGCCGAATTCTTCATGGGCAAACAGTTGTATTTTTTCTCCGCTTTTAAATACTGCTTCGCCTTGCAGTTCGTTGGGTACGCGGCTGTTTTCTATGGGTTTCAGCGAAACACCGACGCAGGTTTCCTGCATTTCTTTGCTCAGGCGGCGCAACATGATAGAGTTGATGGTTTCTTTCAAGGCTACCGAATCGTCTTTAATCAACACCATTGCCTGAATGGGCATGCCATTTTCCATCATGGCGTCGGCAAAGTAGAGGTTTTCCTGCGGCTCGGGGGTAAGTTTGAGTTCCGTGATTACGCTGCCTCCTATAACGCTCAACTTTTTACGCACCTGACGGTCTATTTCTATCTGCTTATCTTCTGAATTACAAGCAGTTAGTTGAAAGAAGGCAAGCATGGAGAATAGTAATATCAGATTTTTCATGGCTTTTTTAGCGTAAAATTAGTCTCAAAAACGGAAGTTGTATGGTTGCTACTTAAATATAAACCCGACAGGGCTTGTACAACCTGTCGGGTTTTAACAATATCGGGAAAGCAGACCTGTAAGCCGGGTTCTGTCGAGTCTTATCATTTATCTGGGACTGCCGTCGCCGACAGCCTCTAACGGCCTACCCACCGGAACAGCGCCGAGGCGCTACGAACGAGCAGCCCGCGTGGCCGAAGCCACATTCCGGCCTATTTGGCCTTTCAACCCGTAAGGTTTACCATGCAACAGACGTTACCGCCTGCCCGGTAGGCTCTTACCCTGCCTTTTCACCCTTACCCAAAGGCTACACGTAGCTTTCGGGCGGTTTGTTTTCTGTGGCACTGTCTGTGAACGGCGACTTTCGCCGCCGCCCCCCACCCGTTAGGTGGTACGGTGCTCTGTGTTGCCCGGACTTTCCTCAACTGCCTTGCGGCAGCCGCGATAAGACAGCCTGCCTTCTGTTGCAAAGATAAAGAGCTTTTCGGAATGCGGATTGGGATTTCGAGTTTGAGCAGTTTCAAAAGTTCCTATTCAAATAGGCTGATGGCTCTCTGACCGCCAACGGGGATTTAGCAAAAGCCCATCAGTCTGACAACGCCTTCAACAAAACAACGTTTCGTTTTATGTCCCCTAAGCAACGGAGTGCGGGATGACAGTTTTTATTCTACAATAAATTTTTGTAGTGCGGGCGAAACGTAGGTTTGCAGTTTATCCCCTTCGGCAAATACCAGCAACACGGGCATTTGTCGGCTTTCGGCATAGGCTTTGGCCTTTTCCGTTCCCATTACCATAAAGGCCGTCGCCATTGCATCGGCTGTCATGCAGTCTTTTGCCAATACGGTGGCACTCAATAGGTTATGCTGAACAGGTCGTCCGCTTACGGGGTCAATCGTGTGGGCATATCGCTTGCCGTCTTTTTCGTAGAACTTGCGATAGTTGCCACTAGTGGCAAGTGCCATGTTTTCCACGCGAATTTTTGCCTGAATCGGGTTGCCGCCTTTTTCTTCGTATTGCGGGTTGTCTATGCCAATCAGCCATGTTTCGCCGCGTTGGTTTTTGCCCTTGCAAACCACTTCGCCACCGACTTCTACCATGTAATTTTGGATGCCGCGCTGCTCGAGCAAGCGGGCAATCAAATCGGCGCCATAGCCCGGGGCAATGGCATTAAACTCAATGGTAACACCTTTTTTGGTTTTTTTGATGGTATTACCTGTTACGACAATGCTTTCGAAATCAATGAATTGCTTAACAGAGTCCACGTTGGGTTCGCGTTCGGGCAGGCCTTTCTTAGCACCAAAGCCCCATGCCTGTACTAACGGATAAACTGTTGGGTTAAATGCGCCTTCTGTTTCGCGGTAAATTTCGCGGCTGCGCTCCAATACGGGAATAAAAAACGGCAGTTTGGGCATAATAGAGTCTTCGCGGTTGAATCGGCTGATTTCCGAATCGGGGATATAGGTAGAAAGCGACAGATTGAAAACTTCCAACAAAGAGTCAATCGCGGCCTGATAATTGGCGCGGTTTTCGTCCAAATAGCTGATATTGTAGGTAGAACCCATTGCAGGGCCGCTGATTTTTACCAGTGGGCTATTGGCAGTTTGTTCCTTACTGCTGTTTTTACGGTAAAAATAAACTGCTGCCATCAGCGCGAACAGCAGCAGCGTGTAAACAATGTTTTTGCGTTGAAGTGGAGTCATGTGTCAATCAAATAGTTAAGCAAAATTTTGTCTGTTATTAAACTGCCGGCAGGGATTTCGTCCGCTGACAGCGTTTGCTTAGACCATCCCTGCCAGCGGATTTAGAAAAGCGTTTTGAATTGCGTTCTTTTTTACCGCGGAGAACGCAAAGGTTTAACCGCAGTGTGCGCAAAGAAAAGATTCATCATAAAAATACTCAGCGCGCTTGGCGTAACGCTCAGCGGGCTTTGCGGTAAATTTGAAAGGTCGTTTTAAATTGCTTACTTATAGGTATCCAGCAAATCGGCCATGGCATCGCAAATAATCAACGGTGCTACGTGGCGCAACGAATTGAGCGTATCCTGATGTGCTTCTTCGGAGAATGATGCGCAGCCGTCGGAGAGCAGCACCACCTCATAGCCATGCGAAAGGCCGTCGCGGAGTGTGGCAGCTACGCCGCTGTTGGTTACAATGCCGCCAATGAGCAACGTGCGAATGTTTTGCTTGCGCAAAATAAAGTCGAGAAAGGTTTGATAAAATGCTGAAAATGAGATTTTATCAACCGTAAAGTCGGCCGGAGCAAGTTCTTCTACCAGCCGATGACCAAAATCACCCGGGCAGAAATCTCCTTTAGTGATAAAAGGGCGTGCTTTTTTCAGCCCTTCCGAAATCATCGGTTCGCCGTCCTTACCGGGCAGCAAGGTAAACTGTGTAGAAATAATCAGCCCGCCCGCGCGACGAAGTGCGTCGGCAACGGTTACTAACCGCCGGATAAGTCCCGCACTGTCGGGAATATGCAGCCCATTTCGCGGATAAGCACCTTTTTTGAAGAAAAAATCGTTTTGCATATCTACCAGCACAAGGGCGGTTTGTTTGGGGTTTAAATCTTGCGGTGTCATTTCTGCTTTGCTTGCGGTTAAAATTCGTTAAGCGCGTGGGTTTGGCGTTCATTCAGCTAACTTTGCGCCGTTACAAAACTAAACAATTCACCGTAAACTTAGCCCGTAAACCTATGCTGCTTCGCTCGGAACACCTCTTTAAGAAATACAAATCGCGATTAGTGGTGAATGATGTATCCGTTGAGGTACGTCAAGGGGAGATTGTAGGCTTACTGGGGCCAAACGGAGCGGGCAAAACGACTACTTTCTACATGATTGTAGGGCTGATTAAGCCGAACAGCGGCAAAATTTATTTGGATGAACAAGAAATTACCGACCTGCCCATGTACCGCCGTGCACGGCTTGGCGTTGGCTATTTGGCACAGGAGGCCTCTGTTTTTCGCGACCTGACGGTAGAAGAAAACATCCTCGCACCGCTGGAAATGACCAATCTGACCAAAGCCGAACAGCGGCAGCGCGTAGAAGAGTTGATTGAGGAGTTTAGCCTGACCAAAGTGCGCAAAAATTTGGGTAAGGTACTCTCCGGCGGAGAGCGCCGCCGCACAGAAATTGCACGTGCACTTTCGGTGCGCCCTAAATTCATTCTGCTCGACGAACCTTTTGCAGGCGTAGACCCGCTGGCAGTCGAGGAAATTCAATACATCGTTTACAAGCTGAAATCCAAAAATATCGGCATCCTGATTACCGACCATAATGTGGACGAAACGCTTTCCATTACCGACCGCGCATATATCCTCTCCGAAGGCAAGATTCTTGTTTCCGATACCCCCGAAAATCTGGTAGTCAATCCGGTGGTACGTAAAGCCTACCTCGGCGAGCGCTTTGAGTTTAAGCGCAAGTTTTTCGAGTAAAAATCGGCCGCACGAATTGGAATACTTGTTTTTTGTAGATTTGCAGCCATATCTAATGCCTGTAAATTTATGGAGTGGTTCAATACGATTCTTACTTGGTTAATGCGCCGTCGTTTTCCGCAAATAGAGCGGTTTATGAACCATCCGCACGATGTGCAGCAAGAAATTTTCCGCCATTTGATTAAAACAGCCGCTGCAACCGACTGGGGACGCAAGTATGGCTATGCCGATATCCGCAACCGCGAGCAATTTGCCGCCCGTGTGCCTGTGTCTGCCTATGAAGACCTTTACCCGCAGATAGAGCGAGTGCTGCGCGGCGAAAAAAATGTTCTTTGGCCGGGCGAATTTACATGGTTCTCCAAATCATCGGGAACGACCAATGCCCGCAGCAAATATATCCCTGTTTCCGAAGAACATTTGCAGGAATGTCATTACAAAGGCGGTAAAGACATGCTTTGCTTGTATGTCAATAATTACCCCAACACGCGTGCTTTTTTGGGTAAAAATTTGGGAATCGGCGGCAGCTATCAACTGAATCCTTTTAACCCCAACACCTATTGCGGCGATGTTTCGGCATTGATTATGAAAAATTTACCCATATGGGCTGAGTTTTTGCGCACGCCGAGCATTGAAGTAGCTTTGATGGATAAATGGGAAGAAAAAGTAGAAAAAATTGCCCAACTCACCATCGGCGAAAATGTTACGGGCATGTCGGGAGTTCCCACATGGACGGTGGTACTGCTCCAACGCATCCTTGAGCTAACAGGCAGGCAACACATCCGTGAAGTATGGCCTAATTTGGAAGTTTTTTTCCACGGAGCAGTTTCATTTACGCCCTATCGCGAATTGTTCCGCCAACTGATTCCCGCGGACGATATGCACTATATGGAAACCTATAATGCTTCGGAGGGTTTCTTTGGCATCCAAGACCAACGCGACAGCCAAGACCTGCTGCTCATGTTGGACTACGGGGTTTACTACGAATTTATCCCGCTGGAATTTGCGCAAGCCGACCATCCGCCGACTGTGGGTTTGGCAGATGTGCAGGTTGGCAAGTCTTATGCCATGATAATTTCTACCAATTCGGGGCTTTGGCGCTACAAAATCGGCGATGTAGTGCGCTTCACCTCCACCAATCCGTACCGCATACGCATTGCAGGGCGAACCAAGCATTTTATCAATGCTTTCGGTGAAGAAATGGTGGTAGAGAATGCCGACACTGCCCTTGCATATGCCTGCAAAGAAACCGGACTGATTGTCAATGATTATACCGCTGCACCTGTTTATTTGGGTATAGACAACAAAGGCGGCCATGAGTGGGCAATAGAGTTTGAAAATTTTGACGCTTCTTTGCACTCTTTGGAATGTTTCACGCAACTGTTGGACGAAAAACTGCGCGAAATCAACTCCGACTACGATGCCAAGCGCTACAAAGACCTTGCCTTGACAGCACCTGTTATCCATGCCCTGCCCAAAGGGACTTTTTACGCATGGATGGCAAAACGCGGAAAACTCGGTGGACAGCACAAAGTGCCGCGCCTGAGCAATACCCGCGAATATTTGGATGATGTACTGGCCATGAGGCGCAGTTCCGTAAAAGTTTAAAATCGCCCGATAAATTCATCTGAAATTTACCTGATAAATTCTTTGCAATTGTAGGAAAATGCTAACTTTCGCAAGAAAGGAATAACACCGAAATCCTCAACATCAGGTGGCGGATGCCGAAAAGCCGATGAGTAGGCGTTTTGCTAAACTTTATATCATTATTCTATGAACAGACTTTTTAAACTGTTTACGTTTGCTCTGGTAACTTGTGGCATTCTGATGTCTGCTGCTCCAATTTCCGATAAAAAAGCGGACAACCCGGCAACGGTACAGGCAGAATTGCAAGCGGTACGCGACCAACTGCAAGCAAAGGCACAAACAGGCGAACTCTCTAAGGCTGAAGTCAAAGCACTCAAAAAAGCGGAAAAGCAATTAGACAAAATGGAAAAGAATGTGGCCGAAGGGAAGAAATGGCTGGTAGCAGTGCTGCTATGCTTTTTCCTCGGTGGCTTGGGCATTCACCGTTTTTACTTAGGTTATACTTGGCAAGGCGTTGTGCAACTGCTCACGCTGGGCGGCTTAGGTATTTGGGTACTGATTGATTTCATCCGCATTTTGATTCGTGACCTTAAACCTAAAGGTGGCGACTATGTAGATTAGGCATTTGTAGTTTTACACGAAATAACAAAGCCGCTCCTGTAAAAAAAGAGCGGCTTTTTTGTTGAATTTTTAATCAATCATAATCCTTACACCTGTGTAGAGCATCCGCCCCATGATGGGGGCCCAAATGATGCCTGCATCAAAATGCTGCCCCCAAGGATTGTCAGCCTGCACAATCGGGTGCATTTGCATAAAGTTGCCCATGTTTTCCATGCCTAAATATACTTCCCAAGTGCGGAATACCCGTGTTACTTGGCTGTTAATCAAGAAGTAATGGGGCGAATAGGCACGCCAGTAGGGAGCACCTAACGCAGGCGTATGTCCGCCATGGTCTTCGCCGGGCATTGGCATACCTACAAGCGGTGCTATGGGCAGGCGTTTAGCCCCATACCATTGTACGGTCAAATCAAAGCGCCAGCGCTTAATGTCTAAGGCAGCATTGCCCATTGCACGGTGCTGTGGGATAAATGGTACTTGCCGCAACTCATTGCCAATTTGTGCGCGAACATCGTAGTATTTATAAGCTCCCGTAATGCTCAGACCGTCGGCAATTTCGTATTCGCCCTGTACCTGAAAACTATTGGCAAATGAGCGCCCGTTGAGGTTATATATCTGCACCTGATGCGGGTCGCTGTCCAAATCTACAATTGTCTGATTTTCAAAATTTGTACGGAATACATCTACTGTTACAGAGCCATTGCGGTTGTTAATCAGGAATTTTTGATGCAGACTGCCGCCCATGTTCCATGCAAACTCGGCGCGCAGATTGTCCGCAATATTCAGGCGGCGATTGCTGACCAAGTAGCCCATATTTTCGGCAATGGGGTTTGCATAGCGCATACCTCGCCCTGCCGAAAGGCGCAACGAGGTGAGTGGGCTGAAGTCATATTTCAGGTGCAAGCGCGGCGTGATTACGTTGCCTGCCAAATTGTGCCGGTCGTAACGCAAGCCCGCTACCACAACCAATTTGCGAGGTATGGTAAAACTGTATTCGGCAAAAGCACCTGCTGTGCGCTCATGGCGAATGCGGTCGGTGTTATTATACGTTTCGTCATAGTTATCCATGGAAGCACTTACACCGGCTTTCAGGATGTGGTTATCGCCGAATTGGTTTTGATAAATGCTGTTGAACAGCAAATATTGCTGCCTGCCGTTGTAGCGGAAGTCGCCCCATAAGCCTTTTACATTGTGGTTAGATGCATTTACAATAATGCCGATACTTTCTGTTTCTTTAGGCAGAAAAAAGCCTGTTTTGCTGAAAAACTCGGTGCGTTGGTTTTCCCAACGGAAGCCATAGATGCCGCCGCGCACGCTAGGTGTATTTTTGCGGAAATCTAACTGTCCGCCCATTTTGTCATCGTAGAGTGCCTTAATACCAAATTGTGCCTCCATTTTCTCGCCGTTGTACTGCCAGCGGCTGATACCATTCAATTGAGAAAATTGCGGAGCATCCAAAAAGCCGTCTTCATTGAAATCTTCGCGGAATCGCTGTCCGCTGCCGTGCAACAAAGTAGCGGTAGCCCATTTGGAGTTGATTTTTTTGCGCCAGTGGATATTTTGTTCGGCTCTGCCAAACTGATTTACATAGGTGTTAAAAAACAGCCGTTCCGTATCTTCAAAAGGTTTGACTAACTCCACATTAATTTGCCCGGTAATAGACTCATAGCCATTTACCACACTTCCCGCACCTTTGCTGATGTCAATAGAGCGCACCCAAGTGCCGGGTATAAAATACATGCCGCTGCGTGCAGACAGTCCGCGAACGGCCGGCAAGTTTTCCGACGAAATTTGCGCATACACGCCATCCAGCCCCAACATGTGGATTTGTTTAGCACCCGAAACCGCATCCGAAAAACTTACATCTACCGAAGCCTGTGTTTCAAAACTTTCCGACAGATTGCAGCAGGCAGCCTTTCGCAAGTCTTTGACGGTAAGCACATCGGTGCGAATCGGGCTGAATTCGTCATTTTTACCTGCCGTTACGGTTACTTCGCGCAGCTCGAGTGGTTGCAGTATGATTTCAATATGAGTTTCCTTGCCGTGTTGGTGCGTATGTGCTTTGTGAATATCGACAGTATCGGTTTTATAACCGGCAAAACTTACCACAATCAGATGCGCTTTAGGGTCATTGGCAGGGTATTTTAATGCAAAATGCCCTTTGGTATCCGTTACAGTGCCAACCGTTGTGCCCAACCACATAATGCTTGCGCCAATGAGGGCGTGTTCCTCTTTGCCGACCTGTTCGGCAACATATCCGTGAATGGTTTTAACTTTTTGCTGAGCAAAAATAAAAGAAGCAGATGACAGCAATACAACTGTCAGAAATAGGGTTTTTATATGCGATTTCATGATTTTCAGATGGTTAAAAATTGATTTTTGTCAATAGCGACATAAAAAACCCGACAGACGCAAAAACGTTGTCAGTTTTTTTAACAGACAATCAATTTTTAACTACAATCTGAATTGCTGAATCACAGGCAGCAGCAGTTTGCCTGTACGGAAAACAGGAGGGGAGTAATTACCTGCATCAACCTGTTCATCAACGGCATAGCTTATTTGAAAAACAGGCGGCAGCGCACCGAAAAGATGTTCAGGTAATGAAAATACGATGGGAGGAATTGCTAATTTGAGACTTTCGGCAAGCGGCGCGCTGTCTGTTTTGCGAAATTCATACTGCAAGTCGCAACAACCCCCATCTTGCTCATGCTCAGGCAATTGGCGGTGTTCGTCCCCATGGTCGTCATGTAGGGAACAGCAACTGCCATCCGCCGCTGCATATGCAGAAACCGCTATTAATTCGCCTTCCGCAGCGCAATAGTGCTTGTAGAAAGTTGCTCCGGTGGAAGCAACTACTACCTGCAAGGCCAACAGCAAGCTGAAAATATGGCGCAATTGTTTTTGCATATGTCGGTAAACGCAAATTTTAGCAAAAAAGTTCATCCCATGCCTCGTCCTGTTTAAATTGATGCAGGTATGATTCCCAAAATTCACCAGAACAATTATAGCCGCTATTACCGTTTGAAAGGGCTCAGGGCGGCATTTGCCAACTTTTGAGGGCCATCAGTTTCATCATTTTATATAAATTCACAATACAATTGACCTATTGAAGCTATCATGAGTAAAAAAACAGGAAAAAGTTGCATAACAGCACAGGGTTCATTTTCTTTCGGAAAAATAGTAGAACTCAACCTGTGAAAATCCTGACTGCCCGCCAAATTCGCGAAGCGGACGCCTATACAATTGCCCACGAACCCATCAGCTCGCCCGAGTTGATGGAACGTGCAGCTACTGCTGCCGCCGAGGCATTGGTAAAGCATCTGCACAAGAAAAAAGTACAGGCCAATCGGATACACTTTTTCTGCGGCAGAGGCAACAACGGCGGTGATGGGTTGGTAATGGCACGCTTGCTCAGCGGTCAGTATGAAGTTGCCGTTTGGATTTGTCCGGTGCCGGATAAGCCAAGCGCAGACTTTGAACTGAATATGAGGCGATTGCAGCAAATAAGTAACATATCCATTCAACTGCTCCAACCCAACTGCGAACTACCCGAACTCTTACCCGATGAAGTGTGTGTGGATTGCATTTTCGGTTCGGGACTCAATCGGCCGCCGCAAGGATTTATTGCAAAAATTATTGGTCATCTTAACAAAGGACAAGCGTATAGGGTTGCCATAGATATACCATCCGGCATGTTTGCCGACAAGCCTGTTTTGTATCCGGAGACGGTATTTCATGCCGATTATACCATTACCTTTGAATTACCCAAACATAGTTTTCTGTACGATGTAAACTATTCGTTTACAGGAGAATGGGAGGTGGTGCCTATTGGTTTGCATCCTGATTTTTTGAAGAATGCGGCAACTGCGACATTTCGCACCGATATGGGGATGATAAAAAAATATTATCGGCCGCGCGGCAGAAACACGCACAAAGGGAACTTCGGACACGGGCTCATCATTGCAGGCAGTGCAGGAAAAATGGGCGCTGCCATTCTTGCCGCTCATGCTGCCATTCGCTCGGGTATAGGTTTACTTACAGCGGCTGTACCTGCCATCGGGCTTTCAGCCATGCAAACGGCAGTACCTGAGGCAATGTGTGTAATAGATGCCGGCAATACGATTATACATCGCTTGTCGGAAATTAAATCTTACCACAGCATCGGCATCGGCCCCGGTATCGGTCAGGACAAAATGACAGCATCAGCCATTGAGAATTTATTGCAACAAAACATCAAACTACCCATGGTATGGGATGCCGATGCCTTGAATTTGCTTGCGCAAAACCCGCGCTGGTGGGATATGATACCTTCGGGAAGCATTCTAACGCCTCATCCCAAAGAATTTGAACGCCTGACAGGGATAGCAGTCAATGATTTTAAACGCCACGAAATACAACTCACATTGAGTAAAAAACATGCCTGTGTCGTTTTACTGAAAGGGGCTAATACCTGCATAACCACTCCCGAGGGATTGACTTACTTTAACTCCACGGGCAATGCGGGCATGGCCAAAGGAGGCAGCGGTGATGTCCTGACCGGTATTTTAACGGCACTGCTTGCACAAGGCTACCCCTCAGACCAAGCCGCAATTCTCGGAGCCTTTTTACACGGGCTGGCAGGCGATATAGCCGCCGATGAACTTTCTCAGGAGGGCATGAAGGCAGGCGACCTGATTCAATATTTACCCTTAGCGTGGCGGCAAATCGCATCTTAATTATAACAACCGATGCCAATCCCTAACTATTTCCAACTAAAAAGCATCTTTTTTACTAAGAGTGCAGTATGATTTGTGCGAAAATGCTATAATTGCGATTGAAAGAAACTCCTTCCCATTTTTAAAACGATATGAAGAAGACTCAATTGTTTACTATTCTGATGGTGCCTGTTATTGCGGCACTTGCCTATTTCCTTTATGCGGGTATCAAAAATAAGGTTGATGAAGACCGCGAGATTAAAACAAGAGAAGCGGCCGTAATTGAACGCCTGAAGGAAATCCGTGAAGTACAAAAATGGTTCTTATTGGTAAATGGTCGCTACACCGGCAGTTGGGATACGCTTCGCTCTTTCATTGCGGAAGGTGTAATTCCGATTGTAGAGAAAAAGGAAACCATTATTCAGCGTCCGCCCGATAAAGCCTATTTGGGCGATAGTGTTCGCGTTACTTACGACACCCTGAGACGTGAAAAAGTATTAGATTACCTGTTCCCCAAATCAAAGTATCCTAATTTTAACTTAGAAAAGTTCAGCTGGGTTCCGGGTTATGATGACCCCAACAAACAGTTCAAAATGTATGCGGGTAAACTTACGCAAAAGAGCGGTGCAAAAGTGGACGTAATAGAAGTGGTAGACCCATATCCTTTTGACAAAACCCGCAAAGAAGACCACCCGAACCGCAAACGCCGTTTTCTGCGTTTCGGTGCTCAGGATGAAGTATCTACAACAGGTAACTGGGAAGACTAATTCATACAGTATTTTGGAGAATAACGCTTTTCACTCTTTGCTGCAACTGCGCAGCTCGGCTTTCAACACAGAGCATATTGACCAATATGCTCTGTGTTTTAAGTTACATGCAGGTATTTTTGAAGCCGTAGCCTTTCACATTGCCGATAAAATACTTGTGTATTACGAACGTTTCAGCCTATCTAAAAACTTTCCTCTTTCGGAAACTTTACCACAATTGATTACCCAGCATCCGTTTTTGGGTGCGGGTTATTGGAAGGAAATAGCATTACTCGAGGCAGAATATCCTTTTGTGCAGGTGCCTGCCGAATTTTTCAGGGCAGACCAAGCCACGGAAATACTGCAATTGCACAGTAATTTTAAACCCGAACAAATGCGCGCGGCGTTTGTTCATCACACTGCGTTTAATTTGGTAAATGTCTTTGGCTGCAACATCGAGCCGTTAACCATTCTTGCAGAACTTTATCCGCTGCGCGAATTACAATACGCCCACGTAAGCGATGCCATATTGCACGGTTTGCATTCAATCCCCGAAAAATTAGATTACAGATATTTACATCTGCTTGTCAATCGCAATACGCTTATTGCTGCTTTTTTCAGGGCGGGTAATTTGCATTTGCTGAATGCCTATCAGTTCGACACGCCGGAAGATTTTATTTACTACGTATTTTTTATTACTACCCAACTTGGGTTAGATAAAGACGAAACGGAGCTGTTGTTATGGGGAGATATAGGCGCATCATTTGCCGGCCGTCTTTCCATCTTGCAGCGCTACTTTCCTCATGTTAGTTTCGGTTCCAGACCCAAAGGCCTGCAATATCATTACCAGTTTGATGATTTGGAAAATCATGCTGCTTTTGACCTATTAAGCGCTTATTACCTGTTTGCATAAGCCGGTTGCTGCTATCTGAAATAGCGTGCCATCCAAGATTGCGCTGCCGGAACAAATAAGCTGTTGCGCACGGCTTGAAGCGTATTGGCTTGCATGTTGAGTATGGGTGTATCGGCTTGGATATGCTGCAATTCAATCTCTTGCTTAATTTGCGGCAGCCGCACGGCTTTAAGTTGTTCGTTTTGCTGATAGAAAACACGCCCGCCGTCTAAAAGATTAACACCCATTTGGCGTTCTATTTGGCGCAGTAATGCAACGGATTTGTCTATGGAACATCCGGAAGGAGGTGTTTGCGACTCATCTACGCTAAATAAAATTATCTGGTGATGTAGTATTGCAGCTGATGCCGTAAGACTTGTACCATGGCTGTTCCATCCTTTGGTAAATTCGGCCAACCAACCATTAATCACTGCTTCTTCTTGCGGGGTAAATGCCCTGTCGGATGCGTAAAGCCATACACGCGCGTAATCGGGCATAGCAATGGTTGTTGTCAATAGTTCCATAACTGAAATTTGGTTAAAATTTTATGCTGCAAAAATAATAAATACGGCAGAAGTAGGAACTACCGCTGCCGTATGAAAGAATTAAAGCAGAAACTGCTTGTTTAATTAATACTCATCATCGTTAAAGAGGAAATCTTCTCTTGTCGGATAATCAGGCCATATTTCCTCGATGCTTTCGTAAGGTTGACCGTCATCTTCAAGTTCCTGAAGATTTTCTACTACTTCCAATGGCGCGCCTGAGCGCACAGAATAATCAATCAACTCGTCCTTTGTTGCAGGCCAAGGTGCATCTTCAAGATAAGAGGCTAATTCAAGTGTCCAATACATAGTGCAATGGAATTGTTTTTCGTGAACGGTAACAATAAAACTATTAGAAATGTTCCTGATACAGGTATTTTTTCCTTAGCAAAAATCGGGCAAAATCAGTAGTTTGACATCAACTGCGATTGCAGTTTTTTCAGTATCCGCTGCTTGGTTTTCAGTTTGTTAATCTGATTCAACTTTTCCATGTCAATGGAACTTCCTTCGCTGTCTCCCGAGCGGCGGTTGGCAGAGTAACCGTCGCGTGCGTTCAACTGGTTCAGCACAAATTCATCTTCTTTGATGGAATCTTTCAACAAGCGGATTTTTATCTTCAATTGCTCGAAGCGCGTTTTCTCGCTGAAATGCTCATACTTGGTTTTGGCAGTTTGGTCAAGGAAAAACGTTTCAAAGATTTCGTTACATGCTATTTTGAAGCGTGTATTGTAATCTTTGTCCATCGGATGTTTGAGTTTGCCTAATCGCTTCCATTCTGCCTGTATGCTTTTTACCAGTGCTATTTGCAATGGTTCGTCGGTGCGCAACATGCCTTCAACCTTTTCGCAGAGTTCTTTTTTGCGCTCAATGGGGTTTGCATTGATGCGTTCTTGCAGACGTTTTAATTTTTCGTTGAAAATTTTTACTTCTGCGTGCATCTTTTTGGTGAGCTCCTTGAAAAAGCGGGCATTGATTTTTCCGACAACCTTCCACTGCTTTTGCAGGCGCGTAATTTCTTGTTGCGCATTTTCGGGCATTTCGGCATTTATTCTTGCCATTTCTGCAAGAATTTCTTCATAGCGTATTCTTCTGCTTTCCAGAAGTGCTTTACGCTGTTCAAAGAACTGATTTTTTCGCTCAAAAAAGGTGTTGTAATAATTGTCAAAGGCCTTATTGAAACTTTCTTCTTCGTTCTCGAATGTGCTTCCTGTCTTAATCCAGCGCAGTTTAAGTTCTTTGAACTTCTTGGTGAAAACGTTCCAGTTGGTGCCTTGGCTGAGTACTTCTGCTTCTTTGAGCAGGTTGGTTTTGATTTCGTGATTTTTAATCCGGTTTTCGTGGATGTAAGACCTGATTTCGGCTTCAAGTTCGTCTAACTTGCGAAACAGCGAAGGAAAATCGCCTAAGCCGTTAAACTCGGCCAAATAGGTTCTCATGTGAACAAGTTTCATCAGGTAAGAACCTTTGTTGGTAGTGTTTTGAATGGCTTCGGCAAGTTCTGCTACTTTACTTTCGGCAAGCTCAAAACGCTTAATGAAATACTGAAGGCTGGCTTCTTCACTTTCTTTTACCAGTCCGATTTCGCGGTCAGGAAAATCAAAATACCCTTTTAAAAAAACTTTACCGTCTTTGGTATAGCCGAATGTAGTTAATGAGTCCATGGTACGGGGTGTGGTATTGTGTTAGTTTACATAGGTTTATGCATAAAATGCGTGCTTTAAAACTTAAAGACCGCAAGTAACTGCATGTTTAATTGCACTGTCAAATTATTAATTCCGTTTTGAATTTTCAAAATTACAAACTTATTCTGAATCAGGTTTTTTGTTTTTTCTTTTTTGCAGCCGGAAACAGAATGTTATTCAGTATGAGGCGATAGCCCGGTGAGTTGGGATGGAGGTTCAAGTCAGTAGGCTCTTCGCCAACGAAATGCTGGTAGTCTTCGGGGTCATGGCCGCCGTAGAATGTCCACGTGCCTTTGCCAAAGGTGTTGTGAATATACCGCGCTTCATCGCAACTTTTGGTCTCGGCCAAAATCAGCACATCGGATTTGATAAGGCGTTTTTTGAAGCCTGTTGTCTGCCCCATAAATCCTTTAATGTTGGTTTCGTGGTTTTGGGTAAGCATGGTAGGCACAGGGTCCCATTTGGCCGAGAACTGAAACAGTCGGAAAAAATCGTTCCGCTCCGTAAGGCCGCGTTCGCCCATTTGGTTGTCAATATTGGAATATTCCACATCGTATGGGTCTAAAATCACGCGGAAATCTTTGAAGGCCAGCGTTTGAGAAAAATCTAACTTGTTGTTAGCTCCGGGGTCGTAGGGGTCGCCGTCATATACCGCATCGCATATGTCTGTATTGTGAGCAGCAAGTGCTATATCGTAAGTATCGGTTGCTGAACACATGGCAAATAAAAATCCGCCACCTGCACAATAGTCGCGGATTTTGCGAACTACTGCGAGTTTCAGTTGTGAAACTTTTTTGTAACCATACTTACGGGCAATGTCTTCAAATTCGCGTTGTTGCTCCTGATACCAAGGCTGACCGCTGAAGTTGCGGTAAAATTTTCCGTATTGCCCTGTGAAGTCTTCATGGTGAAGGTGCAGCCAATCGTATTTGGGAAGCATCCCGTCCATCACCTCTTCATCAAAGATGATGTCATAGGGAATTTCGGCGTAGGTGAGCACTAAGGTTACGGCATCGTCCCACGGCTGTTTGGTTTTGGGAGAGTAAACGGCAATTTTGGGGGCAACTTCCAGTTTCATCACGTCCATATTGGCTTCGGGATGCGCGATGTCTTCTTTGATGCGCACGGCCTGTGCGTCGGAAATTACCTCATAGCTGACGCCGCGTATAATCAGTTCGTTTTCAAACTTTTGCGCATATTTGAACATGAAACTGCCGCCACGGTAGTTGAGCAGCCACTCCGCTTCTACTTCTTGTTTAAGAACCCAGTAGGTAATGCCGTAGGCTTTCAGATGGTTTTGCTGTGCTTTATCCATCGGAACCAGAATATAGGAAGCATAAGCCGCCACACTCCAACAAACCGACAGGATGAGCACGAATGGTATTTTGAGTAGTTTCATTGGGGTTCCGTTTAATTTTTATTTGAGTAACTCTATTTGTATTTGCAAAGTTTCAATGCAACGCATTTTGCCCTCATACGGGCAAATATGCTACCGAATTTACAAAATATCGTGCAATTTTGGGTAATGTCTATTCAGAAACGTATTCAGGAGCAACTAAATAAGCGAGAGCAACAGGGCAATCTCCGAAGGTTAAAACCTGAGCGGGAAGGTGCCGATTTTTTTTCCAATGATTATTTGGGGCTGGCGCAATCGCCTGCACTTGCTCGGGTGGTTGCCGAACGCTATTCTGCATTGGAAAAGCCCCGCATGGGAGCTACCGGCTCGCGTTTGCTTTCAGGCAACAGTGCCTTGGCTATGCGGTTAGAACAAAAGCTCGCCCGAGTGTTTGAGGCAGAGGCAGCATTGTTGTTCAATTCGGGCTATGTGGCCAACATGGCGCTGATAGCTTCATTGGCACAAAAAGGCGATTTGATTCTGTACGATGAATTGGTACATGCCAGCCTGCGGGAAGGCTATCGGCTCAGTTTTGCCGACCGAAAGGCCTTTTTGCACAATAATTTGTCCGATTTGGAACAAAAACTGCAATCGGCACGGCAAACACATGCGGCAGGTTGTGTATTTGTTATCACGGAGTCGGTTTATTCTATGGATGGCGATAATGCCGTATTGGCCGATATGGTGGACTTATGCAATCGTTACGGCGCTTATTTGCTGATAGATGAGGCGCATAGCACAGGTATTTTCGGGCAAAACGGCAATGGGCTTGCGTGTGAATTGGGTTTGCAGCAACATTTTTTGGCAAGAGTTTATACCTTTGGAAAAGCGATTGGTGCACATGGGGCGTGCATTGTCGGCAAGCAGTGGCTGATAGACTATTTGGTGAACTTTGGCCGACCGTTTATTTACAGCACTGCCATGCCCGACCATACGCTGGTCAGCATTGATGCTGCTTTTGATTATATTGGCCAACATCCCGAACTCAATATGCAATTGCGGCAAGTTATTGCGCTCTACCACGAACTGGCGGCGGAGTTGCGGTTGCCCGAAGGTGTGCAACTCATTTGCAATCAAAGCCCGATTCAGGCGTTGGTAGTGCCGGGGAACGACCGATGCAAAGCCCTTGCCGACTCGTTGATGCAACAAAAATGCCTTGCCTTGCCTATTTTAGCGCCTACCGTGCCGGCGGGTGCCGAGCGTTTGCGCATTTGCCTGCACGCTTTCAATACCGCAGAAGAAATTAATCGTCTGGTCGCACAAATAGCCCGCTTTTTTGCATGAACACTGCGCTCCTGATTGCACGCCGCTATCTTTTCTCGAAGAAAAAGCGAAATTTTATCAATATTATTTCCATTGTATCGGTGTTTGGCGTTGCCATAGGTACTGCCGCTATGGTGATTGTGCTCTCTGTTTTTAACGGGCTTGAAGATTTTACTCGCAGCCTTTACTCGTCCTATCATGCCGACTTGGAAATTACGCCCGTCAAAGGCAAGTCGTTTGCTGCCGATAGTGTATTACTTGCCCGCCTTGCCCGCATAGAAGGCGTAAAGGCTGTTACTGAGGTAATTGCCGACGATGCGCTGCTGCGTTATAAGGACGCTCAAATAGTAGTTAAGGTAAAAGGGCTGGCCGCTAATTTTGACCAGCAATACCCCCTGCGCGAGAAGTTGGTGGGCGGCAATTTTGCACTTTGGCAGCAAAAAACACCGCGTGCGATGATAGGGGTAGGGGTGCAGTTGCAATTGGGAATAGACCTTGGCGACGATATGGAGCCGCTGGTTTTCTGGTATCCCCGCAAAGACAAGCAGGTTAATATGGCCGACCCTTCCAAAAACTTTGAACAGCGCATCATTTTGCCCGGCGGAGTACTTGCCATTGAGCAACAGTTTGACCAAAATCATGTGCTCGTCCCGATTGAATGGGCAGAGGACTTGATGCAGTACAAGGGCAGGCGAACTTCCATTGAGGTAAAAGTTTGGAAGAAAAGCGATATTGCCGCCGTTCAGCATGCTATCCGCAGCATGATAGATGCCGATAACTTACAGGTAAAAAACAGCGAAGAGCAGCAGGAAAGTATTATGCGTGCCATTCGGATAGAAAAACTGTTTGTTTTTGTGGCTTTGGCATTCGTGCTGGCGATTGCTTCGTTCAATATTTTCTTTACGCTGAGCATGTTGGCCATTGAAAAACAGCATGATATTGCCGTGCTAACAGCTATGGGGGCTTCGGCAGGCATAATTCGCCGCATTTTCCTGACGGAGGGTTTTTTTATTGCATGGATTGGCGCTTTCAGCGGAATGGTACTGGGCTTTGTTATTTGCTTTCTGCAAATGCAATTCGGCTTTGTATCGCTGGGTATTCAGTCGTCGGTTATTCAGGCTTATCCGGTGCAAATGAAATGGGCTGACTTTCTGAGTATCAGCGTGTTGGTATTTGCCATTACGGTACTGGCTTCCTATGCGCCCGCGCGCCGCGCAGCAGCCGTTAAGGTTTCGGAAATGCTGTAATTACAGCATATGTGCAATAGCGTATGTATGAACAAAAACCTCCGCCGAGATTTAAAGCCCCGACGGAGGTTTTGCTTTTGAATGTGGTCTCAAAAAAGCCTAAGCCACTACTTCCAGTTCTTGTAAGGATTGCGCACCAGATTGGCGTTATAGTAGCGCTCATCGCCTGTTACTTCGGCACCTGCCCAAGGCGGCAAAGGAACTTCCTGATTTTCATCGGTCAGTTCTACTTCTGCAATGATTAACCCGCTGTTATCTCCTTCAAACTCATCTATTTCCCACATAAGCCCTTTGTAAGGCACATAATA
This sequence comes from Rhodoflexus caldus, assembly GCF_021206925.1. NCBI lineage: Bacteria > Pseudomonadati > Bacteroidota > Cytophagia > Cytophagales > Thermoflexibacteraceae > Rhodoflexus > Rhodoflexus caldus. Next base: position 275,635 of record NZ_JAJPRF010000002.1, on the reverse strand, counting down.
GCGTGTTTTCTCAATCAGAGGCCTTTGGCAGAGGGCATTTAGCATGTAGAGCGCGTCTTCTACGGGAATAGCATATTCAAATTCAGCTCTTGAAATATACTGTGCATTGCCTTTTACTGTAATAAAGGCATCTTCGCCCGCTATGCGTACACGCACCGTTTTCCCGTTGTCATTGCACAAGTACCCTTGCCGGAACACTTTGGCTTCGGCGTTCTTTTTCCAATCCTGATTTTTAACTAAAAATTTGCGTTCTATTTCTACAGGCATAGGGGAATGGGGTAAAAATTATTGGCTTTTTCCTGCACCACGTACCATGCGCTCAATTTGATCCCACATCTCGCCGGGGAGCTGCTCCAAGAAGTTGAATTCGCCCGCACCGTTGAGCCATTCGCCGCCGTCAATGGTTACAACTTCACCGTTTATGTAGGCGCTGTAATCGGACATCAGATAAGCGGCAAGGTTGGCCAGTTCCTGATGGTCGCCTACGCGTTTGAGCGGTACTTTTTTGGAAACATCCATCTTATCCTGTAAGGCAGGCGGGAACAACCTGTCCCATGCGCCTTTGGTAGGGAATGGGCCGGGGGCAATGGCATTACTGCGGATGTTATACTTTGCCCATTCTACGGCCAGAGAGCGCGTCATAGCCAATACGCCTGCTTTGGCACAAGCCGAAGGCACTACATAACCCGAGCCTGTCCATGCGTAGGTTGTAACAATATTGAGTATAGTGCCCGGTTGCTTTTGCTCAATCCAGTGCTTGCCAATGGCAAGGGTGCAGTTGTAACTTCCCTGTAAAACAATCCCTACAATTGTATCAAAGGCCTTGTGCGAAAGTCGCTCGGTAGGGCTAATGAAGTTGCCTGCGGCATTGTTAAGCAATCCGTTGATACTGCCGAATCGCTTCAAGGTGGCAGCAAGTGTTTTTTCCACGTCGGTATAGTTGCGCACGTCGCACTCTACGGCAAGCACCTGACCGCCTGTTTCGGCCTGTAATTCATCGGCAGCGGCCTGCAAAACATCCAATTTGCGGCTGGCAATGACTACGTTAGCGCCGAGTTCCAGAAAATATTTGCTCATAGAACGTCCCAATCCTGTTCCGCCTCCGGTAACAAGAATGGTTTTACCTTGCATAGCTCCTTCTTTGAGCATTGGTTCTGTGTATTTCATATCAATTTGGTGAATATAGGTTCTTTTACAAATCAAGGTAATACTTTCATAATTGCCAAGCCCGTGGGCAGTGCTCACAAAAAAATTGTGCATAGATGATAAAAGTCATCTTTTACCCATGGTGATTCAGCTACTTTTGAACTGTCAAACAAACTTTTTTAAATTATGGCAAATACCAAAGTGCATCTGAACGAACTTCACGCTGAACATACCGAATGGCTGCAACATTTAGGACATTATGAGCAAGAGATTATCCGCTTGCAGGCTATGCTGGATGACTTGGCAAAGCGCAATAACGGTGATGAGTTTCACAAATCAGCCAGTCATTTTCAAAACCAGTTGATTATCCACAAAGAGCAATTGGATATTTTAAAACACAATATCCGCGTGCATGAGGATTTTCTTGTAGGAGAGGCGCAGAAAGAAGCCGACACGATACATCGCCGCTTGTTTGGCGACCATGCCGATGAGCGTGATAAATTAGAGACTTTTGAAAAACTTTTCGGCGAAATGAAGGCAGAGTTTCTGGATTTTGCCGGTAAGTGGTCTTAGTATGTTGATTTTTTCATTGTGGTAATTTTTTATACCCTGCAACACAATAGCATGTTGCAGGGTAATGCCATATTTATTTGGGCAGGCTGTTTTTAAAGGCTTGATAATTTTTTTGACTTGTTTTGGCTGTACAATTTCTGGCGCGTGCTGCTGCGTTGATGTCGCGTACGCGAGAAGCCGAGGCAGGATGGGTGCTTAAAAATGCAGGGGGCTCGGCAGCACGCATTTGCAGCATTTTTTCAAAGAAGCCCGCTGCACCGTTGGCTTCATACTCGGTATTGCAGAGGTAAATAACAGACTGATTGTCAGCGTCCCGCTCATGGTTGCGGCTGAATTGCAAACCCACTAATCCCTGTGCAATCTGTGTCAGCCGATTTTGGTTTTTACCCAAAACAATATCGGTAAGTGCTGCAATACCGTACATTTTGGTCAAGTTATTGGTTGAGTGTCGGCGGTCGGCATGGGCAATTTCATGCGCCATTACGCCTGCCAGTTGGTCTTCCGTATCCAGAAATTTGATAATACCTGTGTACACGTAAATATAGCCGCCCGGCGCACAGAAGGCATTGAGGATGCTGTCATTGTGAATAATTTTTACTTGCCACGGAAACTCCTTGTGGTAGCGCACCTGCCCTGAGTTAAGAATGGCATCGGTAATGCGGCGCAAATGCCGATAGGCTTCTGCATATTTTTTCTCATCCAAAATCTTGTTTTTGGGGTCAGATTCTACCTGTTGGGCAACCTGCTGCCCCAGTTTGATTTCATCTTCAATGGAAAACAGATTAATCTGTGCTTTTACGTGGAAAACAGATGCTGCTATCAGGCAGTAAGCAACTAAAAAAATTTTTTTCATAGGCTAATTAAATGATTTCAAGAATGGCACGATAGGCGAGTGCAAGCTCTTCATCGGTTATACAATAGGGTGGCAATAGATATACCACATTTCCTAAGGGTCTCATTAACAGGTTTTTATCTAAAAAATGATAGTACAGATTGTTGCGGGCTTCGTGGAAGTAGGAAGTTTCGCCCGTGCGGTCTATTTCCAGCGCAAGTATGGTTCCCAATACGCGGACGTTGCGCACCGCATAGTTGCCCTGTGCTAACTGAGCCGCAAATTGCAGATGCTTTTGGTTGATGCGGGCGATGGCTGCACTGCATTGTTCGGAGAGCAGCAAGTCCAGACTTGCATTGGCAGCAGCACAGGCAATCGGGTTGGCCGTGTAGGAGTGCCCGTGGAAAAAGGTTTTCATCAGGTCAGGGCTGCGGTAGGCATCTTGTATGCGCTGAGTGCAAGCCGTTGCACCTAAGGGCAGAAAACCGCCCGTAATTCCTTTGGAAAGGCAAATGATATCGGGGTAATGGTTCAGGTACAGGCTTGCAAACAACTTGCCCGTTCTGCCGAAACCTGTCATTACCTCATCGGCAATGCAAATAACGCCGTGCTGTTGCGCATGGGCTATCATGCGGTCTAAAAGTTGGGCACTGTACATGCGCATACCGCTTGCACCCTGCACCAAGGGTTCAAATATGAAAGCGCCTACTTCTCCGGTGGCTATCTCATCGGCAAACTGTGCAAAAACAGCCGCTTCGTTGGCCTTGTCGGGGAAAGGAATAAATACCGCTTCAAACAAGTACGGCTGGAAGGGTGCATTGAAAGGGCTGCGGTCGCCGACGGACATAGCGCCGAAGGTATCGCCGTGATAAGCCCCGTCTATGGCAATAATTTTGGGTTTGTGTTGCCCTAAATTGTAGAAATATTGAAAGGCCATTTTCATAGCCACTTCGGTAGCGGTGCTGCCATTGTCAGAGTAGAAAACTTTACTCATATTAGGCGGCAGTATGGTCAGCAGTCGTTCTGCCAACCTTGCCGCAGGCGCGTGTGTAAAGCCTGCAAAAATGACATGTGCCAGCTCGGCAGCTTGTTTACCTATGGCTTCCGCAATGTAGGGGTGGCTGTGCCCGTGCAGATTGACCCACCATGAAGATATGGCATCCAATATCTGCCTGCCGTCGGCAGTGTGCAGCCATGCACCCTCTGAACGCACTACTTCTAAGGGCGGACGAAGGCCGTACAACGGCGTAAAAGGATGCCAGATAGCATTTGCATCAGCTTCAATAACAGAGGTTAGCAATTCAGGTGCTGTAACCGGACTCATTCAGTTTTTGATTTTAGTTTCCAATTGTCGCAGCATTTGCCTGCATTTGGCAAGCGATTCTTTGTAGTAACGTGAGCTTTGCGACTGATTTTCAATCATTTGCTGAATCAGATTGGTAAAGCGATAACTGAAAACAGCTTCCTGATTCAGCGGCTGAAACTCTATGATATCAAAATGCTCACTTACAAAGGGCTGCAATCGGTCGCGAATATCGGTTAAAATAATGTTTTGTCGGGTGGCGAGTTTTTCGTATTCGTTTTCGTAAAGCCCTATGAGTTGGTTTTTAATTTGGAAGTCCCGTATCAGGTTCACGTGCCCGCCCTGTTTGATAGATTCGTAGGTAGTTTTGGAAGGATAGAACAGCACTACTTCTTCCGAGGCTTTTTTTATCAGTTTGCTGATGCTGTCAATCTGTTCTCGGTCATTCATTTTGACCATTATCAGCAGGCGGGTCAATTCGTCTATTTTCAGATTGTTAATGCTGTCTGCCTGCATCAGATGTTCTATGTCAAGCGAAAGTTCATCGTACAGGTTAGCCATATAGTCCGCTTCCAATTTCAGTTCACGCTGATGATCGGCGTAGTTATTAACGGCAAAACCTGCGGCAATACCAATCATCACGACCAGCAATTCAATGGAATAAACCAAAAAATAGGTTCTCGCACGCTTTCCGGGGCGCAGTTGTTTTCCCCAATTCAACCTTCGGATTTTACGTGAGGCTGCGGGTGCTATCTCATGCAGCTTGCTGTCTTCATCACTTATTTCAGGCGTAACTTGCTCACTCATTATCAAAAATGATTCGTTTCAGTTTTTCATACAAAAAGGCAATGACTAACAGCAAAACCCCGATGGCAGTCAAGGAAATTATACGGGAAAGGTTGTCTAAATGGACAAAATCCACGATGAAAAATTTACCCAACGCAAGTGCAAAGCAAGCCAGCGCGGTCAGCCGAACCGTAACATTTTTGCGCCACAAGCCCGCCAGAAACATAAAAAACGAACTAATGCCCCACAACAACGCATAGCCCTGCCGCTGGGAGGTTACGGCAAGTTCTGCAATGGTCGCGGGTGTTTCAAAACGGCTGATAACATACCAGTGGTCATATTCGGACGTGATGACAAATAGTATCCATGCACATATGCCTACCATAAGTGATTGAAAAGCAATGTTTTGCTTGTTTTTAAGTTGCCAATGTTGCCGCAAAAGTTCTGCCATGAGCAGGGCATGTAACACAAGCAGGACATAATGAGCCGTAAAATACCACCATGAGAGTTGTCCGCCCAGTGCCTCGTTGCGCAGGCTACGAACCGAAAAGTGCAAAAATAACGGGTACAATGCCACGACTGCTATGCCTATCAAGGCCGTTAGGTTAATCCAGTACTGCCTGTTGCTTTTTTTGGCAAGAAAAATAATCAGAAACGCAAATAAAGTGCTGAATAACAGTTGTATTTCGTCCACCCACTCAACAGGCAGTTGAAGGTTTTGACGGTGAAAATCAATTTCAAGATAGCCGCCAAAAAAGCCCAACAGCAGGCCTACAACCGCATAAACTTCCAAAGAACGCTGCCCCGTTTCGTCCGACTGTATGCCCCAAAGCGCAAAGGCAGATTTTCGGGTGCGGCGGATGATGAGAGCCTGTGCCGCAATGGATGCAAGCAAGGCAACAGTTGCTCCGAATCCCTTGTTTAACAGGACTTTGTAATGCCATACATAGGTTTTCAGCAGATTGCCCGCGTCGTCGTATGTAAACTCGGTCAGTGAGCGCCAGTAGAAATTGTCCCAATCGTTGAACAGGCTGCCAATGGCCAACAGATTGACCAATGCAAGCGGCAACTGCAAGCGCTCAAAACCTTCTCTGCCCGATAAATACAGCAAAAGTACGGCTTCTGCTGCCCATGCGTAGGTAATAGAATAGCTGCTGAATTGTGCCGGAATAGCCAATGTAACCAGCAGAATTGCCATTCCGCCGTACAAATGTGTGGCAATGATTGTCGGGGTAATATGATGCAGCAACTGCCTGAAAAGCACTGCCCAACCGATTTGTATCAGTGCGGCAACCAGCAGAAAACTCCCGTTGTAAGCTCCTGAAAACCGACTTTCTGTCAGTAAAAACAAAATGCTTGTAAAACAAGCCGTACTTGTCAGGCTGAATGTGGCATCGGGTAGCGTAAGGTCTGTTTTGGCACGAAGCAGCTGATAATTTGCCATTATCCAAAACACGATGTAAAAAGCAAAAGCAAACAGCCCAACCGACAAGTGCGAATATTTGACGGGGATTTCATCGGTGGTGGCATACCAGATAATCCAAAGAGCCGCGGTCATGGTAAATGCCACATAGGTAATGCTCCGCCAACTTTTGAGGTAGTATAAAATGGCTACTCCTATATTGAGAATCAGCAAATAGGCAAACAGATTCAGCATATTGCCTTGCCCTGTACTTGCCAAAAAAGGCGATGCAAAACCTCCAACCACTGCCACAACAGCCAGCGCCTCCATGCGATAGAGTACTGCCAAAGCGACCGCCAGCAGAGTAAAGCCGACCATCATTGCCAGTGCAGCCGTTTGGGAAAACAAGTTGTAATACTGAAAGCCCCAATATGCCGAAAAGTGCAACAATGCGATGCCTCCGCCTGCAATTACTGCCCCAAATGTGCGGTAGTTACGATACAGATAATGCCCGCCGCCTATCAGTGCCACTCCGATTCCCATACCGATTGCCACCCGCATCGATTCGCTAATCCATTCATTATCAATGGCATATTTCACAAAATAGGCCACTCCCAGAAAAAACACGGCAATACCGATGTATTTGATAAGATTAGCCCCCAGCAATTTTTCAAAATTGACAGGAGCAACGGGTGTAGCAGAGGCCGCCGTATAGGTTTGCATTTTTTTTACATCAGACAGCACCTGTTTTCCGTCGCGGTAAAAAACAGGTTTGGCAATCGGCGGAGGTATTTGCGGTTCACTGCCTGTATTTGCAACTTCGCTGCCTGCCGATAACGTATCTTTTACGGCCGTGTCTGCTGCTCCGACAGGTGCATTTTGCAGTTGCTGCTGAATAGCGGCAAGTTCTGTTTGAATGGCTGCTACCTGCGTGAGTAACAGGTTTACCCGTTCTGTGAGGGATTTTAGGTCATCGGCCATGTATAATCGGTTTTGTATGATTAAATTTAGAAAACAAAACATTAAAATTGCAATTGAGACATTACGGGGCTTGTGGGCTCCGTTTAACCCTGCAAATCCATGAAAATAGGCGTTTTGCTTTCAGGTTGTGGCATATACGATGGCTCGGGTATTCACGAGGCAGTTCTCTCTCTGTTGATGCTTGACCGTCTGTCCGTAGATTACGAATGTTTTGCGCCTGATAATCAGTCCGATGTGTGCAACCCCATCACCAAAGACAAATTGCCCTATAAGCGCAACATGCTCATTGAATCTGCACGCATTGCCAGAGGAAAAATTAAACCTTTGACAGAGTTTCGGGTCAAATCATTTGACGGTCTTGTCATTCCCGGCAGCTACCACGACCTGACCGAGCCTGCGCCTGCCGAAATTGCCGACGTAATTTGCCGGATGGCAGAGGCCGGCAAACCCATTGCCGCTACCTCAACCTCTGCCATATGGGTGGCCGACGCATTGGCAACCATTGACATACAAGCAAAAATAACTTTGGGACAGCCGCAATATTATACTGGTAATCAATTACTTAATCAGTGGATTCAACAAGCAAGACTTCGTGGGATAAATGTGGTGGATGCCGATGCCGAAGACGTTATAGAAGATGATTTAAACAATATCATTACCACGGCAGGTTATTTGAGCAGTCACAGCATGGCACAAGTTTTTGAAGGAATAGAAAAAACAATCACTAAACTTATAGAAATGGTTACGCTGGTAATGAGCACCTGATTACCTTGCAACAACTGACAAACCAATAATGCACGCGCAATGACTATGATAAAACAAACCCTGTTGGCAATTTGCCTGATTGCTTTTTTAGCATCCTGCACTTCAACCATCAAAAAAGCGGAAACAAAATTTGCAAGGGCTGAATACGAAACAGCTGCACAACTATACAAGAAAGTTTTGGAAAGCAAGCCCTCCAATGCTGCTGAAATAAACTTCCTGATTGGTGAATGTTATCGGCTTTCCAACCGTTACAGATTGGCACTGCCCTATTATCAGGCGGCCATCGGCAGCGGCTTTACCAATGAAACCATAGATTTTCATTTGGGAATGGCGCTGAAAGCCAACGAGATGTATGCCGATGCTGCCACCGTACTGGATAAATACAGCAAAAACGGCCGCGATGCAGAGTTGATTCGCAAAGCGCGAATTGAAGCCAAAAATTTGACAGAGGTAAATGCTATTTTGGCAATGGAAACCCATACAACCATCGCCAATTGCGCAAGTATCAACACGCCTGCTTCCGAATACGCACCTGCATTTTATAACGGCAATCTGGTATTTGCCAGCTCGCGTCGCGGTGAAAAAGTATTTGAAACTACCGGTGGCGGTTTCAGCGATTTCTACGAATTTGTATTTTCCGATACGATGACCTGCGGCGGCGAAGTGCGCCCTTTCCTCAGTCCTGAATTTAATCTGGATGGCCACAACGAAGGCGGCATCACATTTGCCCCCAAAAATCGCTTCATGATTTTTGCCAGAGGAAACAGCGGGCAGAAGAAAGAGCCTTTCCGCGAAGTAAACCTGTTCATCAGTCGCTTTCAGGACGGTAATTGGACAGCCCCCGAGTTCCTCGACCGCGTCAGCGATTCACTGACATGGGATTCGTCCCCCGCACTCAGCCCCGACGGAAAAACACTGTACTTTGCCTCTAATCGCAAAGACGGCAGCCAAGGAGGCATTGATATTTACAGTAGCCGCCTGAACGACAACGGCACATGGTCGCGCCCACGCAACCTCGGCAGAACCATCAACACGCCCGGCGATGAACTTTTCCCGCAAATTGCACCCGATGGCCGCCTGTTTTTTGCCTCCAACGGACATGCAGGCTTAGGCGGGCTCGACATTTTCGTTCAAGATACCGTCATTGTAGGTTATGACAGTTTAAAAAGACCAATCAAAGAGCTGAAAATCAAGAATGTAGGCACGCCGATGAACAGCAGCTACGACGATTTCGGCATTGCTTTCCGTTCTAAAAGCAGCGGCTATTTTACCAGCAATCGCATCGGAGACGGTGCCAAAGGCGATGACGACATCTACATGTTCCGCAATGACTCGGCAGATATCAAAACTGTTGCCTATTATCTGCGCGGTACGGCCTATGGTAAAGCGGACATCAACGCACAGCCTGAAATTTTGCCCGAAACCTTCATTACCTTGAAAGACAACAACGGCAACGTGATAGACACAATCCGCACCGATGCACAAGGTAAATACCTGTTTGAAAAGCCGATTGAGATTGACCGTATTTATCAGGTAACAGGGCAAAAACCTCAATATCTGTCTGATAATGAGCAATTGAATACACAAGGCAAAGGTGTAGACCCAAAAACGCTGCCGCTTCGCCACAACAAGGTTTACTTTGATTTGGACTTAACGCTTCGCAAAGATATTCTCATCACATTGCGTACCCCGCGCGACCCCAAACGGCCGCTGAAGCCTTCCGATGTGCCCGAAATCGAGATTTTATATGAATACGACAGTTCGCGCATTACAGCAGAGGCCGCAGTCATTCTGGATAATTTTGTAGATTTCCTCAAAGACTACTTCGAGCAATATCCTACCACTGTTTTGGAATTGGGTTCTCATACCGACTCACGCGGTAAAGACGCGTACAACCTGCGCCTTTCTCAACGCCGTGCAGCCTCTGCCGTAAATTACATTGTGGCCAAAGGCATTCCGCGTGAGAATATTATTGCCAAAGGTTACGGCGAAACCGAACCCAAAATTCCCAATGCGAAAACCGAGGCGCAACACCAAGCCAACCGACGAACGACCATTAAAATAGCCAAACAATAGCGCAGCCCATGAAAACCATCATCAAAATAGTTTTGAACGGCGTTTTTATCTTCTTTCTTTCGCAGTGGTTGCCGGGTATTTCCGTAACCTCGTTGGAAGCAAGTTTTATTGTGGCAATTGTTTTGGGCTTACTGAACGCGGTGCTTGCCCCGATTTTGCAACTGCTCGCACTGCCCGTTACCATCCTGACACTTGGTCTGTTTGCATTGGTTGTTAATGGAGCCATTGTATTAATTGCCGATGCATTGATGGACAGTTTTGCGGTTGCAGGTTGGCTGATGGCTATTGTTTTCAGTATCATTATGGCCGTGTTTAACTCTGTTCTGTCGGGTATATTGAAGTAGAACAGCCGCACCACAGGGTTGCGAATCATGCGTTAGCAAAGCGGGAGGTGGGATAATTTATCGGTATAAGCATAAATTTGCATATGATAAAAGAACTTCCGATAACCATTCCCGCACTTACGGCGCAGGCAACGGAGTTACTCCAAAAACTTATCGCCACGCCTTCTTTCAGCAAAGAAGAAGATTTGACAGCACAGTTAATTGTTGATTTTCTTGGTGCCTATCAAATTCCCGTACAGCGTTTGGCGAATAACGTATGGTGTAAATCTGCCAACTGGCGCGATGATTTACCCGTTATTCTGCTCAACTCACACCACGACACGGTAAAACCCAATCCCGGTTATACTTTAGACCCATTCGAGCCTATCATAAAAGACGGCAAGTTATACGGGCTTGGCAGCAATGACGCAGGAGGTTGCCTTGTGTCATTGATTGCCACATTTATCTACTACAACAATCTGTTTCAGCAACAACCTGAAAAACAGACGTTTAACCTAATTTTGGCTGCTACTGCCGAAGAAGAAATCAGCGGTAGCGGGGGAGTAGAACTCCTGCTACCACACTTGGGAAAGATTGATTTGGGGATTGTAGGCGAACCTACGCTCACCCAGTTGGCCATTGCCGAAAAAGGCCTTATGGTCATAGACTGTACGGCAAGAGGCAAAGCGGGGCATGCCGCACGCGAGGAAGGCGAAAACGCTTTCTACAAAGCATTAAAGGATATTGAGTGGTTCCGAACCTATCAGTTCCCCAAAGTGTCGCCCTTGTTAGGCCCCGTAAAAATGTCCGTAACAATCATCAATGCGGGCAGCCAACACAACGTAGTACCCGAAAAGTGTACATTTACTGTGGATATTCGCACCACAGATGTTTACAGGAATGCAGAGGTCTTGGAAATTATCCGCCAAAATGTTGAGTGTGAGGTAAAAGAGCGTTCTTTTCGCTTAAACGCATCAGGCATTTCACCCGAACATCCGATTGTAAAACGCGGCGTATCGCTGGGCAGAACTACCTATGCTTCGCCTACCACCTCCGACCAAGCATTGATGCCTTTTACAACGATTAAAATAGGCCCCGGTGATTCGGCACGTTCGCACAGCGCCGACGAGTACATATGGCTGCATGAAATCCGCGAAGGCATTGAGTTCTACATTCAGTTGCTCGATGGGCTGGATATACGCTGATTATCAAGGCTTTTACAAAGTAAAACCCGACAAGTGCTACCTGTCGGGTTTTACTTTGCATTGCAGTCGGCCTGTAACCTAAGCCCGCATCAATGTATCCTTGCGGTTAGAACCGTAGGAGAGGAGTGTAACGGGAACGCCTACCTGTTGCTCGATGAATCGGATGTAATCGGCCAGTGCAGCAGGCAACTCCTCAAACGATTGCAAATCGGTTAGTTCGCATTGCCAGCCTGTAAAACGCTGATATACAGGCGTTACCTTTGTGCTGTTGAGGCAGTAGGGCAGTTGGTCGGTAATAGTGCCATCAGGCAGTTCATAGTGCGTACACACCATGATTTCCTCAAACTCGTTCAGCACATCAGCCTTCATCATCAACAGGTTGGTTACGTGGTTAATCATGACTGCATATTTAAGAGCAGGCAAGTCTAACCAACCGCAACGACGCGGGCGGCCTGTGGTTGCCCCAAATTCGTGGCCTATGCGGCGCAGTCGTTCACCTGTTTCGTCAAAAAGCTCGGTTGGGAACGGGCCGCTGCCCACACGCGTGCAGTAAGCCTTGAAAATGCCCAACACTTTGCCAATATGATGCGGTGCAACTCCCAAACCTGTGCAAGCACCTGCAACGGTTGTATTAGAACTGGTAACAAAAGGGTAGGAGCCAAAATCAATATCCAACAGCGAACCCTGTGCACCTTCTGCCAAAATGCGGCTGCCTTTGCGGATTTCATTGTTAATAAAATATTCGCTGTCTACCAGTGGGTAGCTTTTGATGAACTCCACAGCCTCAAAAAATTGCTCTTCCTGCTCTTGCAAATCCACTTCGTAAGCATAGAATCGCAATTGTTCTAAATGCCTTGCTTTCAGGGCGTTGTATCGCTCCTTGAAATCGGGCAGTAAAATATCGCCCACGCGAAGGCCGACGCGTGCAACTTTATCGGCATACGTAGGGCCGATGCCGCGTAGCGTTGAGCCGATTTTGTTTTCCCCTTTTTGTTTTTCCGATGCAGCATCTAATGCGCGATGTGTCGGAATAATCAACTGGGCTTTTTTGGAAATGAACAAATTTCTTGTCAAATCCACGCCGAGTTTGGTCAGGCTGAGGATTTCGTTTTTAAGCGTGTGCAGGTCTAATACCACACCATTACCTATCAGATTTTTGATTTCAGGACGAAAAGCACCGGAAGGAATTTGATGTAAAACGTGCTTGATTCCGTCAAAGTGCAAGGTGTGTCCTGCATTGGGGCCGCCTTGAAAGCGTGCAACTACTTGATAGTCAGGTGCAATGAAATCGACGATTTTGCCTTTGCCCTCATCGCCCCATTGCAAACCGAGTAAAATATCCATACAAATTTGATTTCAGGCTGCTAATGTAGAGAAGTTCGGGCGCAAATAAAAGCCGGAACTTACTTTATGAGGCCTTTTGCTTAACGCTTCCTTGCAAACCTGCCAGATAGGCAACAGCAGCTTCTTTGGTATCAAAAATATGAAAAATTTGATTTAACTTGGTAATCAGCAACAATTTTTTTACTGATTCGGAGGGTTGAATCAACACCAAGTCGCCGTTGCGGTTACGAAAACGAGTAAGCAGGCGAATCAGTATGGTAAGCCCGGAACTGTTCATGTAAGGAACTTGGGATATATCAACTGCCACAAAAACCACATGCTGAGGAAGTTGCTGCTCTACGTATCGGATGATATCGGCTTCATTTTCCTGACCCAGTAAATCTCCTTTAATTTCAATTGTAAGGATTTGGTTATCAGTAACCTGTGCAAAAAAATTATCCATTGGTATTGCCTGTTGCCTTGTCTTTCTTGTTGGAGCAGTCGGTTCGTTTGCAGGCTCCGTAAAGCACCAACGAGTGATGCTGAATATTGAACTGCAACAATTCGCCGACCATGCTCTGGATGTTGTGAATGCGAGGGTCGCAAAATTCCAGCACCTGATGGCAGTCCACGCAAATCAGGTGGTCGTGCTGCCGGTAGCCGTAGGATTTTTCATACTGCGCCAAATTGCCCCCAAACTGATGTTTGGTAACTAAATCACATTCCACCAGCAAATCCAACGTATTGTAAACCGTTGCGCGGCTTACCCGATAGTTTTTGTTTTTCATGCTGATGTAAAGAGATTCTACATCAAAATGGTCGTGGCGCGAGTAGATTTCTTCCAGAATAGCAAAGCGTTCGGGCGTTTTGCGCAACTCTTTACGTTCCAGATAGGCTGTAAAAATCTTCTTTACTTCTTCAAATTTATTTTGCACCGGTGAGGAAGTTTGCATAGCGGAATTGTATATGTAGGCAAAAATACAAAATCCTTACAAATCTTCTATTTCTGCCACAACGAAGGTACTGCCGCCGATGAACACCATATCGTCGGGTTGCGCTGCCGCCAAAGCCGCCTGATATGCCTGATTAACAGAGGAATAAACGTTTCCGCGTAAACCCTGCGCCGCTGCTTGCTCTTGCAGGATTTCAGCAGCCAATCCGCGGGGCAGGTCGGGTTTGCAGAAATAATACGTAGCCGACCGCGGCAACAAAGGCAGCACTTTGTCCAAAGATTTATCCGCCACTACGCCCAGCACAAAATGCAGGTGTTTGTGGGGGGTATGTGCAATTTGACGCACTACATAGCGCAAGCCGCCTTCGTTGTGAGCGGTATCGCAAACCGTAAGCGGCTGATTGCGGATGATTTGCCAGCGTCCTTTTAAACCCGTCAGCGTGCTCACTTCGGCAATGCCCTTGCGAATGGCGCGGTTATCAATTTTCCAGCCTTGCGCCTGCAAGCACTCTACGGCCTGCATCACGCCTGCCAAATTTTTTGCCTGATATTCACCCAACAATTGGCACTTGACGCAGGGCATCATCAAATCGCCTTCTTTGATGATGTCAAAAGTGCCGACTGCCGTATGTTCGGCACGGTAGCGGTCGGAGGCAAAGTAAATCGGTGCGTGTTCCTGTGCCGCTTTTTGGCAGAATACTGCGCTTACTTCTTCCTGTTTTTCGCTGATAATTACGGGTGTATGATGTTTGATGATACCCGCTTTTTCAAAGGCAATTTGCGGCAGCGTATCGCCCAGCAGTGCTTGATGGTCGTAGCTGATGTTGGTAATGAGCGACAGGATGGGAGAGATGATGTTCGTAGAGTCCAGCCGACCGCCCAAGCCTACTTCCACAACGGCTATATCTACCCGGTTTTGAGCAAAATAATCAAACGCCATTGCAACAGTTACTTCAAAAAACGAGGGCTTGACTTGTTCAATCAAGGGCTTGAGCTTTTCTACCCAATCAATAATCCACTGTTTATCAGCTTCTTGACCGTTGATGCGGATGCGTTCGGTAAAACTTTTGAGGTGCGGCGAAGTGTACAAGCCCACGCGATAGCCCGCAGCCTGCAAAATAGCCGTCAACAGGTGCGAACTGCTGCCCTTCCCGTTCGTGCCTGCCACGTGGATGCTTGGAAAACGTTCGTGCGGATTACCCAAATGTTGGCACAAAGCAAGGGTATTGCTCAAATCGGGCTTAAATGCCGCCGCGCCAATGCGTTGAAACATAGGCAGATAGCCGTACAAATAGGTCAGCGTTTCTTCAAAACGGGCTGAATTCATAAGCGATAAGTGCCGCTACCGGGCATTTTTTGGGCAAAAAAAGCTAATTTTGGGGGAAAATAAATGTCTAAGTGGAGCTAACAAACCTCTGTCAGTCTGTTGTAAAAATTGCCCGCAAGGCAGGTGATTTTATCCGCCGCGAGTCGGAACGCTTCGACCGCACACAGGTAGAAGAAAAAGGACGCAATAACCTTGTTTCTTATGTGGACAAACAGGCGGAGCAGATGATTGTAGAGGGTTTGTCGCAGCTTTTGCCCGAGGCAGGCTTCATCGCCGAAGAGGGTACGGGCAACCGCCTGCACGGCGGCTTGAATTGGGTAATTGACCCGTTGGACGGCACTACGAATTTTATCCACGGAGTACCGCCGTATGCGGTCAGCATCGGGCTGATTCAGGGTGAAGAAGTGGTGCTGGGTGTTGTGGAAGAGGCTTTCAGCGGCGAATGTTTCCACGCCGTTAAAGGCAGAGGCGCATGGAGCGGCAACAAGCGGCTTCGCGTTTCGGTTGAAAAAGACCTTGCTAAGGGGCTGATTGCCACAGGCTTTGCCTACGATACTACGGAAATAGACCATACGTTGGCTATTTTGAAACAATTGCTCATACAAACGCACGGCTTTCGGCGCATCGGTTCGGCTGCCATAGATTTGGCTTATGTAGCCGCCGGACGGTTTGAGGCTTTTTATGAAAAAAATCTCAATCCTTGGGACGTAGCCGCAGGAATCCTAATTGTCAAGGAAGCAGGCGGCATTGTTTCAGATTTTCACAATGGCGAAAACTTTCTTTTCGGCAAAGAAATAGTTGCTTCCTGTACGCCGCAGTTGCACCGTAAGTTGCTGGAAACCATTCAGTTGTTACGAACTAATTAATTGTCAATTTCAAACTCAATAAATGATGGAAAACACACTTGCCCTTGATTTAGCGATTGAAAGAACCACACAGTCGCGGCTGCCGCAAGTAGATTTGAACAATCCTGTATTTGGGCGCACTTTTACCGACCACATGCTTTCTGCCGATTATATCGGCGGCAAATGGACAAACGTCCGTATTATGCCTTATCAGGATTTGAGCATTAGCCCTGCGCTGTCTGCCATTCACTACGGGCAGTCTATTTTTGAAGGTTTGAAAGCCTACAAAAATGCGGCGGGCGAAGTGCTGTGTTTCCGTCCCGACGAGAACTTTAAGCGCATGAACAAGTCAGCCGTGCGCATGTGTATGCCCGAAATTCCCGAAGAAATTTTCATGGGCGGCCTGCGCGAACTGCTGAACTTAGACCGCGATTGGGTTCCTTCCCGCGAGGGTTGCTCACTCTACATCCGTCCCGTGATGTTTGCCACCGATGCCTTTATTGGTTTGCGCCCTTCCGAAACTTTCAAATTCCTGATTTTCTGCTCACCTGCGGGCGTTTATTACTCTGCCCCCGTAAAAGTGAAAGTGGAAACCCGCTACACACGCGCTGCCGAAGGCGGTACGGGTGCTGCCAAAGCTGCGGGTAACTACGCCGCCGCCATGTACCCGACCAAGTTGGCGTATCAGGAAGGTTTTGACCAAGTGCTTTGGACAGACGCAAAAGAGCACAAATACATTGAAGAGGCAGGCTCCATGAACATTATGTTCGTCATCAACGGAACGATAGTTACTGCCCCTGAAACCGATACCGTACTGCCGGGCATCACGCGCAAAACCGTTTTGCAATTAGCCCGCGAGTGGGGCGTGCCTGTGGAAGAGCGCAAAGCCGCTGTTACCGAAGTAATTGAAGGTATCCAAAACGGCAGCGTACAGGAAGCCTTTGGCGTAGGCACAGCCGCTACGATTGCCCACATCAAAACCATCGGCTACGAGGGCAAACTCTACGAACTGCCTGATGTTAATAATCGCCCGTTCAGCAACCGCGTATACAACGAACTGGAAGACATCAAACGCGGTCGCAAACCCGATACGCACGGCTGGGTGATGACGATTTGATTGGGTTGGAGATATTGATTGACAGGGATACGATATGTGTTGTATCCCTGTTTTTTTACCTCACCACCACCTGTTCTGCGCAGCCTGCCAGCCACTCGGGGGCAATTTCCGCGCCTAAGCCTGCCGCATCGGGGACTGTGATTTTGCCGCCCGCGTGGAACTGTATGCCGCCCTGTACGGGGTCGGCAGCCAGCATATACACCGAATCCATGTCAAAAAACTGAATATTTTTCCGCGCCAATGCCAAGTGCGCAAAGGCGGTGAGTGCCAAGCGCGTTTCGGACATGCAACCGATTTGCGATTGCTTGCCTGCCGCATCGGCAATGGCAACAATGCGCAGCGCTTCATAAATACCGCCCGACTTGGAAAGTTTGATGTTAAAATAGTCGCAGGCATCGGCTGCTGCCAATCGGAAGGCATCGTGGCTGTCAAACAGACTTTCGTCTGCCATAATCGGGATGGGGCTGTTTTGTCGCACATGTGGCAGATAGTGCACTTGCCCGCGAGAGATGGGTTCTTCGCAAAACTGAATTTGAAAGGCTGCCAACTGTTGCAAAGTTTGCACAGCCGTTGTGGCATTCCAACCTTGGTTGGCATCAATCCGGATGGGGATGTCGTAGCCGATGACCTCACGCACGGCACGCACGCGGGCTACGTCTTCCGCCACGCCCGTGCCTAACTTTAACTTGATGGCGGGGAAGCCTTCCTGCTTGAATTTCAGCGCGGTAGCTGCCATCTCTTCGGGTGAAGCAATCCCGACGGTCATATCTGTGCTAAGGGTGCGGTCGTTAGCCCCCCCGAGCAATTTGTAAAGCGGTTGTTGACATTTTTTACCTAACCAATCGTACAGCGCCATGTCAAAAGCACTGCGGAGCGTATAGTTAAACGGAAATATTTTTTTGAGTTCAACGATACGGTTTTCTATGGCAGAAGCATCTTTTCCCAACCAAAGATTTGCCATTGCCTGCGCGTTGGCAAAGGCACTTTGCGCCGTTTCCCCGACGATGTAAACGTAAGGGCAGCCTTCACCCGTCCCGAAAAGTCCGTCGTCTGTATGAATTTTGACAATAATATTATCCGCATCGCGAATGGTACCCAGCGAGATAACAAAAGGATATTTCAACGGCACTTGCAGGCGGAAAATTTCAATTTTGGTAATCAACGACATAAGAGATGAATTGAACCGATGAGCAAGTTATGTAAGAATTTGGTTATATTGCCATTGCGTTCACCGCCTATTTTGACAGTCGCATGAGCACCATCAGGCAGCAGAAATACATCAAAAGCGTAGAGCAATTCAAATGCAGCGGTTGCGGCGGCGAATTGCAAGTGGTCAATCCGCGTACAAATTTTATTGCCTGCCAATACTGCGGCACGGTACAGGAAGCCAAAACGCAAGACCATAAAATTCTGCTGAAACTCTCCAAACCCTCAAAATTTCCGCCCATGCGATTCATTAAGTTGGGCATGGAGGCAGAGTTTGACGGGATTAAATACAAAGTCATCGGCAGAACGCGCTGGCGCACGCAATACAAGGAGTGGGATGCTGAAAGCGGCAAGTACGAAGACAGCACTTGGCAGTTTGACGAGTGGTTGCTGTTGAGCCAATATTACAGCTTCATTTATTTGGTGGAAGACAAAGAAGGGTTTGCCATGTCTTACCCCTTCGTGCCCCGCTATCCGAACCTGCCGACCAACGACGGTTGGATTAAAAATTTTTATTCAGGCGACCGCACGCGGGTTTCCGAATACGGCAAAGCCACCATTATCCACTTTGAGGGCGAATCTACCTATCAAATAGAGGTCGGTAAAGAAATCAACTTTGCCGAATACAAAGCAGGCAATACGGTTTTTGTCGTTGAATCGCATTTTTACAAAGACTCAACCGAACTGCAAGAAATAGAGTTCTGGCGCGAACCTTCCATGAGCTATGCACAAGTGTTGGAAGCTTTTTCGCAAAACCCTGAGGTAAAACGAAAGAAGGAGGAATATAGAGCACGAAAAAAAACTTATCGGTTCTTTGTCAGAAGTTTTTTCATGCTGGCGGCTGCTTGCTTTATTGCCTTCTTTCTATCTTTCAGTGCTAAAAAAATACTGGATGTAACCTACACTATTCCTTACACCTTTGCTACAAGCTCGAGCGATTCCATGCAATTAGTGGCAACAACTGAGAGGTTTATGCTCGACAAACAGGACGAGATGATAGAATTTATTCTGTCAATCTCTTCCAATGGTTTCCGCGATGGCTGGGTGGGGATAGAAATATGCAATGCGCAGGATGAGGTGATAAACACGATGGAAGGCGACTTCTACGATGAAGGCGATGAAGGCTTAACCTCAACTTCACAAGTGTACAAGGTTGATAAAGTCGGCGAATATTACATCAAACTTTACGTAGAGCCTAAAACGTGGCTTTCTGCCTACGAAAGCGGTGTAAGAATAGAGGTAGATAGAGTCTGGATGCTAAGTCGCTATTACATCATCGGCTTCGTCATATTTTTAATATGTGGCGTTATTGCATCTGTTATCATACCTTCTGAATAAAATATTGACAGCACATGGCACAGTTTACAAGATTTGTACTTTTAGTCGGTTTTTTAATCGTTTTTGTCGTGATTTATTACGCATCGGCCAACGGATTTGGTGTTTCCGGGCTTAACGATAAAAAAATAAGCGCTGAGATGAAAGGAGACAGAGGTGGCAGCTATTTCATGTCTACGGGGCGCAGCGTGCGCGGCGGGGGCATGAGATACGGCAAATAAGCGCTTTAAGGATACCGATTTGATGAGTTTTACAGTAAACGAACAGCGCAAATCCATATCAAAAATACCACCGACTGCTTTAGATTGGAGCAATTTACTGCTGCCGTTTTTTTAAATCCTCTATGAATTTACGAGCCAATTCTTTCGCCTGTTCCAGCGAACCTACAATGGGTGTATAAAGCCCTGTGGCCTGATTCACATTTTCATACATTACATCAACCGAAAGTTTGCCAAAAACAGAGGTTGCAGAGTCTATCACAATTTCCGCTAATAGTCCGTTTTTTACTACCGTGGGAAACCACTCGCGTTGCAACCATTCATCTGTTTCAATCGGTACTATATCCAAATACCGATAGTCGGTAATCATCACTTTTATATCATGTTCCTTGATATAGTCAAACGGAAAGCGCAGTGCGCGCATGGCTTCCGTGTCTTCTAACATCCAAAGTCCTTTCCAATACCCGAAGATGGTGTGCGGAATTTCTTCACTGATATCGTAAAGTTCAGCGTAAGAATTTTCAAAAATTTTTTTCATGGTACTTTTTTATTAGTACAAAATTACATAATGAAACCATCTCGAGGCAAGCCGAAAGCACAGATAATCTTACAGGATTTTGCCATACCGATGCAAGTTTTTAGCTTTGCAACATGTGGAAATCTTTTTTAGAACAACTGAAAGAAGGTATTGTCAAGTTTGACTTGCGAAGCAATACACCTGTTGCTCTTATCAGTAACTTATTGCTCGCTTTGGTTGTCGTGGGTCTATTCATCGTTATGTTTTTCTATGTTTATCTGCCGCTGACAACCAATCATGGGGAGAGCATTACCGTGCCGGACTTGGAAGGGCTGACCTTGCAACAGGCTGAAAGTTTTCTGGAAGAAAGAGATTTGCGTTACATTGTAACAGACTCAAGTTACAATCCTAAATTGCCGCCTTTGGCTGTTATTTCGCAAGACCCTGCTAAAAATGCCAAAGTAAAAGTGAATCGCCGCATTCACTTGGTTATCAATGCGACCCGTCCGCCGATGGAGCAAGTGCCCAATATTATTGACAATTCTCTCAAACAAGCCGAGCAATTGCTGGAAAGTTACGGGTTTAAGAAAGGAGAAATTACATATGTGCCCGATATAGCAGCCAATGTTGTATTGCGTCTGTTCTATAATGGCAAAGAAATCACCAAAAAACAAATGGAAGAAGGATTTTTACTGCCCAAAGGCTCTAAGATAGATATGGAAGTTGGCGATGGGCTTGGCAATACCTCCTTCGATTTGCCTAATTTGGTAGGCAAGCCGCTTGCCGAAGTGCAGTTTTTGCTGCGCGGAATGGGCTTAGATGTAGGAAATATTATCTATGAGTCGGCCGGTGGGCGCGAGTTAGGCATCGTTATCCGACAAAAACCGACCTATGAACCGGGTAAAAAGGTAAAAACTGGTGAGGTTATTGACCTGTGGGTTACAGGCAACGAGCCGACAGATTTTAATAATTAATTCTCCTAAGCTGCCTATGGCATCACATCTACGCTGACAACACCTTCATTACAGTATGCACATGCACCAAAAGGCAATCTTATGGGCAACTTTCTTATGGCTGATAATTACAGAGGCTCATGGTCAGCTACAACTGATTCCAATATCTCCACAACAGAATCGTTACCTTTATGATGCTGCCTATTTCGGCAGAACGGAAGAAAACGGCGAAGATACCACGCGGTTGCCATTGCCTTTTTTTGATGATTTTTCCACTAACGGCAAGGCCGGCCTCCACAAAGGTCGCCCCGATGAGCCCGACACCTCGCGCTGGGTGCGCAACGGCGGTACTTTCGTTAATAATACCATCGCCATCAACCCGCCTTCGTTCAACGCAGCTACTTTTGACGGCATTGCAGCCAATGGGAGACCTTATGATTTTGCCAATCCGTTTGCCGTAGGTATTACTGACCAACTGACCTCTAAGCGAATAGACTTAGACACGCTGCGTCCTCAGGATAACGTATTTCTGAGTTTTTTCTGGCAAGCCGAAGGTTTGGGCGAAAGACCGGATGCAGAGGATTATTTGGCAGTAGATTTTTTAGACCGCAATAACAATTGGGTGCGTCGCTGGCAACAGAATGGCGGAACGGCTTCATCAGACTTCCGCTACGTTATCCTGCCTATCAATACAAGCAATTTTCTGCATAAAAATTTCCGTATTCGCTTTGTTCGCTACGGCAGACAATCCGGAGCATTTGATACTTGGCATGTAGATTATATCTACATTAACAAAAATAGAAGTGCCGCAGACAACTCCCTGCTCGATATTGCAGCAAACGGTATCAAAGGTCGCTTTCTGAAACGTTACAGCGCAATGCCTATGCGGCAGTTTATCCAGAACCCGCAGGCCGAAATTGCGGATTCGCTGTTTCTTTCGGTCAGCAATTTAGACCGCCGTTTTAATGTGTTTTCCTACGATGCGGTGTTGAAAGATAAAATCAGCGGACGCGACTTGGGCTTGCTTGCCGATACAACCGCCATCATCGGTGAGTTTCGCCGCAATTTACTGGTCGGGGCAGTAAATAGGGGGGTAGGTAAACGGCCGCCTGTGGTGCTTCCGCTCAATCAGCGCAAATTGTTGCTGGAAACAACTTTCCGACTTAACACGGGCGAACGTGATGACTTGGTGCCGCCTATCAATTTTCGCAACAATGATACGCTGAGCCAATTGACCGTTCTTGACGATTTTTACGCCTACGATGACGGCAGCGCCGAGTTTGCCATATCATTTAATCAACGATTTGGCAAATTGGCTTATCGCTACGAGCTCAATACACAAGCTGCCATTTCGCACATAGATATTTATTTCGTGCCCATACTGACCAATTTGCAGGGCGAAACCTACAACCTGCGTATATGGAAACGATTGGACGAACAGGGTGGGGGAGCACGCGATTCTATTTTACTGGTACAGAATACTTTCGTAAGCTACTCCGACAGCCTCAACAAGTTTATTCGGATTCCGCTATCGCGGCGCATTCCTTTGCAAGGCACGTTTTTTATAGGTGTTGAGCAGTTGAGCGATAAGCCGCTCACCCTCGGCTTTGACCGAAATACGGACTCAGGCAGCGAAATATGGGTGAATGTTGCCAACAAATGGGAGCGAAATACACGACTGAAAGGAAGCATTATGCTTCGCCCTGTTTTTGCCGAAGACCTTGTTACAAGCCTACCCGAAAATCAGTTAAATGTATTTAACCCCGTAGTATATCCGAACCCTTCGGCCGGTACTTTTACTATCAAAGGCAATGTTCGGCAAGTTGCAGTGTACGATTTGCAAGGCCGACTGATTTTGCAAAAAACACCGGAGCGCGCCGAGAATTTCCAAAATATATCGCTGGAAGGCTATCCCGACGGCATTTATATGCTTTACCTTGTAAATGAGCAACATACAAAAATTGTAAAATTGGCTCTTCGGAAGCAGTAATTTTTGGGAAAAATGCAAACTTTCGGGGTGAAAAATATTTTTTTTTGAGACCTCGCTTGCAGCCCTTTCTGAACGTGTCAAGGGTTTTCCGAATTTTTTTTTTCAGTTTTTTTGCTTCACTTTTGTTTCCCCTGTCGTTCAATACAGCGGGGCAAAAGGCATTTAGAACCTTTTGCTAATCTTTAACAAAATGCACTTTCAGTGCATTTTGACATAACAAAATTGATGTGTTTACCCTTTATAGAGCTTGCATAAAAGCAAGCCTTGAATACTTTTTGCGCTCTGAAAATGGTGTCTGACAGTTTAAATTACGAAAACGAACAAGCAATGATTGACCTGAAAAAGCCATCGGTAGCGACGGTGCCCAACACTACTGCGGCGAACAAACAGCAGGATCACGTAACAGCATGGCAACAGTGCCTGTCGCTGATTATTCCTGCCGTTGGCGAGCAGGCATTTCAAACATGGTTTCAACCCATTGTCCCCATTCAACTGACCGACAATGTGCTTGTTATACAGGTGCCCAACCATTTTTTCTATGAATGGCTTGAAGAACACTACGTGCATATTTTGAAACGTGCCATTGTGCAGATTTTGGGGCTGCAAGGCAAGTTAGAGTACTCCATTGTGGTAGACCAAAACAATGGTAAGCAACCCTATACCCTAAACATTCCTCAAAATATACAGGCACCGCCTGCACAGCGCCCTTTGCGCAACTCAATGGGGCAGGGAGTAGTTGTTTCAGGCGGAGGCAAAGAACTATTTGACTCAAATCTCAACCCGCGTTATACTTTTTCCAATTTCATAGAAGGCGAGTGCAACCGCTTGGCACGCGCCGCCGGTATGTCCGTTGCCAGCAAACCCGGATTTACCTCGTTCAATCCGTTTTTGGTGTATTCGGGTGTCGGCTTGGGCAAAACCCACCTGATTCAGGCAATCGGCAACGAAATTCAGCGCCTTCATCCGCGCCATCAAATATTGTACATCACGTCGGAAGATTTTATCGCCCAATTTGTTGATGCCCTGAAATTGGGCGAAGTGCGCCGTTTTGTCGGACAGTTTCAGAAAGCCGATACACTGATTATTGACGATGTGCAGTTTTTTGCAGGCAAAGACAAAAGTCAGGAACAGTTTTTCCATATTTTCAATCATTTGCACCAGAACGGCAAGCAGATTATCATGTCCAGCGACTGCGCACCCAAAGACATCAAAGGGTTAATGGATCGCCTATTGTCGCGCTTTAAGTGGGGTGCAACCATAGACTTGCAAGTGCCTGATTATCAAACCCGTACTGCTATTGTACAAACCAAACTCAATGCACAAGGGATTCAGGTGTCCGATGATGTGGTGGACTTTTTGGCGCAACACGTTACAGACAATATCCGCACTTTGGAAAGTGTGGCAACGACTCTTGCGCTGCATTATACCATCGGCAAGTCAGCGCTTACACTAGAACTTGCCAAATCGGTCGTATCTAAACTGTGCAATACTGCGGAGGAATTGAGCGAAAAGCGCTTCAGCGTAGCACAAATTCAGCAGATGGTTGCCGAGCATTACTACCTCAAAGTGAGCGACCTGTTTTCTTCATCGCGTAAGCCGGAGTTGGCAGTTCCCCGACAAATAGCCATGTATTTGTGTGCGCAATTCAGCGATGTTTCCAATAAAGTAATTGCTTCCCAGTTTGGCGGCAAAGACCAAAGCGCTATTTCGCATGCTTGCAAAGCGGTTGATAAGAAGATGCAAAAAGACGAGACCTATCGGAAGCTGATTGGCGCGCTGAAAGCAAAACTTAGCAACCTGCGCTAATTTTGTCCATGCGAATATTGATAGTAGGGCCGGCACACCCGCTTCGGGGAGGAATTGCCGCATTAAATGAGCGTTTGGCAGCGGCATTGCAAAGCGAAGGGCATACTGTGGAAATACTGAGCTTTGCTTATCAGTATCCCGACTTTCTGTTTCCCGGTACTTCGCAGTTTAGCAATGACGAACCGCCTGCACATTTGCACATTCACACGGAGCTACATTCGCTGAATCCGCTTAACTGGTGGCGTATAGGTAAAAAGTATGCCGCTCAAAAATACGATTTAGCCGTTTTTCGCTTTTGGTTGCCCCTAATGGCGCCTTGTCTGGGGACTGTGGCGCGTATTTTACGCCGCTCAGGTGTACCTGTCATTGCCATTACGGACAATATCATCCCGCATGAAAAAAGGATGGGTGATGCCGCACTGACCCGTTACTTTCTGCACGCCTGCGATGCTTTTCTGGTCATGTCCAAATCGGTCATGTACGACCTGCGGCGTTTTGAACCCGTCAAACCTGTCGTATATGCCCCGCATCCTTTGTATGATTCCTACGGTGAAGCCATTGATAAGCAGCAGGCACGTTGGCAACTTGGTTTACAGGCAGACGCACATTATGTGCTTTTTTTCGGCCTAATCAGGGCATACAAAGGGCTGGATATTCTGCTGGCTGCTATGGCAGACCAACGACTGCAAACGCGCAACGTTCAGTTAATTATTGCAGGCGAACCCTACGAAGATTTGGCGAAGTACCAACAGCAAATTGCGCAATTGCAGTTAGAAAGTCGTGTGCGTGCTCATTGGCATTTTGTACCACAGGGAGAAGTTGCTGCCTATTTTTGTGCTGCCGATATCGTGGCGCAACCTTACAAGACTGCCACCCAGAGCGGAGTAACCCAGATAGCCTATCATTTCAATCGCCCCATATTGGTAACAGATGTGGGCGGGCTTTCAGAGATTGTTCCTCACGGCAAGGTGGGTTATGTAACCGCCATAAGCCCGCAAGCCGTTGCTGACGCTCTTGTTGATTTTTATGACAACATGCGTGAACAACAGTTTGCGGAAAATATTGCGGAGGAAAAGAAAAAATACGAGTGGCCTTATTTTACAGAGCAACTGCTTGGCTTATTGCCCGCTCAAAAAGTCAATGAGCGCCTCAATAGTTAATTTTTGTTGCTCGCCGCTTTGCAAATTTTTGACAGTCAGTACTCCCGTAGTCATCTCATCAGAACCTACAATGGCTACGTGATTAACTTTCTTGCGGTCTGCATACTCCAACTGCTTCTTCATTTTAACCGGCTCGGGATATACTTCGGCATTAATGCCTGCCTGACGTACCTTTTGCAGCAGCGGCATTGCAAAAAACTGTGCATCTTTATCAAAACAGGCAAACAGCAATTGCACGCCTGCGCCACTGCTGTCGGGGAAAAGTTGCAGCTCTTCCAACACGTCATAAATACGTTCTGCACCGAAAGAAATACCAACACCCGACATCCCCGGCATACCAAAGCTGCCTGTCAGGTTGTCATATCGGCCACCGCCGCCGATGCTGCCCATTTGCACGCCCAGTGCCTGCACCTCAAAAATGCAGCCTGTATAATAATTAAGTCCGCGTGCGAGCGTTACGTCCACTGCCAATTCATTTTTCAAGGGCGTTTTTGCAAGAAAAGCCTGCACCTCTCTGATTTCTTCAATACCCTTTTTCCCTGCCTCACTGCTTTGCATGAATGCTTCCAAATCGGTAAAAGGTATTTTCAAATATTGCATAATTTGTCGGATACCTTGTTCGGAAACTTCACGCGCCTGTAATTCTTTTTGTACGCCCTCTTCTCCGATTTTATCTAATTTGTCAATGGCAACCGTAATGTCGGTCAGTTTGTCCGGCTGGCCAATTACTTCTGCAAGCCCTTGCAGAATTTTGCGGTTGTTCATTTTAATGCGTACCGGAAGCTGCAAGGCAGTAAATACCTCGTCGTAGATGAGCAATAATTCTGCCTCATAAAGCAAAGATTCTGAACCGATTACATCTGCATCGCACTGATAAAACTCCCGATAGCGTCCTTTTTGGGGGCGGTCGGCACGCCACACCGGTTGAATTTGGTAGCGTTTAAAAGGGAAAACAATATCGTTGCGATGCATGACCACATAGCGGGCAAAAGGGATGGTCAGGTCATAGCGCAAACCTTTCTCACTGATTTTGGGTGTTACCTTTTTATAATCAGTTTCGTTGCGGTCTAAATCTTTAAGAAAATCGCCCGAATTGAGGACTTTAAAAAGCAACTGGTCGCCTTCCTCTCCGTATTTACCGGTTAGCGTGCTGAGGTTTTCCATTACGGGCGTTTCAATGGGAGCAAACCCGAATCGGGAAAAAGTACGCTTAATTGTATCAAATATATAGTTTCTTTTCAGGAGAACTTCCGGTGTAAAATCGCGTGTTCCTTTGGGGATACCCGGCTTTTGGCTCATTGTGAATAAGTTTTGCTAATCATTGAAATAAAAGAGAGTTTCAAGCTTAACAAAGCCTGAAACTCTTGTAAAAAGAATTTTATCAGCAGAGAAGGTTATTAGAACTTGTCGTCCCAACCGCCTGCACCAAAGTCATCCTCGAAGTCTTCGTCGTCAAAGTCTTCTTCCAAATCAAAATCTTCTTCATAGAAATCTTCTTCTATGTCCTCGTCTTCGAAGTCATCCTCATCGTAGTCGTCTTCAAAATCATCGTCAAAATCATCATCTTCGAAGTCGTCGTCTTCAAAATCATCGTCGTCGTCCTCATCGGCTGAGCGTTTGGCTGCAGAAATGTCATGAATATCTGTCATTTCATCAGCCCAAGGAAACGACAGCGCATGTGGCTGATCAACGAGTAATAAGTTGATGTTTTCAAGCGTTGAGGCAGTTGATACAAGCCTGTCAGCAGCTATGTGTTTTATTGCTTCAGCAACTACCGATTCGGTTTCCAATCCGTTGAATTCCATTGTGTTATAACGTTGAATAGTTGTAGAGTTGTTTCTTGTAATTGCAGTTAAACGATTTCTGAGTGGCCAAAAGTACTAAACTTTTAACTGAAATATAAAAAAACCATTTAAGGAAAATTTTATTCAACCAAGGCATCATACACCTGAATGCGCGTCCACTTTGCCTTGTGTTTATCCACAAAGTCCTGATGGATAGGGTCTATCTGGTACAGGTCGTGCCCGGTTGCATCGTTGAAATAGAACACCATCATATAGCTGTATGTGTTATCAACCACATCGCGCTTGGTGCCGGCCGGTTTGCCGATTTCCATAGAGCGCACGGTTTTAATTTTTTTCAATTCCCTCATGGCCTTCTCAAAGTCTTTGATATCCCGACGGTCTAAATCGGGTTTTAACCACACACATACAACGTGAATAAACTTGCCTTTGGCCTTTGGAGCAATAGTCAGCGGGGTTGCAGAGGGTTGAACAACCATTGCGGCATCAGACGAACTGATCACTACCCACAGCAAAAGAGACAGAAGAAGCCGAATTTTCATATCTTAGTGCGTTAATTTTGATTTCGTAAAATACAAAACTTTTCACAATGAAACCTAATCCCGTTATTTACAGCCTGCTGACTGCTGTCTGCTGTTACCTGCTATCGGGCACTGTATGGGCGCAATTCTCCGGTAGTATTGCTTATCAAGAATATGAATACGCATATGAATTGAAGGACAGCAAACCGAAAGGTACATATGTCTTGCAAATTAATACAGTTCCGCCACAACCCGACAACCGACTGGTTTATCAGAGTCTTGTTAATATTTCAGGAGAAGTAGCTACCAATAAAAAATTGGTTATCAGGGTTTTACGTGCTTCTGTTGAAAAAGGCAAATGGGTGCTTAATCGCGAAAGTGTGCTGGAAACTACCTTTGACTATGCGCAAAAAAAAGTACTCCGTTCTTCCAAAGGCTCTTTTGCGCAGTTTCGCACACAGGAATATGCCGAAGTGGTTGCCAACAATGTTACCCCTCAATCCATTGATATGGCCACAGCCGTGCGCTATGTGATAGAAGATTTGGCCGTAAACTACAATCGAATTTTTGCACCGCATGTGGTTACTGCCGACCCTGTGGAAATAATTAAACAAAAGGGTAAAAAATTAACTATTTTACCCCAATTAGCCGTTTTCCCGACTACACTCAATGTTAGCGAAGGAAATGTTAATTACAAAATAAATGTCGGAGCGATTAACACGGCCAATCGCCGTCAGGACGTGCAAATCAAAATTGTTGAACAAAACGAAGCTGATGATGCAGGCAGTACTTCTACGCTATTCACCTCTTATCTGATTATTGATGATAAAGTAGGCAATGGTGCAGATTGGATTGTCCGAATCCATTTTGCCGAAAAAACCAACAGTTTTACGTGGCAGCCGTATCCGTCTCAGTTTCTGGAATGTAAATTTTATGCAGCCAAAGGTGTTATGACGTACGTACCCGGAGCGCGTCTGCTGCCGTTCCAGGAAAATCAGCCACCCAAAGCTGAGGTCATTGAAGGTACGAACGGACAAATCACGAAGGAGGAACTGCTCAATATTGCCATTAGCCATTTCATTAAATACTACTCTAAACTTTTCAGACAGTAATGGTTAAAGGAAACAAAATTGCACAAATCCTGATACGCCCGATTAATAAGTTTATCCGCAATGAGTCAAGTGCAGGTATCATATTGTTTATCAGCGCATTAATTGCGATGATTTGGGCTAATTCGGCATGGAAAGATGCTTATCATCACTTGTGGGAAACTCCGTTAGGCATCTCGTTTGGCGGCTTTGAGGTGAATAAAACGCTGCATCACTGGATAAATGACGGCCTAATGGCTGTTTTCTTTTTTGTTATTGGACTTGAACTGAAACGGGAAGTAGTAGGCGGAGAACTTTCCAATCTGAAAAATGCTGTTTTGCCCATAATGGCAGGTCTGGGAGGCATGATTATTCCGGCCCTGATTTTTATTGTGCTGAATAGCGACCCTTCGGCAACGGCAGGGTGGGGGATTCCGATGGCAACCGATATTGCTTTTGCGTTGGGTATCATGTCCTTGCTGGGTAATCGCGTACCTATTGCACTGAAAGTATTTCTGACAGCCCTCGCCATAGCTGATGACCTTGGAGCAGTGTTGGTTATTGCCTTTTTTTACACTTCTAAAATAGATTTTCTGAGCCTGATGACAGGCATAGGTTTTTTGGGACTTTTGGTAATTGCCAATGTAATGGGTGTGCGCAAAACACTGATTTACGGCTTGCTTGGTATCGGTGGACTCTGGATGGCGTTTTTATTGTCGGGCGTTCATGCAACTATTGCAGGTGTATTGGCAGCATTGGCTATTCCCGCATCCGTTAAAGTAGATGAAGAGGAGTTTAGCGATGAGATGGAAGAATTGCTGCAAAAGTTTCGCGCGGCTGACCCGAACAACAACCCTTTGCTGACCGCAGAGCAGTTGCACATTCTGGAAGCTATGAAGCAAACGTGTGCGGCAGCCGAAACACCTCTGCAAAAACTGGAACATAGTATGCACGGGCTTGTTGCCTATGTAGTAATGCCTGTTTTTGCACTTGCCAATGCAGGTATCGAATTAGGTGGCAATTTATGGCAAGAACTCTTTACACCGCTTACTTTGGCAGTAGCAGTAGGTCTTATTGGCGGTAAGTTTATCGGCATTATGCTTTCAAGCAGCTTGCTTGTTAAATTGGGCTGGGCAGAGCTACCTCAGCAAACCACATGGAAACAAATGACGGGAGTGGCGTTGTTGGCCGGAATCGGCTTTACCATGTCATTGTTTATCACCGAGCTTGCTTACAACGATGTTGAACTGATTAAAAAGGCAAAGTTGGGAGTGCTTTTTGCCTCATTAGTAAGCGGAGCTACAGGCTACATTATTTTGAGAAGCGCCGCTAATCCTACTGATGCCACAAAATAATTTTGAAGGTTGTACCTTTTCCTACTTCACTGTCAACAGAGATTTCTCCGCCGTTTTTCTCAATAAAATCTTTACAAAGT
The DNA here is from genome assembly GCF_021206925.1 of Rhodoflexus caldus. Lineage (NCBI taxonomy): Bacteria > Pseudomonadati > Bacteroidota > Cytophagia > Cytophagales > Thermoflexibacteraceae > Rhodoflexus > Rhodoflexus caldus. The sequence goes on along the minus strand of NZ_JAJPRF010000002.1, from coordinate 244,648 downwards.
AATAAGCCAAGGCCGGTGCCCTGTTCGCCGGCCGTTCCTTTGGCAGAGCGAACGCTGGGAGAGAATAATTGCTCTTTAACTGTATCTTCAATACCTGCACCTTTGTCTTTTACGGCGATTTCAACCCTGTTGTCGGGGAGAGTAACAGCTTCTATAAGCACTTCACTGCGCGGATAAGAGAACTTAATTGCATTATTAAGCAAATTGCGAAGCACAAATCGCAAATGATTTTTATCGGCTTTGGCCAAGGCCTTATCGCTAATGTTGGCAATAATATCAATTTCTTTTTGACGCGCTACCTCCTCGTAAAAGAAAATAGTCTCTTGAATAATTTCCTTCAAATCATTAACTTCAGGGTTAATAGTATCGCCCGTTTTAATCTGTGAGTAAGACCACTCGAGTAAGTTGTTGAGCGTGTAAAGTATATTTTTTAAATTTTTTCTGACATCGGTAGCAAGTTGAGTAAAATCGGAGGGAGAAAGCAAATTAAAGTCCACTAAATCCAACACGTTTTTCAAAGCGCTTAATGGTGCACGCAAGTCGTGTGAAATAATAGAAAACAACTTGTCCTTGGTATCATTAAGCATTTTTAATTCTTTATTTTTGGCATCAAGCACCTGATTTTTATAAGAAAGTTTATCATTTTGAATTTGACGCTCACGCCAATAATAAAAGAGCATAGAAGCAATGATAATAACCGCTGCCAGAATTGTATAGACAATATTTTTATTCAACTCTGCATTAACCAGTTTTTGATTGTTAATAATACTTTCTTTTTCTAAAAGTTCTATCTGACTTTGCTGCCTGCCAAGCTCATATTGAAGCTGACTTTGGTTAATTAATTTATTTTTGTCTTGAGTGTAAATAGTATCCATTAAGAATATAACAGAATCGGCATAGCGCATTGCCTTTTCAAAATCACCTTCGGAAAAGTGGATATCTTTTAAAATAAACAACCCGTCTTTTATCAGATAGTTAATCTTATTTTCCTTTGCAAGGGTAAGTCCACGTTGTCCGCAATAAAGTGCAGAGTCATAATTGAATAGCTTATGATATGCTTTTGCAAGCGCAAGATAGGAGTAGGAGATACCCTCTACATCTTTCAGGTCGTTGGCCATTCTAAGGGCACGTCCTTGGAAATAAATGGCGCGCGAGTATTTTCCAAGATTATAATTGGTGTCGCCAAAGTTATTCATCAAAACCGATTGCAAATGCAAATCGTTTTGTGAAAGCGCTATATTATAAGCTTTTTTGTAATACTCTTCGGCTGTTTTAGGATTGCCGCGCTTTTGATACAGTTCACCAATATTATTCAATACGGTTGATACGTTAGAGTCGTCGTTGAGTTGTTCGTATAAGGCAAGAGCTTTTTTTAGCATCTGTTCGGCTTCATCCGATTTGCCGGAAATAAAATAGGCAATCGCAAGATTATTATAACAATTGGCTGTTTTACGCCGCACGTTGATTTTTTCTGCATTATTTGCATATGTATGCTTCCTGTCTTCAAAAATTGCCAAAGCAGCCAGAATGTTTTTTATGGCATTTGAATAGTCGCCTGTTAAACGCTGATAGTTCCCAAGTTCCATCTGTAGTTCGGCACGTACTATTCGGCCTACCGATGCTCCTAAATCCAAACCTTTGTTCAGGTATTCAAATCCTTTAACAGGCTCTGCCAATGATGCTCGCTTAGCTAATTGCAAGTATATCAACCCTTTAACGCTGTCAGAAGTAGCTGATTGCAGCGCTGTTTGCAAGCTATCGGTTTCTCCGCCATAAACTCTGTGGCGTACTAAGACAACCATAGCAATAAGCAAAAAAAAGTATGCAGTTTTTTTACAGGTCATATAGGGTTGTTGTGCACCGTGTAAATGCAATATTTAAACGAATGCGGAACGCAATTTAGTATAAAAGAAAATATTAAAAAATGTATTATAACTTATCTTATGTTAAATGATAATCAAAGCCCTATTGTCGGTTATCTGCTCAAATTTCATCCTGTTACAGTTTCGGCCTTATGTTGTTGCATGAGCACCTAATTGTTTGAAATCCATCGGGTTATCATTTAAGGCGTAAAATTTGTTGCAACCAATAACAACTACTCAACAAGTTATTACCATGAAATTTACTGCAATATTTGGCGTGATGCTGTTTTGTACTGCGTTAACAACTCAGGCACAAATTCGTCAACTGAAAATAGCCAATTCGGGAAAACCTTTGGCTGCATCTGAGTTGGCTGTGAGTCCTGATGGTAAATATTTGATTTTCAAGCGAATAGACCGTCAATGGGAAGCACAACCCGTATTATTTCGCACCGAATTGTTATCGGACTCTACTTGCAGCGAACCTGAGTTGATGCCTGTCTTCTCGCAGAAAGATAAAAAAGGCAAATATCTTTTTCGTGCCGGTACGCCGTTCATTACCTATGACGGCAAGCAAATTTACTACGAATATGACCCGAAAAGTGATGAAGCGCCAAGCCGCGACAAAGGTATCTGGGTATATGACATAGCGAATAATAAGCACACGGAGGTGATTAAAAACGATTTGGCGGCCTCCCCCTCCGTTAGTCCTGACGGCAAAACATTGTATTTTGAAAATAACGGTAAAATTTTTATCGCAAAAAAAGATGCAAAAGGTGCATGGGGGAAACCTTCGCCGCTGCCCTCCCCCATTAATCCTGAAAATCCTGATGAAATGAATGTTTTTCCAAAAATTCTTGACGATGGAAAAACGCTGCTTTTTTCAAGCAATCGCTCGGGGAGTGTTGGCGGCTGGGATTTGTATGCCGCTACCTTGCAACCCAACGGCAAGTGGACATTTCCTGTCAGTTTAGATTCGCTGAATTCTACCGCGGATGAGAGTTGGAGTAGTATTTCTAAAAATAAGATACTCTACTTTGTTCGTTGGCGAAGGCTTGGCGACGGGAAACTGAATCAGAGCGAAGTTTTCACTACGCAACTGCCCGTAAAAATGGATTTCAGCGGATTGAGTATTTATGATGGCAAAATTTACGACAATATTACCGGAGAACCTTTCCAATTAGGCGAACTTACGTTTGCCAGTGGCTCCACAGAGCTTAACCCCGCTGCAAAAAAGGGTTTAGAAAAATTAGCCCGCTTACTCATATCCAAACCTAAGCTGATGCTTGAAATTGGTGCACATACAGATGACCAAGGGAATGATGACATGAATCTGCAACTCTCCCAACAAAGAGCTGAAAGCGTAGTGGCTTACTTGTTAGATATAGGAGTCCCTTCTAAGCAACTGAAACCCAAGGGATACGGCGAATCTTCTCCCAAAGTACCCAATACCAATGAGGCCAATCGGAAGAAAAATCGCCGTGTAGAATTTCAATTGATTACCAATGAATAGGCCTTTTTAACGTGCATTGCCCTTGTAAGGCGATTTGTTGTAGAACTCCATCGCTTTGGGAATCAAGGAGTTTAAGTGGTTGATACGTGTCTGGCTGGATGGGTGCGTAGATAAAAATTCAGGGGGCGCATTGCGGTTGGTTGCTGCCATGCGCTCCCAAAATTTAGGTGCTTCCCGCGGGTCATAGCCTGCATAAGCAGAAAACATCAACCCGATTTCATCAGCTTCCGACTCTTGCTTGCGGCTAAATGGTAGCAAGATACCCACCTGAGTACCAATGCCGTAAGCTGCCATCCATGCTGCTTGGGTTTCACGCGGTTTATTACTGAGTGCCACGGCTAAACCAACCTGACCAACCATCGCTAAAACACTTTGGCTCATCCGTTCATCGCCGTGTCCGGCAATTGCATGTGCAATTTCATGTCCCATTACTACGGCAAGCCCGTCTTCATCTTTACATACAGGCAATATACCTGTATAGATAACCACCTTTCCGCCGGGCATACACCACGCATTAACCTGCTCGCTCTCAACCAGATTAAATTCCCAATTGAAACCGTTCAGACGGTCGGACATGTTCATTTCTGCCATGTACTTTTCTACGGACTCCTTGATGCGCTGCCCTACTCGTTTAACGGTTGCAGTAGCCTGTGCATTGGTAGAGAGGCGGTTTTGTTGCAGAAACTGGCTGTATTGGGTGGCACTCATGGCGAGCAGTTCACTCTGTGGAATCAGGCTGAGTTGCCTTCTACCTGTAACAGGCACGGTTTGGCAGGCCGCCATCAAAAGAAATATGAATACAATAGTGTTTGTTAGGAGTCTCATGGCAGTAGTGATATGGTTTCTTTTTACTTACGTGCAATTTTATCGCCAAGTTTCAGGGCAGGCAAGCATATTGGGTAATAGTTACATACACACGGTTATCTACTTGAATATCAGGGATAAATTGGGTTTTGGCAATTAGTTGCCAGCCCTCTCCTGCAATGGTATATTCGCAATAACTGCCAAAGAAGCGGATTTTTTTTACTACTCCCTCACCCTGCGACGGAGATGCCGGCGCGAGGTGGATACTCTCAGGCCTGATACATATATTGGCAACAGGAAAGTTTACATGAGGCGGTTTGATAAAGTTGCCTAAGGGAGATTGCAAAACTGTTCCATCGTGTACCGGTATGAGGTTGGCTTTTCCCAGAAATATGGCAACGTACTCATTTACAGGTTCGTAGTATAAACTTTGCGGTTTGCCGTATTGCTGAAGCATCCCTTCTTTGAGGACGGCAATGCGGTCAGCAGTTGCCAGCGTATCGCGCGTGTCGTGTGTAACAAACAGCGTTGTAATATCCAGATTGTTGAGCAAGTCAAACAGTTCATCGCGCACTTGGTCTTTCAACAGTTCATCCAGATTGCTGAAAGGCTCATCCAACAAAAGCAATTCGGGACGAGGGGCAAGTGCACGAGCAATGGCTACTCTTTGCTGTTGCCCGCCCGACAATTGATGCGGGTATCGCTTTTCGTATCCGGTCAGGCCAACTAATTCCAACACCTCTCCCATGCGCTTTTTTTGCAGCGACTTGTCCTCTGAAAGTCCAAAACACACATTATCTGCAACATTCAGGTGTGGGAAAAGCGCATAATCTTGAAAAACCATGCCGATTTTTCGCTTTTCGGGTTTGAGCCACTCGGTGGGAGAAGCCACTACCCTCCCCCCTATGCTGATGCTGCCTTTTTGCGGTTTCTCCAAGCCCGCTATTAATCTGAGCAAAGTTGTTTTACCGCAACCGCTTTCGCCAATAATGGCTACTAATTCGCCTCTACTGACCTCCAAACTCACCTCGCGAAGAGCCGGCTGCGAAGCATTCGGGTACGTAATACACACCTTATCAATACTGAGCATGACTACCGGCTGAATCAAAATTGGAGCGTTCCGCAATTACATAATCGTTTCTGTTGGGTGAGGCAAGCGATATCATTTCTGCCAAAAAACCGGCCAGAAACAGTTGAGTACCGATGATGGCGGCAGTCAGTGCCAGAAAAAATAAGGGTTGGTCTACCACATCGCGCGGCGGAGGCATACCCGGCTGCGACTTGATAAACTTTTCAACTGTCAGGAAAAATGCAATACCACCGCCCAATAAAAACACCAGCAGCCCGATAGTACCAAAAAAGTGCATCGGTCGTTTACGGAATTTACCCACAAAGACAATGGACATTAAATCCAAAAAGCCGTAAATAAACCGTTCCAGACCAAACTTGGTTACACCGTATTTTCGGGGGCGATGTTCTACTATCTTCTCTCCTATTTTTTTAAACCCGGCCCACTTGGCAAGCAATGGTATGTAGCGATGCATTTCGCCATACACTTCAATATTTTTTACAACTGCCTGCCGATAGGCTTTGAGCCCGCAGTTAAAATCATGCAAATAAATACCTGATACCTGCCGTGTGGCTGCGTTGAAAAGTTTGGTGGGAATGGTTTTGCTAAGCGGGTCGTATCGTTTCTTTTTCCAGCCTGATACCATGTCAAATTTATCTTTGACAATCATATCGTAAAGCTCGGGAATTTCATCGGGGCTGTCCTGCATATCAGCATCCATGGTGATAACTACATTGCCTTGGGCTGCTCTGAAACCCACATGCAGCGCAGCAGATTTGCCATAGTTGCGCCGGAAGGAAATTCCCCTCACATGGGAGTTCTGTTCTCCTATGTGCTTAATGACCTCCCATGTACGGTCTGTGCTGCCATCGTCTACAATAATCACTTCATAAGCAAAGTGATTTGCCTGCATGACTCTGTCAATCCACGCACATAATTCCGGCAGGGATTCGTCTTCGTTGTAGGCAGGAATGACGACGGAAATATCAAGTTTATTTGTGTTCATTTAGCTCAAAAATCAGTATTCAAAGTAATGATTTTTTTATCCGAAATATTAAGTTTTTGTAATCTTTGCACAAGGTCGGGATTATTAGAACTGTCAATATACTGTAAGTTGCGCTTGGCATAAACGGAGAAACTATAATCGCCTCTATTTTCACTACCTTCCGGTAAACCATTTATGAGTGCAATACCTGATAGTGCCGGTGCAACAAATGAGCTGGTGAATGTACCGAGTCTTTTGTAGTAAGCATCTGTACGCGGTATACTCAAAATATATGCTCTCTTCTGGCTAATGGGCAGCCGATCCATACTGTCAAGCACAGCAATATAGTCATGTTCTTTCCGCGATTGAAACTTTTGTTGTATTGTACGGTAAGACTGACTAATCCTTACATTTCGTCCTGTAAAACCATAGCGAACATCAAAATTTTTAGAAGCTACCCAGCGTGCTTGATAGAAGATGTTACTAAACACCGATAAAGTAATAATGATAATAAATCCATGTAGTAATAACCTAAAAAATGTACTCTTGTAAAACTCCTTAATGATTTGATAGAGTAATACTGTACTGCCTAATAATAATACATTACCTGTTTGCCGGGGGACATCTGAAAAATAGTTGGCACTATTACCTGGTATTAACAGAATTGAACCCGGTATTACTGACATAAAGATAAATATGGCTACCAACTCTATATCCAAAATTTTATTTTCAGATAGCATTTGAATCAACCCTGATTTAGATTGATTTGTCCTATGATGATAGTGTACCAAACAGAATAGTATCGGTATAATAAAGTAGATAGGTATAGTGATATACCATAAAGAGGTTTCTGTGAAGTTTCTTAAATAATGTAACAGCGTAAAATTTAATTGATATGAACTACTTACAAGTTTATGAGTGAAGAATACACAAAGCAATCCTACAGTCCAAAAAAACATATTATCCCATCTAAAGAAAATATCTTTTCTAAATTGCAGATATCCCAATAAAGGAATCATCATCAACCCCACAGACATTTTCATCAGGTATGCAATAACGACTAATGTGACAACGATAGCCTTAGCAATAATTACATTCCCTAACCCGGTATTTCCCAATCTAAATAATACGACACATATAATAAACAAAAATATCAAACTGAACAGGTAGGATTGAGAAACCAAATAGGATTTATCTATTCCAAAATTATATCCTGCATGAATAGTCAAAAAGCCTACAAAAATCACAAACATCATCATCCAAAACAACTTACCTGATGACTCTTCAAGGGATAAGTTTATTGAACTACCATAAAAAGAACTGATGGCTAATGCGGCTTGAATTAGCCAATAATAGAACAAGGGAATAAAGCATACAGGATAAAAAATATTGTATACCTGATGTAAAGGCGCATTGAATAACAAGGAGAGTCTTGTAAAAATCCAGTGACTGCCAAAATGATAAGCTACATACGGAATCCCATCTAAGCCAGTGCTTACTATACCGTAAGTTTTAATCATTTGTGCAATACTCAAATGAAAAAGTAAATCTATTTGAGCAATACCTAATGAAAGTTCTTCAAGAAATAGCGGTGTAACATAGCCGCTGTGATAATAAACTGCCGTAATACACCATAAAGTAAAAGAACTTGCAATCAATACAAAGTAAATATTATATTTATAATTAAAATTTATCCATACCAGATAACATACATATAGCATTGAAAGCCAACCAACAGCTGAAATAATGTATCCAATGGCAGGAAAGAGATAGGAAGGCAAAAATGATAAAACAATTATACTCAATAATATAATTAGTGTAAAGTATGGCAACTCAAATACTATACTTTTTTTTAATAAAAGAAAGCTGCCTATGCCCAAACTACATAAGAAAAAACTTAAACCTGCTGCCAAAAAATATTCTTGAATAGGTAAAGTAAAACCTATTCGGGCAATAATGTTGAATAAAACAAAACCAACTGCCAGTATGTAACAAAATACTGATACAAGCAGTTGGTTTTTAAAAGCAATATCTTCTCTCATGACTTACTAAACAATTCTCACCAATTCATGAAATTGTGCCGCCCGCTCTTCTATTTCGTTGTAAGACAAGCCGATGATGCGCTCGGGGCCGAATTTTTCTACGCAGAAAGAAGCCATTGCTGAACCGTAAATAATACCGCGCTTCATGCTCTCAAACGAGTAGTCTTTGATTTTGGCAAGGTAGCCGACAAAGCCTCCTGCGAAGGTATCCCCTGCGCCGGTAGGGTCAAACACTTCTTCTAACGGCAAAGCCGGCGCATAAAACATTTTATTCTCGCCAAAAAGCAACGCACCATGCTCTCCTTTCTTGATAATCACGTACTTAGGCCCCATTTCATGGATGCGACGTGCAGCAACCCGCAGTGAATATTCCCCTGTCAGTTGGCGCGCTTCCTCATCGTTGATAGACAACACATCAACCAAAGTCAGGGTATGACGCAACTCATCCATGGCAATATTCATCCAGAGGTTCATCGTATCCATTACAATCAGTTTAGGTCTGTTTTTCAGACGATTGATAACCGTTGTCTGAATAGATGGTGTAAGGTTGCCCAACATGAGCACTTCGCAATCCTGATAACTTTCGGGAATAATCGGGTCAAAATCTTCCAGCACGTTCAGCTCCGTTACCAACGTATCGCGGGTATTCATATCGTTGTGGTAGCGGCCTGCCCAAAAAAATGATTTTTTATCTTGTTTTACTTGCAGTCCCTCTGTATTAATACCGTGCTTTTGAAAATTGGCAATATCCGCAGGGTCAAAATCGTAGCCTACGACTGCCACTAAATTTACTTTGGGAGCAAAATATGAGGCTGACAGCGTGATATAGCTGGCAGAACCGCCAACGACTTTATCGGCTTTTCCAAAGGGTGTTTCTAAGGCATCAAATGCAACAGTGCCTACAGCAAGTAAACTCATAAATTAGAATACGTTTCAGTTTTGGGTGCGAAGTTAAGCAATGCGCGGCAAACTCAAAGGTGTTAATAATTATGAATCAAAAATCAATTTTAAGTGATTTTTCTTGTCGGTACGTAGCTGATTTGTTACCTTTGCAAAGCAGCAAGCAAACCGTATTGGTTTGTGCTCAACCGATATAAGACATGGCAACAGCAATTGCATATACCGAAGACAGTATAAAGTCCTTAGACTGGCGCGAACATATCCGCCTGCGGCCGGGCATGTACATAGGTAAATTGGGCGACGGCTCGGCACACGACGACGGTATCTATGTCCTTGTCAAGGAAATTATAGACAACAGCATTGATGAGCATATGATGGGGTATGGCAAGCAAATTGACATCACCATCACCGACAGGCGCGTAGAAGTTCGGGATTATGGTCGCGGCATTCCGCTGGGTAAGGTAATTGACTGCGTAAGTAAAATTAACACGGGCGGCAAATATGACAGCGGTGCATTCCAGAAGTCTGTGGGGTTAAACGGTGTGGGTACCAAGGCCGTTAATGCACTTTCTACCTATTTTAGCGTAGAGTCGTTCCGCGATGGCGAATCAAAAAAGGCAGAATTTGCCTGTGGTGAACTGATACATGACCACGAGGTTACTAAAACCACAGAAAAAAACGGTACAAGGGTCATTTTTGAGCCCGATAATACCATTTTCAAGCATTATCACTTCATCCCCGAGTTTTTGGAAGACCAAATTTGGAACTATGCCTTCTTGAATGCCGGTCTTACCATTAATTACAACGGTCAAAAATATTTCTCAAAAAATGGTTTGGCCGACCTCCTCAGCCGCAAAACCAATGAGGAAGATATGCGCTACCCCATCATCCACCTGCGCGGTGATGATATAGAAGTAGCAATGACACACACCGGCCAGTACGGGGAAGAGTATTACTCATTTGTCAATGGGCAGCACACCACGCAAGGCGGTACGCATCTGGCCGCTTTCCGCGAAGCCGTTGTGAAAACCCTCCGCGATTTTTACAAAAAACAGTTTGAAGCCTCCGATATTCGTGCTTCCATTGTCGGTGCCATTGCCATCCGTGTACAAGAGCCTGTGTTTGAATCGCAAACCAAAACCAAACTTGGCAGCGAAAATATCTCACCCGAAGGCATCAGTATTCGCAAATTTGTAAACGATTTTGTCAGCAAAGCGTTAGATGACTACCTCCACAAGCATCCTGATGTAGCCGATGCCTTGTTGAAACGCATTTTGCAGTCCGAACGTGAACGCAAGGATATTGCGGGCATTAAAAAGTTAGCCAATGAGCGGGCTAAAAAAGCTAACCTGCACAATAAAAAACTGCGCGATTGTCGCCTGCACTTTAACGAAGGAAAAGACGAGCGCCGATTTGACTCTACCCTGTTCATTACCGAGGGTGATTCTGCCAGCGGCAGCCTAACCAAAGCCCGCGACGTGCAGACCCAAGCAGTGTTCAGCCTGCGCGGTAAGCCGCTCAACTGCTTTGGCATGACTAAAAAAATTGTCTATGAAAATGAAGAATTTAACCTGTTGCAACACGCACTGAATATTGAAGACGGCTTAGAAGGATTGCGTTATAACAAAATCGTTATTGCAACCGATGCCGACGTGGACGGTATGCACATCCGACTGCTGCTGCTTACCTTCTTCCTTCAATTTTTTCCTGATTTGGTGAAAAACGGGCACGTTTATATTCTGGAAACGCCACTTTTTCGCGTGCGAAACAAACAAAAAACCATTTACTGCTATTCGGAAGAAGAGAAACAGGCCGCCATCAAGCAATTAGGAGGCAAACCCGAAATCACCCGCTTCAAAGGTTTAGGTGAAATTTCTCCCGATGAATTTGGTCGTTTTATCGGTGAGGATATGCGTTTAGAGCCGATTATCCTCAAAAAAGATACCCCAATCAATAAATTGCTTGCCTATTACATGGGCAAAAACAGTCCTGAGCGTCAGCAGTTTATCATTGACAATCTGCGGATTGAAATGGATTCTCCCGTTCTGCCCGATGTGAAAGAGGAAGCAGCATAACCTCCATCACACGACCTGACTATTGACAAAAAAACCGTCAGGTCGTGTGGTAAGTACTTAAGTAAGTGAGCAATTTAAAACCACCTTTCAAATTTACCGCAAAGCCCGCTGAGTATTACGCGAAGAGCACTGAGTGCTTTTATGATGAGTCTTTTCTTTGTGTACACTGCGGTTAAACTTTTGCGCACTCTGCGGTAAAAAAGAACGCATTAATCTGCTCACCTGCTTAACAGGTCTATCTGAAATTAAACAATACGGGAAAAATAAAAATTACGATAATTGTCCACAAAGTATAAACAGGCAAAAAAGCCGCTATGCTGTTGTCAACCTTTTCCAGTGCACGCGGATTTTTAAGTGTATGCATCAGCCAATAAGCCACTGCTATTAAGTTGGTCAATATCAGCAAATTGCCGCCTAATACGGCTAAGCGATTGGGGGTAATGCCCCATTCGGAAATTCGGAAAATGATAGCCGATAAGGCTACTGCATTAATTACAATCGTTACGACAGACAATATGAAAAGCAACCGGTGATTCCATCGGGCAGCGCTGTTTTTGGCCGTTTCCGTAACGGCAAACAAAATAATAGCCATTACGCCAATCAATAATAAATTGAAAATAATTAGAAAATCGCGGTCGTTGTATGGATTTTTACCCGTGTAAACAATTGTTGCCAAATAAACCACCAGCATTATCAACACCAATGGCGTAAAAACCTTAGCAATCACAGGCGATACATTCTTGACCAACTGCGGATTCGCCTGCACGAGGTAGCTGCCGATAATAGGCGCTGCCACTATGCCCCACTTCATTACGTTTGGGAAATAAAAATTCGCTATGTTGATATCAATCAGGCTAAACAAGCCGAAAGTTATACCCGACAGAATACCTCCGGCAAGCAACATAATAGTTGTAAGAATAACCAAATCCCCATTGAATCTCAGGAAGTTGATTCGCTCAATATAGTTTCTTAAATCTTGCCCCATAAACGAATAGCCCCATAAGGCCCACATGAGCAAAGGCATATGGATACAGGCAAGTCCAAGCGTATCGCTTGCCGAATTATCAGGGAGCAGGTTCATATATGCTACTGAAAGAGTTACTCCGACCACCGGCAGTATGCTTTTTAGCAAACGCAATTGTTTCTTCCAAGCAAAATAGACCATGAGCATCGGCAGAAACAAAAAACCAAGGTGGCGAGTATAAAAATATTCGTCATCAATGGCCAGCTTTTCATCAATTATGGCTATCCAATCGGGTATATTAACTACTATTCCGGCAATAGCAGCCAAGACAATAACAAAAGGCAATTCATTTTTCACGCCCCACGAAATTTTTTCCTGCCCAAAACGCAAGCGCTCATACCACACCTGTGAAACCATATGATGCTGAATATCAGGATATACATTGTCAAACGCCCTTTTGAAGGATATTTTATCTTCCCGATATAGTTTTTCCAACTCATGCGGGCTGTTCAGATTGTTTTTGATAGATTCTTCCATGTGATTAGTTAAAAGTACTTTGAAATTCAAAGTGATTGTGTGAAAATTTTATTGCGTGCTTATCCCTTATTGACGATTTTCACAACTGCTTATTTTTGTGACTGAATCAGTTTTTCCAATGCATTGATATGTTCTTCAAAAGCCTTACGCCCCTGCGGTGTGATAAAATATCGGGTATTGGGCTTTCTACCGACAAAAGATTTTTCTATACCGATAAATTCCTCTTTTTCAAGAGCTTTCAGATGGCTTGCCAGATTGCCGTCGGTAACGTCAAGATATTCCTTTAATGAGTTAAAATCCATGCTTTCGTTTACTGCAAGCACAGCCATAACGCCCAACCTGACTCGGCTTTCAAAGGCTTTATGCAATCCATCTATCAATATTTTCACCGTTCGTACTTCCAATAGATGTAAATCCCATAAACTATGTGCATAATGCCGAATCCGACCGCCCAAAACAGGAGACTGTATGCTACAAACCACATCGCAAGCAGCCCAAGAACTACTTGTATAATGCCCAGCAACCGCAATTCGCGATAGGTGAAGTTACTTGCACCATGCAGTGCCAAGCCGTAAAAAATCAGTGTGAGCGGGGCAAGCATACCTATCAATCCGCTACTGATGCAGGCAAGTATCGCAAGCCCGCCTGCTACCAAGGGCACGGCCATATTTTCCAGCAAACGACGCAAAGCAATATTCCAAAACGGCTCTCCCCTACCGGTAGCTTTTCGGTAAGATAAAGCAGCAGCCGTAATCAAAGTGAGCAGCAAAACAAGTATTGCCATGACAACAACTTGTTGAAAATTTTCAGGTATACTGTAAACCAGTGTATTAGGCTGAAACTGAAAAAGCGTGTGCGCAAGATATGCGCCTGTGAGGGCGTATATACCTGCCATGATTCCCGACCAGCCCGAAAGCGACAGAAAGCGCGAAGAACGCTCCATTAAACTGCGGATTTGCGCAAGGTCGTTGATATAATCTTGTTTGTTGTTCATTAAAAAGTACTTTGTAATACAAAGTTAATATCAACCTTGATTTATGCAAGACTTTAACGGTTTTTTATTTAGCTGATAGCAAACTTTTTCCCGGGTAAAGATTTTACAAGTCCCTGAAATTCAAGGCTGAGCAGTGCCACAGCTGCTTGCGATACACCAAGGCCGCTTTGCCAGCCCAAATCGTCCAAGTGCATTTCGCCATGCTGTTTCAGCAGGCTGTATATTTCTGCCTCTTCTTTGGCTAAATTCAGAACACTTACTTGATGCGATTTTGCGGCTGATTTGCCTGCCTGTCCTTGGGTTTCATTGTGCCAGTTCATGGCGGCGACCATCGCTTCCACAGAGGTGAAAATATGCGCTTTGTGGTTTTGAATCAGGTAGTTACAACCTTCCGAATAGGTTTGACCCAAATTACCCGGTACGGCGAATACCTCGCGGTTGTACTGATTGGCATACTCTGCCGTAATAAGCGCCCCTCCTTTGGCAGCAGCTTCAACCACTATGACAGCATCCGAAAGTGCAGCTATAATGCGGTTTCGGTTGGGGAAGTGAGGCGCTGCGGGCGATGTTCCGAAGGTGTATTCTGTTAAAAGTCCGCCGTTGGCAATCATTTGACGGGCTGTGGAGGCATGCTCATGCGGGTAAATGCGGTCTAAACCACTTCCCATTACGCCAATGGTCGGCAAGTCATATTTGAGTGCCTCGCGATGTGCAACAATGTCTATACCATAGGCAAGTCCACTTATAACAGTTGCTTTCAGCGGCTGCAATTGGGCAATGATTTGCTCGGTAATGGCTTTGCCGTATTTGGTTGCCTTGCGTGTACCCACTATGCCTACTGTTACGGGTGCGTTCAAATCGGCATTGCCTTGCCAATAGATGACCGCGGGAGTATCTGCAAACTGCCTGAGCCTCAGCGGATAATCGGCATCGGTATAAAACAACAGTTTAGCTTGCTCTTTTTCGGCTTGTTTCAGTACTGCCTCTGCTTTTTTGAGGGCATCTGCCTGATGTTCGCTAATCAGAGCGGCGGTCTTTTCGCCGATGTTAGGTATTTTGAGTAGTTTTCCTTTGCTGATTTTAAAAACCTGCTCGGCAGAGCCGCAATAACTTACAAGTTGCTTTGTCAGCACGCTCCCGATTTGGGGAATGAATGACAAAGCAACTTCGTAAAGTTTAGCCATAATCGCCTGATTAGTTATCGGAAGAGATTATTTCAACAGGCTCAACAGGCTGATTGGCAAGATGTTGCAATCGGATAGTTACGGCTTGTCTGTGAGCATGCAGTTGCTCGGCTTCTGCCATAGTTTCTACTATCGGCCCGATGTTGCGCAGTCCTTCTTCGGAAATCTGCTGATAGGTAATTTTCTTTACAAAACTATCTACCGAAACACCTGCAATGGCACGCGCATAGCCATTGGTTGGCAGTGTGTGATTGGTGCCGGAAGCATAGTCGCCGGCGGCTTCGGGAGTGTAGTGCCCCAAGAATACGGAACCGGCGTTGATGATTTTATTGGCCACTTCGTCAGGATTGGCAACAGACAAAATAAGGTGCTCGGCGGCGTACTCATTCAACAGGTCAATGGCTTCTTCTTGGTCGGCAACCACTATGCACTTGCTGTGCGTCAGTGATGCGGCAGCCAATGCACGACGCGGCAATACGCTCAACTGCTCGCGGATTTCATCTACAACGGCACTTATCAGGGGTTCATGGGTTGTAACCAGCAATACGTGGCTGTCAATACCATGCTCAGCCTGTGAGAGTAAATCGGCAGCTACGAAAGCAGGATTGGCGGTGTGGTCTGCCAAAACAGCCACTTCCGATGGCCCTGCGGGCATGTCAATGGCTGTTCCTCTTTTGGCAACTAACTGTTTGGCAGCAGTTACAAACTGATTGCCCGGGCCGAAAATTTTATCTACTTTTGGAATACTTTCTGTACCAAAAGCAAGGGCGGCAATGGCATGAGCTCCACCTACTTTGTAAACTTTTTGCACACCTGCCACTTTGGCGGCAAACAAAATAGCAGGGTTGATTTTGCCGTCGCGTCCCGGAGGAGTAACCATCACAATGTGATGACAACCTGCGATAACAGCAGGAGTAGCCAACATTAAAACGGTAGAAAACAACGGAGCAGTGCCGCCGGGTATGTAAAGCCCTACTTTTTCAATCGGTACGCTCTTCCGCCAGCAACGCACACCGGGCATGGTTTCAATCGGTGAAAAATGTTCGTGTTGGCGCGAGTGAAAAGTGTGAATATTTTGATGTGCGGTGCGAATGGCTGCTTTCAATTCATCGGAAACCAAGTTTTCGGCTTCCTCAAATTCCGCTTGTGAAACCTCAAACTGCTTCATCTTAACACCGTCAAACTTTTTGGTAAATTTAGACAAAGCAGCATCGCCGTTTTTTCTTACCTCTTTGATAATCGGCTTTACTTTTTTTTCTATTGCTTTGAGGTCTAAGGCAGGTCTTGCCACTAAATCAGGCCACTCGCTGCGAGCAGGCAATTGAAACAGTTGCATGTTGAAAGAAATGTTTGTGCAAATATACACTTACTTTTTAATTACCTTTGTCCGCTAAGTATCCATTGCGTATTACATGAAACAACTCACGATTGGCAAGGTGTTGCCCTATATTATCAGCATTCTTGCTTTTTATGCCATAACTGCCATTTACTTTTCGCCCGAAGTTTTTGAAGGAAAATCCCTTGCGCAGGATGATATTATCCGCTACGAAGGTGGCTCTAAGGAAGTGCGCGATTTTAACGCAACAAACCCCGAGCCGAGCATGTGGACAAATAGCATGTTTGGCGGTATGCCCGTATATGTGCTGAATCCTGTATTTCCCGACCAGCCCATTGCAGTGATTGACCGTATTTTCAAAGGTTTGTTTTTTTCGGGACAAACGGCGCATATGTTATTCCAGACGATGCTGTGCATGTTTATTGCACTTGCTGTTTTTGGGGTGAGCCCTTATGTGGCGGCAATAGCAGCGGCGGCTTTCGGGCTTTCAACATACAACCTTATTATTATTGAAGTCGGTCATATGACCAAAGCATGGGCAATTGCTTATGCCCCGCTCGTCCTTTCAGGTATTTATCTGACTTTCAGGGGTAAACTATTGCAAGGCTTTGCATTAACCGCTCTTGCATTGGCACTTGAAATTCGCGCCAACCACTTGCAGATTACCTACTACCTTGCCTTTGTATGTGCCGTTTACGGCGTAGCCGAACTGATACGCGCTGTTCAGGAACAAAAACTGCCGGCATTTGCCAAAACTGTGGGCGTGTTGCTGCTGGCCGCAGGGCTCGCGGTAGCAGCTAACTCAGGCCGCTTGCTTACGACAGCAGATTACGGCAAATATTCGCAACGAGGCAAAGCGGAACTCACGCCACTGCCCGGCGAGGAGGCCGCCAATCCGCAAGACGGCCTCAACCGCGATTATGCTTTCAGTTGGAGTCAGGGCATTGCAGAAACTTTCACACTGATACTGCCCAATTTTTACGGGGGCAGCAACAACGAGAAACTCAACCCACAAGGCGCAACTTATCGCTTTCTGGAAGATGTGATGCGCTCAGGCCAAATCGGCAATCAAGAGTTTACACAGTTTACTACGCGCTCGCCTTTCATGTATTGGGGCGACCAGCCGTTCACTAACGCTCCGGTATATGCAGGTGCTATCATCTGTTTTTTGTTTGTGTGGTTTCTCATGATAGCAACCCCGCCACAACGCTATTGGATGCTGGGGGGAGTATTGCTCATGTTTATGTTTTCATGGGGAAGCAACTTTGCGTCATTCAACTACCTCATGTTTGACTATTTCCCCGGTTTTAACAAGTTCCGCTCCGTTTCCATGGCGCTAAGCCTTGCGGTTATGCTGATGGTTATTGGTGCGGCTATGGGCTTGCAACGCACGCTTTTCCTTTCCGAAAAAGAACATCCTGACTGGTTCAAAAAACTGGGGATTGCTTTTGGGCTTACAGGCGGCCTTTGTGCGCTGTTTTTCATCATGAGCGGCTCGTTCAGTTTCAGCGGCCCTGCCGATGAGCAATTTGGCAGCCTGATTGATGCAGTCAAAGCAGACCGACAAGCAATGTTCCGCAGCGATGCCATCCGCTCGTTCCTGCTTATTTCGGCAGCAGCTTTACTAATTTATCTGCATATCAAGCAAAAAGTAGGACTGGCTATTGTTACTGCCGTTGTTGGCGGCTTGATTATATTTGATAATTGGAGCGTAGGCAAGCGCTATCTGAATAATGATTCTTTCCAACCACAGGCAAAAGAGGCTGCACATGCACCAAGCCCTGCCGATGAGGCTATTCTGAAAGACAAAGACCTCAGCTATCGTGTGCTGAACCTGAACAATCCTTTCAATGATGCGGCAACCTCTTACTACCACAAGTCCGTAGGTGGATATTTTGCCGCTAAACTCCGTCGCTATCAGGATTTGATTAACCGTCGTTTAGAAACAGAAATTAAGTTTCTGATAGACAGTTTGCAGAAAGGTCGTATGCCTGATTTCAGTCGCACGCCTGCACTTAACATGCTCAATACAAGGTATTTAATTCTGAATCCGGGCAGTGCGGAAGGTGTGCTGCGCAACCCTGCGGCATTGGGTAATGCGTGGTTTATTGGCGAACTGCAAGCCGTAAACAGTGCCGATGAAGAAATGGCAGCCCTTGCCAAGCTCTCCCCTGATTCTGTGGCAGTAGTTGATATTGCGAAGTTTCCACAGGCAAAGGCCGGACGCTATCCGCGTGCGGGTGCAAGCATCAAACTCACGGCTTATGCCCCCAACCAACTGACTTATGAGTATGACAGCCCTGCCGATGGTTTTGTTGTATTCTCCGAAATCTATTATCCCGATGGCTGGCAAGTAAAGATTGACGGGCAAGATGCGGGTGAGTTTGTTCGCGTCAATTATGTACTGCGCGGGTTAGCTGTTCCCAAAGGAAAGCACACAATTGTTTGCAAGTTTGACCCTGCTATTTATCGCCAAGGCAGCTTGCTAACCATGATTGCCTCTTACGTGCTGGTAGCAGTGCTCGCAACGTCTATCGGGCTAATGTTTTACAGGAAAAAATAAATTGGCCTGCATCCCATAAAAAATCCCTGTCGGCTAATTTGGACAGGGATTTTTTGTTTGCCTGATGATTGATGGACAATTTAAAGCAAATCGGCAAAACTGACAATATAAGTGCCTCTTTATCAATCTTTTGCATATTCCCGCTTGTAGGCTTCTACAAGCACCAAAAAGTAGGAAATCAGCAGAGGGCCTATGACCAAGCCGAGAATACCGAAAAAATTAACCCCGAATATTACTCCCAAAATGGTAATCAGCGGGTGTATATCGCCTAACTGCCGTGCTATGGAAAAGCGAAGCACATTGTCAATATTCATTACAAGTACTGCGCCATAAATAATCAAACCTACACCGCCAAAAGTATTGCCCTGACTGATAGCTATCAGGCCGGCAGGCACCCAAACCAAAGGCGTACCCAAAACAGGAATAAATGCCATGAAAAAACTGATGACTCCCCAAAAAAGAGCATCGGGAATGCTAAAAATCAGGAAACCTATGGACACTAACGCCCCTTGGATAAATGCTATCAAACTTTGCCCTAAAACATTGGTTTTCACGTTGTTTTCCAGTTCGGTGAACATTTGGCGCACGGTTGTTGTGTCAAAGGGCAGGTAGTAGTAAACCCCATTAATAACTGTCTGCTCATTGACAAACAGATAGTAAAGGATGAAATACATAATACTGATGCCGACAAATAAATTCAATGTTCCGGAAAGAATCGGCGTAAAAAGACTTGTTGCAAACTCCCCAACCCTTCCTGCAATTTTCTGAAGCAGTTCAGGGTTTTGCAAGTCTAAGCCGGTTACTTCCTGAAACTCAACTATCATCGGATTTTTCAGAAATCCTGTCAGGTAATTAACCAATGCAGAGGTATTAGCCGCATATACCATCACTTTTTTGGCTATCATCACACTTGTGGTAATTAGCGGTATAATGATAATAAACAGCGACAGTACGATAATCAGAATGGCACTGAGGCTTGGATTCCACTTTCTTTTTTGTGTGAAAAAAAGGTTCATTTTTCTGAACAATACATACAGAATAATGCTTCCTATCAAGGCGGGTATGTAATCCAGCAGCCCGTACAAAATGGCACAACCAAGCAGCAGTATTAGTGAAACATGAAGCGCAAGACGCTGTTGGGGGGTGTATATTTGCATACGGTTAGGTAGTTATTTCGCTGTTCAAGTTAATAACTCTCCCATGGGAAATCATAAAAAAGTGATGAAAAGAATACTTGCACCAATGCTGACGGTTGCAATATTTGCACTGGCAGCAGCCTGCTCGTCCGATGAGGCAGGTAAAGTCAATCAAGAGGCCGGTAAATTTTTTCTGCGGGGCAAAGCAGCACTCCAACAAAAAAACTATGAGGAAGCCATCCGATTGTTTAAAGAAGCGGTCAATAAAGACAGTTCTTTTGCCGATGCATGGAACAACTGGGGGGTGGCAGAGGCAGCGCTGGGCAGGCACGAGGCCGCCATTCTTTCTTATCAGGGTGCGCTAAGGGCTGACAGTACGTTTACCGATGCTTATTACAACCGCTCCAATGCGTTTTTTGAAACAGGCAAAATGGAGGAAGCACTGGCCGATATTGAAAAAGTGATACCTGCTTACAAAGATTCGGCATATGTTTTTGTCAGTCGCGGAGTTATTTTCGCCCGCCTAAAACAACCAGAAAAAGCATTGGCCGACTTTACGGAAGCCATCAGGTTAGATGTCCGCAATACAGATGCATACATCAACCGCGGCACCTTGTTGTTTGCGCAAAAACAGTATGACGCGGCCATGAAAGACTTTCAGCAAGCACTTCAACTGCAACCCGCAAACGACTTTGCACTCAACAACATAGCCTCGGTTCTAATAGCACAGGGGAAATATGCCGAAGCACTTGAAAAACTCAATCAGGCACTTGCCAAAAATCCCCGACAGGCATATTTCCTCAATAACCGTTCATTTGTACATATGATGACCGGCAACCTGAAA
This sequence comes from Rhodoflexus caldus, assembly GCF_021206925.1. Taxonomy (NCBI): domain Bacteria; kingdom Pseudomonadati; phylum Bacteroidota; class Cytophagia; order Cytophagales; family Thermoflexibacteraceae; genus Rhodoflexus; species Rhodoflexus caldus. Next base: position 223,843 of record NZ_JAJPRF010000002.1, on the reverse strand, counting down.
GCCGCCCGAGAAGACCTGCAACTTTCACTCTATTATGACAGCGACAACAGTTGGGCTGTTCGCAACGGCGGAATTTTGGCGCTGAAAGAAAACAAGCCCGACAGCGCACTGGCCGTATTGCAAAAAGCCTTTCAGATGAACCCCGCTACCGATGACATTCACTATTATTTAGGGCTGGCCTATCTTGCAACAGGCAATAAAAAATCGGCCTGCGATGAGTGGAAACAATCGCTTGCCAAAGGAGAACGCCAAACGATAGCGGAAATGCAGCCAAACTGCCGATAGTTTACTCCGCATGAATCACGGCGAGCGTCAAACGACTTACACACACCAACCGATGATGCTCGTCGTGTATTTTAATATCCCACACATGCGTATTTTTACCGATGTGCAGCGGCGTTGCTTTGCCATACACATATCCTTCGCGCACGCTGCGTATGTGATTGGCATTAATTTCCAAACCTACACAAGCCTTGCCTTCGGGTAACATAAGAAAACCCGCCATGCTGCCAAGCGTTTCGGCAAGCACCACCGATGCCCCACCGTGCAGCAATCCCATAGGCTGACGGGTGCGGTCATCCACAGGCATACGGGCTGCAAGAAAATTTTCGCCCACCTCTGTAAACTCTATCCCCAAATGAGTGGTCATATCCTCACGGCGGTGTGCGTTTATTTGCTCCAAAGTAACTTGCTTAATGAATTTCGTCATAGAGTGGCTCAATAGTTGTTATTAGATGTGTAAGGATAGTTAATTTTGCACAATTTTTTGCGAAGGCTAACAAAGTGATGCCCAAGCAAGTTAATATGAAAAACAACACACTTACACCCTAATTGAGTTTATTTGAAAACATTTTTACCCTTGGCAACGAAAGAACTTTACATCATAAGGCACGGAGAAACCGAATTTAACAAGCGTGGTTTCGTGCAAGGCAGTGGTATCGATTCCAACCTGAACGATACCGGCAGACGTCAAGCGCAAGCCTTTTTTGAACATTACCGCCATGTAAATTTTGATAAAATTTACGTGTCTGCACTCAAAAGAACTTGGCAAAGCGTTGAACCTTTTTTTCTAAGAGGTGTTCCGATGCAGGTGTTACCCGGCCTGAACGAAATCAGTTGGGGACACAAAGAAGGTAAAGTATTGAGCAATGAGGACGACTTGCAATATTTTGACATGCTCAACTCGTGGCGCAGCGGCGACCTTACCGTTAAGGTTCCGGGCGGAGAAAGTCCGCTGGAAGTCGCTGAAAGACAGAAGGTTGCCATCCGTCATATCATGCAGTTTACCCATGAAGAACGTGTGCTTGTTTGTATGCACGGAAGGGCCATGCGCATCATCCTTAGTTTATTGTTAGAAACACCTATGACGGAAATGGATAAATACGACCATGGCAATCTGTGTTTGTACGTGTTACATCATGACGGTGAAAAGTTTCATTTGAAAATAGCCAACAGCACGGAACATTTCGTGCATTTGCCGCCTGCAATCAGCAATGACAAACCACACGATTTCCATGCACACAAGGTTATTTCCTGAGACAGTAATTACGATGCGCTTCCTAAAAGAAACACAGCCGGTACTTTGCCAAGTATCGGCTTATTTTTTTGCCAATCGCTGATTGTTTGTGTTTTGATAAACTCATCGGGTGCAGTCAGATGCGCGGCAATGCACAGTTGTGTGTGTGGTTGCAAATGCGCCAACATATCATTTACAAGTGCATCGTTCCGATAAGGGGTTTCTATAAAAATTTGTGTTTGCCCGCGGCCGACTTCTTTTTCTAAATGTTTGAGTGCTTTTATTTTATCCTGCTTCTGAATGGGCAAATAGCCGTTGAATGCAAACGATTGCCCGTTGAAACCCGATGCCATCAGCGCAAGCAGGATAGATGAAGGCCCCACCAGCGGTACTACCTTTTTACCTGTTCGGTGCGCATATTGCACAGCCACCTGCCCGGGGTCGGCAACGCCCGGGCAACCCGCTTCGGACATTACCCCTACGGCAGCATCCGGCGGAATTTCCTTGAAGTATTCGGCCATTTGCTGCAAATTGGTTCGCTTGTCGAGCTCAAAAAAACGCAGTTGCTCTATTATCCGTCCGGTTTTTAGCGATGAGATGAAGCGTCGCGCTGTCCGCATATTTTCCACTAAATAATAATCGGTTGAAGCAATAATTTCACGCGCCTGCGGAATTAACAGATTGTCAGTCGTTAAGGTATCGGTCAGCGGAAGCGGAATGAGGTATATCACAGCCAATCAAGAAGAGTTTAACAATAAATTAACGCCATTTCAGACAGCGAAACTTTAGGTCAATATATTTTTGCAAGTCAAAGTCTTTCGTAAGAAGGCATTTGCAAAAGTAACTGACAAAAGTAAGACAAATAGTTGAAATGCCTGTTACAGCACAAACAAGCAAACAACCAAAGGATGTTTCCTCACCTGCACTGATTCATAAGATTTACAAAACCTCTTTTTGGAAAATCTTTTGGTTGGCCGGCCCTGTCCTGTTATTCCTGTTTTCGCTCGACCTGTTGAGCATGGCCTGTAACATGCTAAGTAAAGAACTAATAGACAGTATATTAACGGCTACAAGCAATCCTTTTATCGGGCTTTTTATCGGCTTACTGACTACGGCTATTATCCAGAGCAGTTCTACTACAACCTCCATGACTGTAGCAGTAGTAGCCTCGGGCACAATCAGCCTTGAACATGCCATTCCCATTATCATCGGCGCTAATATCGGAACAACCGTTACGGCAACGGTCGTAGCTTTTAACCACATTATCCGCCGCAAAGAGTTTCAACGCGCTTTGTCGGCTGCTACGCTTAACGGTTTTTTTAACATTCTGACCGCTGCGATTATTCTGCCGTTAGAATATTACACCCACTTTCTGAGTAAACTTTGCATACTGATATCTTCTCTTTTCGTAACCGGCACTAATGCAACTGTTGGCAACCGAACACACGGTTGGATAGAGTATTCGGCAAAATATGTTACCCAGTTGTTGCCCAACTATCCGTTGGTTACGGCCATTGCTGCCGTTTTCTTGCTGTTTCTGTCAATTTATTGGTTGGTTCTCACGCTTAAAAGCCTGTTTGTTTACAATGTTGGCAAAAAAATGGAGCAAATTGTTTTTGGAACGCGTTATAAATCCCTTTTTTGGGGGGTGTTTTCTACGGCGCTGCTCCAATCAAGCTCTGTTACCACCTCGTTTGCAGTACCTTTGGTAGCCGGTAAAAAAGCATCGCTCCGGCAAGTTTTTCCTTTCATTATGGGTGCTAATGTAGGTACAACTTTTACAGCCTTATTTGCTTCTTTAAGCAACGTAGATGCCTCGTTAAGCATTGCATTTGCACATTTGCTCTTTAATACAATCGGTGTTTGTATTTTCTTCTTTATTCCCGTAGTCAAAGAACTCCCGCTCGTGCTGGCACAAATGCTGGGTAAAGTTGCTATGCGTTATCGTTTAGCAGGATTCTTATACCTGCTGCTGACTTTTTTTGCTATTCCTTTTTTGCTCATCTTCTTTTCGGAAAAATAGGAACTGTTTTTGCAAATTGCGTAACAAAGTTGTAACCCTGTTTTTATCCCTTCACTATGTTACGTACCATTGTATTACTAACAACTGTCGGTTTGTTAGCCGTAGTCGGCTGTAAACCTTCCGGCAAAACCGGTGCATCTTCCAAAAAAGCGAAAACAGTAGCCAAAGCACCTGTTAAAGAAAAGGAACAAGTAAATGCACAGCCAATCGAAGCAGCCCCCAAAGAGAACAAAAGCGACACGCCTCCCGAATTTCACGATATCAGCTTGGACAGTGCGCTGAGTTTTATTCAAAGCAAATTTCCCGATGCCAAGCACAAAGCCGAAATATTTAAAAACAACCGATTAGGAAAGAAAATCAATATCGGGCAAGTAACTGCCGAAGAAATCATACGTATTGCGGAAACCTACAAAGGCACGCCTCACAGTTTTAGCGGTATGAGCAGAAAAGGCATTGACTGCTCGGGCTTGGTGGCGGTATCATTCCGCCAATCGGGTATCAGCGATTTTCCGCATGGCTCGCAGGAACAGGCTTACTACGGTAAAATCGTACTGGGCACTCATCAGTTGCAACGCGGCGACTTGGTTTTCTTTACGAACACTTATCAAACCTCCAACCTGCTTACTCACGTGGGTATCTATCTGGGAAACAACAAGTTTATCCACTCTACCACCAGCAAAGGCGTTATTGTTACAGACTTTATCACCTCGGAGTACTGGCGCAGGCACTACGCCTTTGCTACCCGCCTGTTTAACCCCGCCACCCCTATTGCCAATACAGGGAAATAGTTTTTTGCAGTAAATAGTTGGCTAATCGGACAGAATGTTGTAACATAGCACAAACAAACAACGATATCATGGGATTCGATTTAGTTTCATTAGCTACCATTCTGGCGCTTATCATTATCGGTATCGCCACTCTTACCTACTTTGTACCAATCAATCTGTGGATTACCGCCATCTTCTCCGGTGTGCGAGTGGGGCTGCTGGATTTGGTTTTTATGCGCATACGCAAAGTGCCGCCCCGCATCATTGTAGAGTCGTTGATTACCTCCACCAAGGCAGGTCTTAACCTGACTTCCAGCGATTTGGAGACCCACTACTTGGCAGGCGGGCACGTGCCCTCGGTGATTAAAGCACTTATTTCGGCAGATAAAGCCAATATCAAATTGACTTTCAAGCAAGCCGCCGCCATTGACTTGGCAGGCAGAAATGTATTTGATGCCGTGCAAATGTCTGTAAACCCGAAAGTTATCAATACGCCTCCCGTTGCAGCCGTGGCACAAGACGGTATTCAGCTCATTGCCAAAGCACGCGTTACGGTGCGGGCAAACATTGAGCAGTTGGTAGGCGGTGCAGGCGAAGAAACCATTTTGGCACGCGTAGGCGAAGGCATTGTTACATCCATCGGCTCTTCCCAATCGCATAAAGACGTATTGGAAAACCCCGATAAAATTTCCAAGTTAGTACTTTCCAAAGGTCTTGATTCAGGAACAGCCTTTGAAATTCTTTCCATAGACATTGCCGATATTGACGTTGGCGAAAATGTAGGCGCTAAATTGCAAATAGACCAAGCAAGCGCTGACTTGAAAGTTGCAGAGGCAAAGGCCGAAGAACGCCGCGCAATGGCGGTTGCAGTAGAGCAGGAAATGAAGGCCAAGTCCCAGGCAGCCCGCGCCAAGGTGATTGAGTCCGAATCGGAAGTGCCGCTGGCAATGGCAGAAGCACTCCGAAGCGGCAAAATAGGTATTTTGGACTATTACAAGTTGCAAAATTTACAGGCCGATACCGAAATGAGAGAAGCCATAGCCAACCCGATGGGGGTAAAAAAACCTGAAAGCCCTAAATAATTTTTTGTTTTAAAACCATTTCAAACAAATGACTGTTATCAGATTGACTCCTGACGAACTCAGGGAAAAACGTGCACAGGATGCAGGTGTACTCATAGATGTGCGCACACCTGCCGAATACGAAGCAGGCCACATTGAAGGTGCTACTAATGTGGATTTTTTAGGCGGGCAGTTTGCAGCCGAATTTGAACAATATGATAAATCGAAGACGTATTATCTCTACTGCGCTTCCGGAAATCGCAGCGGAAAAGCCGCTCAGTTAATGCTGGATGCCGGATTTACCAATGTTTTCAATGCAGGCGGATTTATGGAGCTTTCCTTCGCAGGTTTTCCGGTAGAATATTAGCAAGTTACTTGTGTTTTCAGGGCGCGTGTAGTAACTTACGAAAAAACAGAAAATCAGCTTCTTATCCGTTTGAATTATGGGTAGAAAAGTTCTTGTACTGAATGCAGATTATCGGGCATTGACCGTTTGCAGCGTGTACAAAGCAATTATTTTACTGTTTTCGGAAAAAGCGGAAGTAGTTAATAAGGTTGAAAATCTTTATCTGCGAACCGTAACACGCGCCTTTGAAGTACCGTCTGTAATTCGCTTATATCACTACGTAAATGTGCCTTTCAAAAACGTAATGTTGAACAGGCACAATATCTTCAAACGCGACGGTGGACGTTGTTTGTATTGCGGCTCCCGCGAAGACCTTACCTTAGACCATGTTATCCCCCGTTCGCGCGGCGGAAAAACCGCTTGGACAAATTTGGTAACGGCCTGTAAAAGATGTAACACCAAAAAAGGTGATTACACACCCGAAGAAGCAAATATGCCACTGCCTTATGCACCTTTTCGTCCTTCTTATGTAGTTTTCCTCCGCGATTTTTCGGGTATGGGCGATGAAAGTTGGAAACCTTATTTGGTGCAAAATCATGTTGAGTATTAATTTTGCTCAACAATAATGAGCACTTCCAATGAAACATCTAATCCTTTTCCTGTGTCTTGCCATGGGTATTCTGACCTTTGGCTATGCACAAAGCCCTATTTCAATTGGCCTGAAAGGCGGCCTGAACTTCGCAAATTTCGCAGGCGATAATGTGAATACAGACAGCCGAACGGGTATCAACTTTGGCGCTTTCGGCACATACAGCGTAAAAGAAACTTTTGGCATCACTGCCGAAATCAACTATGCGCAGAAAGGCGCCAAAACCTCCAACAGTAAGCTGAATATCAACTACTTGGAAATACCCGTACATCTTTCCTATTTCTTTGGAAAAGGAAAGGTGCGTCCTAAACTGATGGCAGGGCCTTATTTGGGCTTTTTGATGAACTCAGAACTGCAAGTGGGCAATGCCAAAGTGAATGCCAAAGATATTTACAGCAACACCGACTTTGGTCTGAATCTGGGCGGAGGCTTGCACTATGACCTTGGCGATGCCAAATGGCTCTACTTAGATGCCCGCTACGGATTGGGGCTTGCCGATGTTACTAAGGCAAGCGGCAATGTGTATAACCGCGTGTTCAGCATCAATGTAGGTATCAGTTTTGGCTTAGACTAATACAGCCTTGCCGGTCGTAAAAATTAGTCATATAGGCGAAGAAGCAATTTGGGGGCTTTGGGAAATTACGGAAACCCTCCCCGAATTGCTTCAAATTTTGACAAGGCATGAAGTTAATTACCCTATTCCGCAAGGAAAATCTCATACCAAGCTAAGCGAAAGCATCGCCGCCCGTGTTTTGGCACAGCAACTCGCCACTATGGTCGGGCTGAAAGGCGGCGCAATCAAGAAAGATGCCTGCGACTGTCCTTTCTGGGAACATGAAACCGCTCGCTTATCGCTTTCCCACACAACGGGGTTTGCGGCAGCTATTATCCACCGCAGCGCCTCCTGCGGCATAGACATAGAGTGGCCGCATGAGCGCATCCGTAAAATAGCCCCACGCGTTTTCTCAGCCGAAGAAATCAGGCAAGCGGCGGATTTGCAACAGCTTACTACCATATGGTGTGCCAAAGAAGCCCTCTACAAATGGCACAGAGTTGGCTCATTAGAGTTCCGAACGCAACTACAAATCACATTAAATGGCAATCAAATCAATGGGAGGGTGCAGGACGACAACGGCGTTGTTTTCCCCCTACTCCGTCGGGAAAACTTTGGCGAGCTTGTCGTGGTTTATTGCTGGCTGTAAACGCTTCCTCATGGGTTACTTATTGTTTTTAACCGCCCACTACGCATCGGCACAAAGCAGTGAGCGGGTAAAACACGGTGTCGCATTGAAAAACATTACACCCGATGTAGCCCTTGCCACCTGTTTTAAATGGCTGCCCGTAGCCGATGTTCCCGCCAATCAGGTGTACATTCAAACACGAAACGGCGGCATCCTCAGCGGTATTCCATGGGATATTCAGCAAGCAAAGCGATTGCAAAAGAACATCAGGAAAGCAGGCGGTAAGCCGATTAAGTACCTTGTTATCAATGAATTAAACGAAGACCGAATTGCTGTTATCGCATACATGCAAAGCAGAGGAGCAGCCCTCATTGCCGACTCCGCCACTGCCTGCGAATTGATGCAGAGCTACCGAATACGGGTAGCTATTACCATTGTCGGCGATACATCACTGATAATAGGCAAGCGACAAATTACATTTTTTCCACATGGCAAAGGCTTTTCCGATAGCGGCTTGTCAATTTATTTACCCGATAGCCAACTGTTACATGCCGGTTATTTTATTGTATCTCCAACAGCCCGCTATCCTGCCATTCACCCAAAAACATCCCTAAGCGAATGGGCAATAAATCTGGAAAAGTTGTATTTTCGCTTTTCCGATGCCAAGAAAGTCATTCCCGGACAAGGACAGCCGGGTAATGCCAACCTTATCAAGCGATCGATTGCATTGGTAAGTAAAATTGACAAAAATAACAAACGCATACCATACATTTCTAACCAAGACCTTAATGCAGACGATGAGTATTAAATCGACAACAGTAGTAGCAATTGCTCACAACGGGAAAATCGCCATTGGTGCAGACGGTCAGGCAACCATGGGAGCTACTGTTGCCAAAAACAATGTTCGCAAAATCCGCAAGCTCAACGAAGGGCGCGTGGTGGCGGGGTTTGCAGGTTCAACAGCCGATGCTTTCACCCTTTTGGAACGCTTCGAGGAAAAACTCAGTGCCTACGGCGGAAATATGAAGCGCGCGGCCATTGAACTTGCCAAAGATTGGCGCACCGACCGCTTTCTTCGCCGCTTGGAAGCAATGATGATTGCTGCCGGCAAAGATGAAATCCTCATCATTTCAGGTACGGGCGATGTATTAGAGCCTGATAATCAGATAGCTGCCATCGGCTCGGGGGCTATGTATGCCCAATCGGCAGCGCTGGCACTCAAAAAGCACGCCACACACCTCTCAGCCGAAGAAATGGTACGCGAATCGCTGACTGTTGCCGCCGATATCTGTATTTATACCAACCATAACTTCATTATTGAAGTATTATAACAGGTCTTTTACCCATTCAATTGCCCGTTGCTCTACGTAAGTTTCGTTAGTGCCGGGCAGTTGAAAACCTACGTGGCCTCCTTGCGTGGTTAGTTCCAAATGCAAATACGGGTTTTGTTCTGCCTGTTGCTTGGGAAAACACGCTTCTGTCAAAAAAGGGTCATTCAGCGCGTTAATCAGCAGCGTAGGTACGCGAATACCGTCCAGAAATTTTTTGGAACTCACACTGCTGTAATAATCGTCTGCATCGCGGAAGCCATGCAGCGGAGCCGTAAACAGGTTGTCAAAGTCTTTAAAAATTTTCACCTTCTTAAAATCCTCATAGCGGATATATTGAGGCATTATCTGCGACTTCAACTTGATTTTTTGCTCTAAGCGTCGCAAAAATTTATTGGTATAAAAAATTTTATCCGGTTTGGAAAGTTCTTCGCCACAACTTGCCAAATCACAAGGAACAGATACTGCCAATCCTTTTTTAATTTGCGGAGCAACGGCCTCCCCTCGTTCGCCAAGGTATTTCAACGTCATGCTGCCGCCAAGACTGAAGCCGGCAAGCAAAATTTGTTCGTAGCCTTTACGGATGGCATGTTGTACCACCGTATCTAAGTCAGGCGTATCGCCGTGATGATAAAAGCGCGGTAAACGATTAGGTTCGCCGCTACAACTGCGACAGTTCCAGCCCAAACCGTCCCAACCTGCGCGGAACATTACCTTAATTAATCCTCTTACATAATGCCTGTCTGAACTGCCTTCCAGCCCATGGGTTACAATAACCAATTTGCGACTGCCTTGTACTGCCCAATCCAAATCCAAAAAATCACCGTCGGGCGTTTCAATCCGCTCCCGCTGATAATTCACCCCTTTTACTTTTCGGAAAAGGCTTGGTATAACTGTTTGTAAATGAGGATTTTTGAAAAAATAAGCAGGCGCTTTGTAGTGTTCAACAATGCGTATGGGCATGGCTTTTATTGTATGAGTTGATATTCTTCAATGATAATCAGGCCGGCCTGCGGGGTTTCGGTGGTGCGTAAGGTGGTAGCCGTTAAGTCGGTGATGGAAAGTTGGCGTCCTGTAGTAGCTCCACCCAAAATCAACCCGCGGTTGTCGGGTGCAACAGCCCATACGGTGGCACTGACTTGTTGCCCCGCATTAGGACAACCCGGAGCGTTGAAAATATGGATAAAGTTGTCGCGACGAAACTCGTGCACCTGAGTAAACGTACAGGTTGTATTCACCGTACCGTTGAGATTGTAAGAAACCCTGCGCCAGCGTCGGCTGAACCTCCCCGCAAGGGCATTTTGAATAGTGGATTCGGTAATGCGAATCGTTCTGGTATATTCCAAATCGCGGGTATTGAAAGATATGGAGGCATTTAGAGGGTCGCTCCAATTATTGGCCGAACCCCGCTCAACGCTTGCGTAATAGCCCAAAGTGCCGAATGGGAGGCCTGTAAATATAGCTGTGCCGTTCCTGTCAGTCTGTTTAGGCGGAATCACCTGCCGGTCATTGATAAAGGCTTCTTGGTCAGCATAAAGGATAACCGTTGCCCCTTCTATCGGTTGGTTATTAAAATTGACAACCTTTATCTGCAAAGCAAAGCCGGGAGAAAAAGTTTCTCGCGGCTTGCAGGCGCTAATCATCAGAACAAACAGCAAAAAGGCCGGCCATTGAAATCGCATAAGTATCTGTTTTTACAGTTTCAAAATTAGTTCATTTCAATGACGAACGAAACCTGTTGAGCGTTGCAGGTCAGGCTTTTGTAACAATGCGCGGCGGCAGCAACTTGTACATAACGGGCGTTACCAACCGTGAAAGCAGCGTAGAGCTAATCAATCCGCCAATCAGCACCAATGCCAGCGGCGAATACAAAGGGCTGTACTCCAATACTAAGGGAATAAGGCCGCCGATGGCAGTCAATGAGGTTAGCACGATGGGGACAAACCGAATCTCGCCCGCTTTCTGGATGGCTTCATCCAATGGAAGCCCTTCTTCGCGCAGTTGGTTTGTAAAATCAACCAATAAGATGGAATTTTTTACCTCTATACCAACAAGTGCTATTAATCCGACTACGGCTGTAAAGGAGAACGTATTACCGGTCAGTAAAAGTATCATAATAGCACCAATAATACCCAAAGGAATGACCGAAAGCACAATGAAAGTACTTTTGAAGGTTTTAAATTCCAGCACCAGAATGCCAAAGAAGCCGAACGCTGTAATCAATATGATAGTACCAAGGCCGCCGAAACTTTTTTCTTTGTTTTCCTGCTCGCCTGCCACCATGTAGGTATAGCCTTTTGGCCAAGGGTAACTTTCCAATTTTTTGACAACTTCCTGATTCACATTATCGGTCAGATAACCGGTGGTCAGATAAGACGAAACCGTTACAAAGCGCGTCCTGTTGTAGTGGCGAATCTGATTGGGCGATGTTTCCATCTGAATGTCAGCCAGTTGTCGCAAAGGAATAGCCGTTCCCTGAATATTGTTCACGTACAATCGGTCAAATACGCTCAAATCTTGCACGCTTCCGGTTTTGGCAAGCGTGAGTTTGATATTGGCTTCTTCGCCCGCATCATCGCGGAACTTACCAATATTTAAGCCCGCAATACCCAGACGAATCATGCGGTCAATTTCGCTGACAGGCACACCCAACATTCCCGCTTTGGCCTTATTGGCAACTACCCGCAAATCTGTGGGCATCGTTTTGATGGGATTATTGACATAAATGGTGCCTTCGGTTTCCAACAATATTCGTTCTATTTGTGCTGCCAGAAACTGCAAGGTGTCTAAATTGTCGCCCATGATGCGGTATGCCAGCGGTGCTTCCAACGGCGGGCCTTGTTCAAAATCTTTTACCTCAATGCGTGCATTGGGATAATTGGCAAGTTTCTGCCGCAAAGTATCTATTAGCGCTACTTTTTCCTCTGTACGCGTTGTATTGAGTTGAACAAATACTTGGGCAAAATTTTCAGCTTCTTCTCTCTGAACTACATTGTAATAAATACGCGGGTTGCCTTTTCCTACATTAGTGGCAAAATTTTTTATCTGTGGATAGGTTGTCAGTATGCTGTCCACATATTGCGTGATGCGGTCTGTTTCTGCCAGATTAGTGCCTACCGGCGTTTCTACATTGATAAGAAACATGGGCTTTTCCGACTTGGGAAACAGGCTGAAACCCACCAACGGGATTAACAACAGGCTGCCGCCAAAAATAAGTGCTGCTGCCAATAAGGTTAATGCCGGATGTTTCAGTGCCCAGTTCAGCGCACGGCTGAACGAACCGGAAATTACCCATTGCAAACCGCGCATGAATCGGTTGCCGCCTTGGCTATGGTGCTCCGAAAGCAGCCTGCCCGAAAGGAAGGGAACGATTGTTAAGGATACTATCAAAGATGCAATGACAGTAAAAATTACTGCCGCAGGCATACTTCTGATAAAATCTCCGGCAGATTCGGGCAAAAACATTAACGGCATAAAGGCAAAGCACAATGTAGCCGTACACCCTACAACCGCCAACCCAATTTGCTTAGTACCCATAATGGCTGCCTCCATACGTGAGTGGCCTTCGCGCATATAGCGCTCAATATTTTCTACTACTACAATACTGTCGTCTACCAGAATGCCCAAGGCGATAATCATTCCGACAATGCTGAGTTGATTAATGGTAAAGCCAAAGACGTTGAGCAAAATCAAGCCAATGGCAAGCGAAAGCGGAATGGAAATCATTACCACTATTGATGCCCGATAGCCAAGCGGCAGCAAGGTAATAAGCACTAACCCAATGGCAATCATAAAATCAATTCCAAATCGGGAGAGTCGCTTTTCAACACTTTTGGTTTGGTCAAAAACTTTGGCAAAGGCAATATTGGACGGTAATTCTTTTTGAAATTCAGCGACAATAGGTTCTACCAAATCTCTGACTTTCAGGATGTTTTGGCCGTCTTTTTGCGCAGCGGTTACAAAAACCGAACGATGGCCGTTGTATCGGGTCAGGTGTTTTTCGTCTTCATAGTCGGTGTGAACATCGGCAATATCTTTCAGGTAAATAACCTTAGTGCCGTTGCTGCCGACTATGGTATTTTTGATTTCCTCTATTGACTCATAATCACCGCTGGATTTGACGTTGAACTTGCGCGTTCCTGCACTCAGGCTGCCACCGGGGATGTTCAGGTTTTCACTTTGTATGGCACCAATCACTCTTGAAACAGGAATTTTTTGCTGTGCCATCTTTTCCAAATTCAGTACTACCTCCACCTCATTGGCAGGATAGCCCCATGTTTTGACTTTTTTGAGTGCAGGAATTTTTTCTAAGCGTTTTTCCAATTTTTCCGACCATTCCCGCAATTGCTCGTAAGGAGCATTGGCACTTATAAGAGCAAACTGATAAATATTTACATCTGAAGGCGATATTCTTCGCACCTCAATGCTGAAAATATCGCTTGGTAAATCTTTGCGCGTTGCTTCTACCTCGCGTACCATTTCCTGATATTTGGTATCAGGGTCTTCGCTGTAAAGAAACTCAACATTGATAAGGGCTAAACCGTCGTATATGGTGGATTGTATCCGCTTCAAGTTATCTAATTCGCTGATGCGTTTTTCCAATGGATTCACCACCAATTCTTCCATATCGGCCTGACTTGTGCCGGGATACACCACCACTACCGGAAACTGAGGGCTTTGCAGCTCCGGGTCTTCTCCGCGTGGCATATTAAACAAGGTAAAAATACCCAGTGATAAAACGCCCAAGAATACTACCAGCGTAAACTGATAGTTTTTGACTGCATATTCTGATATCTTCATCTTGCCCGAACGTTATGGATTGATAGAAATATTTGCATTTTCGGTCAGATATGCTGAACCTGATGTGATAATTTTTTCATTACCCTGCAAGCCGCTTGCGATAAAAGCCTCAGCATTGCGAATAAAAGCAACCTTAACGGGTAATTTTTGTGCTTTGCCATTTTTAGGAACAAACACAAAAGCCTCATTGCCTCTGCCTTCAATAATGGCATCAATCGGGATGGCGACCAACGACTGATTGATAGTCGGTGTAATGGTTACGGTTGCAAAAAGCCCTGTAACCAATACAGGAACATTGCCGGCTGTCAATTTTATTTCTACTTGATAAAGGCTGTTGGAAGGGTCGGCGGCTTGTGCCAAATTGCTGACCTTGCCGCTCCACTCTTGCCCCGGGTATGCATCAAAGCGCACAACAGCCGGGTCGCCTACTTGCAGGCGTACTCTGTCCTTATCGGCAACGCCTACACGTATGACATAGCTTTGCGAACCTGCTGCCTGCAAAAAGAGCACGGGCGTACCCGGGCCTACTAACTCTCCTTCATTCATCAGCTTGCGGATAATTTTTCCTGAAGAAGTTGCCCGTATTTCGGAATAACTTTGGTTGAACTTTGCTATTTCCACGTTTTGTCGGGCAATATTGTAGGCTGTGGTTACATTTTGCAATTGCTCCAAAGTTGCCACACTGTCTGCATAGAGGCGTGTGATACGTTGCAGGTCGCGTTCGGCTTTAGCAAGTCCTTCGCTCGCTTGCGTGGCTTGTGCGTTAATTTCAGTCAGGTCAAGCGAAGCCAGCAGTTGCCCTGCCTGTACACCCTGCCCTTCTTCTACATAGATTTTACGGATGATTCCGCCCGTTTTGAATGAAAGGCGCGCTTCGTTCTCCGATGCGACCAGCCCGGCAGCGTTGATGGGTTCGGAGATTTCACGAACTTGCGCCACGGCAAGTTTTACGGGAATAACCTCACCTTTGGCAGGTGGTTCGTTGTGGTCGTTGGCTGATTTCTGTGCCGCCTTATTATCCGAGCAGGCAAAGGCTATGGAGGACAGCACAAGTAAATACAATATTTTTTTCATGGCAATAAATTTTTTATAATGGATAGGAAGCCTGCGCACGTTCTATTTCGGCAAGCCTGATTAAAATATTTTCCTGAGCAATGGATAATTGCAATTGAGCATTGAGAAGTTGGGTTTGTGCATCGAGCAACTCAATGTAGTTTGCCTGACCTTCGCGGTAGCGTTTGAAGGTGTCGCCGTAGAATCTTCGTGCGCTAACTACTTGTGTTTCATTGGCCTTATAAACCTCTACTGCCGTCCGATAACTGTTAATGAGTGTTTGCAACTGAAGGCGCAGTTGGTCTTCTGCATAACTTTGTTGCGCTTGCAAGGCCGATATATCGCGCTCCGCTTGTTTGATTTTATTGACATTTCGGAAGCCCGAAAAGATGGGAATATCTATTGTCAAATTAAACAACAAGTAGCGCGTTTGGTCATTGAAAGCAAAATCGAAGCCCTGTGAACCCAAATCCAACGCAGCCCCGACTTTGGGCAGCCAGTAACTTCTGTTGAGCCTCAGCGCAAATTGATTGATGGTGATTGCACTTTGCAGTTTTTGAAGTTCCTCACGTGCAGCAATGCTCGTGTCGGAGGCCACAATCGTTGTGAGGTTGCTGCTGAGCAAGGTATCGCGAAGTATCTTTTCATCTAAATTTCTGTTAATCAAGAAGTTAAAATAAGCTGCTGCATTGCGCTCATTGTTTCGTACTTCTTCGGCCTGTGCTTTTACTTTTGCAATTTCGCTGTCTATACGTGCCAAAACGCTTGTATTGACCATGCCGTTGCGCACCAAACTTTCATTAACCCTTCGGTTTTCGGCCAACAAGGCCAGTGCATTTTCATAAATTCCGATTGCCTGCCCCGCCTGCAAGTAGCGATAGTAGGCGGTTTTGATATCGGCTACCAACTGACGCTTATACACGTTCACTTCTGCCTGCTGGAAGCTGATTTGTTCCTTTTTTATTAGACGATTGTAATAAATTTCTGCATTGACAAGCGGAAGTATGGTTCTTATTTTTACATCATAGAAATTACGCGGAAAAAATTGCTCGTTCACATTGGCAATTTGCGGAAATTGATTGCTGGCAGTAAGTCTGTTGAGCGTACTGTAAACAGGATTGAGCAAATCGCCAACGGGAAAGTTAATGCGACGACCACCTGTTGCGGTTGTGTAAGTGCTGTTAATGGTAGTTTGCGGTAGAAAAAGCCCGCGCGCTTCCTGTAGCGCATACATGTTTTTTTCCAATAAAAAGTTTTGTTGCCGAACGGCATCGTTGTTTTGCAAACCTTCTCTGATGTACTCCTCCAAAATACTTCCCTGTGCAGCGGCAACGGTTGCAAGCAATTGAAGCAAGCAAAGAGTAAATGCAGCCTTTTTAAGGTGTAGGTTCATAATAAATAGGTGTTAATAAATAAACAGTGTTGGGTAGCAGTAAAAAAATTACGCTTTCATCAGGTCAATCATATTATCCAATGATTTTTCCAGCAGTGTCCTAAGGCTTTCTTTCGGATACATAATCAGTCTGTCGCGGATGGTCATTGACGTAAAACCGTGTATGAAAGAAAATATGCTGAGAGCAGCCACATCTACATCCATGGACTTCATCAATTTAGCTTCCATGCAGTTGATAATCGTGGTGCGCAGCAACTCAAACGAACGTGGCCCGCAGCCCCACTCTGCTCGGCTTTCTTTTATGGCTTCCATAGGCGCACGCATAATGAACATCAGGTCGTACAGCTCGGGGTTTTGAAAAGCGAACTCTATGTACAACTCTCCCATTCGGCGCAGTCGCAGCATTGGATTGGCAATTGTCTCCGCCGATGACATATGAGCAAAAAAGTTTTCAAATGCCCGCTCGTGGATGGCATAAAACAGTTCTTTTTTGTCTTTAAAGTACAGATAAATAGTAGCAGGGCTGTACTCTATTTTTTCAGCAATATTCCGAAGAGAAGTTTTTTCGTAGCCCTCTTCCAAAAACATGCGGGTGGCTGTTTGCAAAATCAGCTCGCGCATTTCCTGTTTTTCACGTTCTTTTCTTTCTAATACACCCATGTGTGTCTCCCTCTAAACAATGCACCGATGATTAGTGCCGTTTTTCAAGTAAACGCAAGACATATATTTAACACTGCAATTTTACTAAACACTGTTCATTTTTGCAAGCAATTGTTAAACTTTTTACATTAGGGCTCTTTACAAGTACTCCTACGGGTTATTTGTTACCGTAAGCCAATGATTGCGTTCGGTTTTATGCCCAAAAAAATTTACCTTTGCAATTATTGTTACGCGACTTTAACACCCTTCAACATAGTTAGGAAAACAAACTTATGACCCAAGAAACTACTAAATGCCTGATTATCGGCTCAGGCCCTGCGGGATTTACAGCAGCCATTTATGCAGCCAGAGCCGGACTTAACCCCATTCTGTATCAAGGCAGCCAGCCCGGAGGTCAATTGACTATTACAAGCGAAGTTGAAAATTACCCGGGTTATCCCGACGGTATTCAAGGGCCGGAAATGATGATGGATTTTCAGCGTCAGGCCGAGCGCTTTGGTACACAAGTTCGTTCAGGCATGGCCACCAAAGTTGATTTTTCTGTTTACCCGCATCGGGTAACTATTGACGATTCGCACGTGATTGAGGCTTATACCGTTATTATTTCTACCGGTGCTTCTGCCAAATGGCTCGGTTTGCCGGCCGAACAAAGGCTTAACAGTCGCGGAGTATCGGCATGTGCTGTTTGCGACGGTTATTTTTACAGAGGCAAAGATGTAGCCGTAGTAGGCGGTGGCGATACGGCCGCAGAAGAAGCCACTTACTTGTCTAAACTTTGCAAAAAAGTATATCTGCTGGTGCGCAGAGGCGAAATGCGTGCTTCTAAAATTATGCAGGAGCGCGTACTCAATACTCCCAACATAGAGGTATTATGGCATACGGAAACTGCCGATATTTTAGGCGAAAACGAAGTAGAGGCCATGCGCGTGCGCAATGTACAAACCGGCGAAGAGCGTGATATTCCCATTCAGGGCTTCTTCGTGGCCATTGGTCATCAGCCCAATACAGATATTTTCAAAGGCTTTATAGATATGGACGCCAACGGCTACATTAAAACTAAGCCGGGCTCTACTCATACTAACATAGAAGGCGTTTTTGCAGCCGGCGATGCACAAGACCACGTATATCGACAGGCAGTAACTGCGGCAGGTACGGGCTGCATGGCAGCGCTGGACGCCGAGCGCTTTCTCGCTGCAAAGGGCTTGCACTAATCTGTGCGCCCATCCATTTGCCCCTCTCTAACAAACCCTATGTTTTGTTCACTACAAATTATGCTTTATGAAAAAAAGCTTCACTATCACTTTTTATCTTTTGCTGATATTATTCTTGCCAACAGAAATGCTGCTGGCACAGAAAAAAGCAACAAAGAAAGAAAGTTCCGGTGATTTTATAGAGTTTACTATACCCGGTAGCCGGTGGAAGCCGTCTGATGAAGCATTAATTAACGGTAAACGAACCAAAGGCTTTGAAAAAGGACAGGGCGAAAACAGTGTAACCGATACGCTGATAGCCAATGGAAACGGCAGTGAACGAATCAAATACTTGGCAACAGGTGGTTCAAGCGGCATACAAGACGGCAATGCAGCACAGTCGGAGCAGATGCGAAAAGCACTTCGCAACTATCTCCAAACACGAGGCTTCGACAACGATTCATTGATTATCAAAGACTTGTTCAACGAAAATCGCCCCGCACTTGATTTTCTGGACTTGGGCATGAAACGCTCACTGCTCAGGGAAGATACAACCGACCTCTACGACGTGGCAGAAGAAGACATCGTTATCGTATCGGAAGAAGTCAATATTGATTCCACATGGGTAACTATCAGCGACTATTACTCCATTTGGGATACAGAGGTCATCAATCCCTACAAATTTGATATCCGCCAACTGCGCGATACGATACCGCTGGTGCTGTTCGATTCGCTGAAAGAGCAGCGGTGGTCGCCGCCCTTGGCAAGCATTAAACTTACGTCGGAATTTGGTATGAGAGGCTGGCGATGGCATCATGGCGTAGATTTGGACTTGAACACAGGCGACCCCGTCTATGCCTCGTTTGACGGCGTTGTGCGCATCAGGCGCTATGAGCGCGGGGGATACGGAAATTTTGTGGTATTGCGGCACAGCAACGGACTTGAAACACTCTATGCACACCTGAGTAAACAAGTACTGCAAATAGGCGATACCGTTTCCGCTGGACAGCTCATAGGGCTTGGCGGCAGCACAGGACGCAGCACAGGGCCTCACCTTCACTACGAAGTGCGATACAACGGCTACGCATTTGACCCTAAATATATCTACGATTTCGAGAAGGGCACCATCATTAGCAACATCTTTCATCTCAGCCCGGAGCATTTCCAACACCTGCTTAATCAACGGCAGGTTGTTTCCCACATTGTAAAGCGCGGCGATACGCTTTCGCGAATTGCACAAAAATACCGTACTTCTGTGCGTCAATTGATGAAACTTAACGGCCTGTCGGCCTCAACAATGCTCAGACCGGGCAGGAGAATCAGAATCAGATAAAAGCTAAATACGCACGGCTGATTTTTTCATGGAAAAGAAATTAACAGAAATTAGAGAGCAAATTGATGCTATTGACAATCAAATGCTCACCCTGCTTAACAAGCGCATGGAACTTGTGCGGGAAGTAGGGCATCTGAAACGAAGCAACAACGCTGTTATTTACAGGCCTGAACGGGAAAAGGCCATTTTAGACCGACTCAATAAAATCAACACCGGCCCTATTGCTCCACAAGCAATAGAGGCCATTTTTTTGGAAATATTTGCAGCCAGCCGACACTTCGAACTGCCCGAACGGGTAGCATATCTGGGGCCGGAAGGCAGTTTTACGCATCAGGCAGCCGAAAGCCGCTTTGGTGCACTCAGCGACTATGTTTCTTTAAGCACCATCCAGTCGGTTTTTGAAAGCGTAGAAACAGGCAGGGTGCGATTTGGAGTTATCCCGATTGAAAACAACCGAGAAGGTTCTGTACACGAAACCATAGACTTGCTCATCAGTTCCGATGTGCGAATTGTAGCCGAAGTGCCGTTAGACATTCACTTCACTTTTGCTTCTATGGAAGACAGACTCTCGCATATCAAAAAGATTTACTCAAAAGACATTGCTTTTAGGCAATGCAAACGCTTTTTAGACGAATATTTTGGCGATAGCAATGTGGAGCTAATCCCCGTAGAGTCTACTTCCAAAGCAGCCAAGTTAGCCTCGGAAGAGCCCTATGCAGCAGCAATATGCGCACGTGTGGCCGCTACTATCCACAAACTTCCGTTGTTGTTCGAGAACATTGAAGACAGCGTATATAACCGCACCCGTTTTCTGATTATCAGCAAAGATTTTAACAACCAGAAAGCAGCAGGTTCAAAAACAAGTCTCATTGTTAAGTTAGACAACGACACCAAAGCAGGTACTTTGGCAAGTTTTCTCAACGACTTCAACGAGGCAGGCGTTAATCTTACCAAAATAGAAAGCCGCCCTGCCAAGCAAAAAGGAAAGTTCAATTACTGGTTCCTCATAGATTTTGACGGGCACTGCGAGGATGAAGCAATTGCACCTATTTTGGCTAAGCACGGCGACCATATCAAACTATTGGGCAGCTATGTAAAATTAGTTTGACATTTTAGCCCACATTAAATATACTGCGTAAAATCGGGCGCAGGCCGCTGAAGAAAAATTCAACTGCAATTACCATCACTATCAGCCCCATCAGGCGCATCAGTATTTTATTGCCTGTGTCGCCGAGGGCTTTGCTGATGCCTGCCGAGCCCCAAAGCACTACGAAGACAATAGCATTCACAAGTGCCATCATACCTATGAGCACTGCTTTTTTCTCAAAAGTACCGGCGCTTTCCATCAGCACAATGGAATTGGTAATGGCACCGGGGCCGCATATCATCGGGATAGCCAGTGGCGTAATGGAAATATCGGTTACGTACTGCCGCACATCTTCTTCACTGACTTTCATGCGGGAAAGGCGCGCCTGCAACATCTCGTAGCCCATCGAGAAAAAGATAATCCCTCCTACTACTCGAAAACTATCAGCAGAAATGTTAAAAAACTGAAACAACAACTTACCTGTAAATGCAAATGTAACCATGGTGATAAATGAGGTAAGCGCAGCCTTGCGTGCTGTTTTGGTTTTGGCAGCACTATCCAAATCGGCAGTCATGGTCATAAAAACAGGCATCACCCCAATTGGATTGAGAATGGTAAAAAACGAGGTGAAGCACAATAAAGCAAAAGCTGTTAAGTCAGACATACGTGTTTATGGGTTTTTCAGTTCCGAAATTAGGTAAAAGCAGCCAGACAATGCTTCTTTTGCGGGAAACCGCTTAAATTTGGAAAAAAACATTTTTACAGCAGCAGACAGATTATGATAACAGGATTTGCACACGCCTATGGCGATAATATCGATACGGACAGAATTATTCCGGGTAAATATACTAAAACACTGGATATCAGCCAGTTGGCTTCACACGTATTAGAAGACCTCGACCCTGATTTCCGTACGCGTATGCAGAAAGGAGATATTATTGTCGGCGGAAATAATTTTGGTTGCGGCTCTTCGCGCGAACAGGCACCGGTGGCGATTAAGGCGGCAGGTGTTTCGGCTGTAATTGCACGATTTTTTGCACGGATTTTCTATCGCAATGCCATTAATATCGGGTTGCCATTGTTGGAAATCCCCAAACATGACATCGAAACGGGGCATGAGTTGGAAATTAACTTGGCCGAAGGAACCGTACTCAATAAAACTACGGGTAAGTTGCACCGTGCAGCCCCTCTGCCGCAAGTAATGATGGATATTCTTGCCGAAGGCGGATTGGTGAACTACCTGCAAAAGCATGGCGACTACAAACTTTAAATACAGGGTAGCAAGCGGGCAAACCACGCGACAGTGGCGGTATCACTATACCTATTATTACCCGTGGTTGCAGCAGTATGAAAATGTTATCAGCGATTATCACACCGACGGCGGGCAACATCTTTCACTGACAGCCAAACGGCTGCTGATTGAGGCCAAATCGCTTCGGCGGAATTTACCTTTGCAAAAGATAAAAGGGTTGAATTTGCAATTCAAGCGGCTGACTTTTCCGCTGATTATCGGGGCTGTTGTCGGCAGTTTTGCTGCACTGGCTACCTACAAAAGTATTTTAGGCTATTGGATAGGTACATCGCTGGCTATCAGCGGGTTTATTTTGGCTTACTACGGTTGGTTGGGCAGTTGGCAAATCAATGTTGAACTGACGGGCAACCATGTGTTGCACTACTTTACCGACCGCCGCAATGACCGCCTCGATGAGTTTGTTGCCGCGGTAAACCGACAATTGGAATGGTTTAAAACCGATTCCTGACAGGATTTCGGAGTGCGGATTTGGGATGTCGGATTAAAACCGCGCAGCAATCCTTTGCGGCAAAACAGCATGTTCTAATGCAAGCAGGCTATTTGGTTTTTACCGCGCCTAATTTACTGTCTATCAGCTCGAGCACATAGCGCAAATCTTCCTTGCTCTTGCGCCAGTCCAAATCATTGGCATCAATCGTAAGCAGTTCGGAGAAATTGTAATGCTTAAAATATGCATTGTAATGTTGATTCAGCGCTTCCCAATAGTCGCGCGGCACAACTTGCTCAAAATCTCTGCCCCTTTCTTTGATGCGTGCAATGGCGTTATCCGTCGTAATATCCAGATAGACCATCAGTCGGGGGCGGCTGACATGCTCCAGCATATTGTGCAGCAGTTCTTCGTAAAGTGCAAACTCTTCCGACGACATATTGCCGCCCAGCATCAGCAGTTTGGCAAAAATCACATCGCCGTAAATGCTTCTGTCCATCACACAGCCGCTGAGTTGCGATGCCTCTTTTAACATGCGAAAACGTTTGTTCAGAAAATACACCTGCAAAGGAAAACTGTATCGCTTTTGGTCATAGTAGAACTTGTCTAACAACGGGTTGTCGTCCACAGGTTCGCGGAAAAACTCCAGCGCAAATTCTTTGGCAACAATCTCACCAAGGGTTGTCTTTCCGGCGCCTACGACACCATCAATACAGATAATGGATTCCATTAATTGCTTGTTTAACAGGGTTTTGCAAAAAAAAAGCTCGTAGTACTGCTCCATTGGGTTGGCATCAGGAGGGCAAAGGTATACAAATAAGACCGACCTAAAAAAGTAGTTGTTTAATTGCAGGTTTGAATAAATTGATTAACTTGATTAACTATTTGCAACCGGCGCCTTGCAACTTACTGACAAACAGTTTTTTAAATAAATACCTGTAAAATAATGGAAAATGAAAATTCGCATCCGCGGCGGCATTTTATTAAACAAATAGGCCTTATCGGACTTGTTACGATGAATGACGTTTCTGACTTGCTTGGCCAATGTGCGGCTCAAAAATACGATTTGATTGTTGTTGGGGCAGGAACTGCCGGAATGCCCTGCGCCATTACGGCAGCCGAACAGGGAGCTAAAGTACTGGTGATTGAGAAGGCCGACAAAATTGGCGGGACTTTGCACCTTTCGGCAGGTCATATGAGCGCCGGAGGAACGCGGCGGCAAAAAGCCATGGGCATAGACGACTCCCCCGAAAAACACTATGAAGATGTGATGCGGGTGTGTAAAAATACCGCCGACCCCGCGCTGGTAGCATTGGCAACCCGTGAAGCGCCCCACACCATTGACTGGCTGGAAGATTTAGGATTCCCCTTTGAGCCGACAACTCCCAAATTGGTATTCGGGCACGTCCCCTACCAAACGCCCCGAACCTATTGGGGAACGGATGCCGCACGCTCTATTTTCCAAACCATATTACCGCTATGGGAGAAATATGTAAAATCTGCCCATATTGAAGTGCGCTTGCAACACCAATTAACCGACCTGATTGTCCATAAAAATCAGGTAGTGGGTGTGCGAGTGCGCCATAACAAAAATAAAGTTGATTTTTTTGCAAAAAACACAGTACTAACGACCGGTGGCTATGCATCCAACCCCGAATTTTTTGCAAAAGTACATCCCGAAAGACCGCGTTTATTGAGTACCGCGGCGCTTACATCTACCGGCGATGGCATTATGGTTGCTCAAAAAGCAGGTGCTGCTTTCCGCTGGGCCGAAAAACATATTTCCAGTTTAGGAGGTGTGGAATTGGAGCCCGGCTCGGGCAGAACCGACTATTGGAACGCATGGGCAATGGTGTTTACCTCTAAATACCGCCCGCCACGAGAGATTTATGTGAATGCGGAAGGTAAAAGATTTCTGAATGAGGATGAATTAGACCCTGATGTACGCGAACGAATCATTGCCCGCCAGCCCGGCGAAAAATTTTGGCTTATTTTTGATGACCCGTCTATTGATGATGGCGAACCCGTCATTCGCGGTTGGAAACCTGAGCAGATAAGAAAAGCCGCCCTTGATGGTAAATTTATTCAACAAGCCGACAGCATAGAAACATTGGCCGCCAAAACAGGCATCCCAACAGAGGCTTTGAAAAAAAGCGTAGAGGCTTATAACAAAGCCGTTGCCGAAAAAAATGACCCTGAGTTTGGCAGGAGCACTCTCACACATGCTATCAGCAAAGCGCCTTTCTATGCTATGCTCAGCTATACCTCTTCACTGATAAGTTTCGGCGGCCTGCATGTCAATGCCAACCTGCAAGTACTTGACAGACAGGGAAATGTTATTAATGGGCTGTATGCTGCGGGTGAGGTACTCGGAGCAGCGGCAACCAGCGGCAATGCATTCTGTGGCGGCATGTTAATTACACCTGCGCTGAGTTTCGGGCGCATTCTTGGAAGACAACTGGGAAAAATAAGTTGATTACCTTAAAAACATCTACTCATGAAAAAAATATTTGCAGCAACAACTTTACTATTAATGGTCGGATATGCGGCCATCGCTCAACAAAACATGCAATTGCCCGATACGGGCATCAGCGGGGTTTATGAAGTAATGGTCGGCACCGACCGTCCGCAGTTTCACATTCGCTACTTTGCCGAATTCGGATTCCGCGTGGTGGACAGTGCAGTAATAACTGCGGCGCAAGCAAAAGCCATCTACGGCGTTGATTCACCTTTAAAAAGTTACAGATTGCAAAATGGTGAGGTGGACAGCCACGGCCTGTTGCGGCTGCTGGCATGGGAAAAACCTCTTGGCCCTGGTGTGGGCTATGGTATCCCTGAAACCATCGGGCAACGCATGGCTGTTATGATGACCAAAGACATCACCCGCATTGTAGATATTTATCAGTTAGAACGGGCAAATGGCGAAAAATGGCTGCCCATAGAACCTATTTTTGACGACCTCTACAACCTGAGCAGCGGTAAACCGGGCTTTTTTAACCGTCCCGCAGGCGTTCGGGAAACGGCTATTTACGGCGAGTGGTTTGTGCATGTATTTTTTCAGCGCTACGGCTACCAAATCCCGGGCTACGGCACCATTAACCCCAATGCGCCTCTTCAAACCAGCGAATTTACCCACCACGATTTCATTATTAAAGGCGATATGGCGGCAGTTACGCGCTATTACAGCGAAGCCTTGGGGCTGCAACCCGAAGAACCTGCTCCCGTGATAGACGGTGATTGGCAAAAAGGCCCCCGCCGTGTATTTGATATGCCGCAAGGATACAGCCATTACTATCGCGGCTTTGTTTCGCCCAATAATATTTGCGGCAAACTCAAATTTTTTGTACCGCGTGCCCCTAAGCCCGACCGCAGCGAAAATCAACGCATTGGCGAATTAGGTATCACCCTCCATTCGCTTTACACCCCCAAACTGAACATGGTTTACGAACTGATTAAAAAACAACAAATTAAATCTTCCCCCATTCAAAAGAACGAATTTGGCGAAAACAGTTTCGTTTTTACGGGGCCGGACGGTGTTTCGTGGCAAATAATTGAGAAAACAAATACTAAATTTAAGCCCGAAACCAAGCGCGAATTTAAGCCTACCGGGCAATAATTCGCCGTCAATGAACACAGTACAACAGACATGAGCAACTTTCTGAGTAAACTGACCGAGGTAGGCACAACCTACATAGACGACAGCGATATCCTCATGCGGGTTAAAACCGCTAACTTTTCTATCATTATTTCATTTTTTGCTTATTTGCTTGGAGGAGGTATAGCCTCATATTACATACCCCAATTAACAGTAGTTGTTACTTTTGATGTATTATGCATCATATTGTCATATGTCATAATCTTTACAGGTTATCATTTGGCAGGCAGGCTACTCTTTATTAACGCCTTCTTTTTAAGCATACTTATCATCCACATAATTCTTGTTAAGGAAAATGAATTGCCATTGGCAATATTAGGCATTATTATTACTGCCTTTTGGATTTTACCGTGGAATATTTTTTCGTATGCCAAAGAGAGAGCGCCACTATTGACATCAGCAGTATTCGGCGTAGCAGCTGTTGTTCTACTGCCTTTCTCCAATGATTGGATAGAAATTCCCGATATAAATAACAGTATCCTGCAAGAACCATATTTTTTTCTTTTGCTGATATTTCTGAGCGCTATCATCAACATGGCATCTATGCTGATATTTGTGCGCCTGAATGAAAGCGATAAAAGAAAAGCAGAGAAGCTGCTAAAAGAACTCAGCCGTCAAAAAGCATCGGCCGAACAAACCAATCAGGAACTACTCGCCTCTCTTGCAGAGTTGAAAACCCTGCAAGCAAGCGAGGAAATTCGCAAAAAAAGTATTCTGCATCAGGCTGAACTTTCCGATGTGCTGCGCGCCTACAGTCAGGACTTGGAGAAAGCCTGCGACAGGGCTATTTCGTTGATTACACGCTACATAGATGCCAATGCGGGTGCGCTGTTTTTGCACGAAGAGGCAGGCAACCATTCTTACTTAGAAATGATTGCCTGCTACGCAAACGGCAAGCGAAAGTACATTTCTAAAAAATTTTCTACCTCAGAAGGATTGGTTGGACAGGTTTTCATGGAAAAAGCGCATATTATCGCCAATAATATACCGGAAGAGCATATTCAGATTGCCTCCGGCCTTGGCGAGCTTGCCCCTACTCATCTGCTTATTGTGCCAATGCTCCAAAATGACATAGTAATCGGTGTCATGGAATTTGCCTCGTTCCGCCCTTTTGATGCGCTAATTGTAGAAATGGCGGAAAGATTGGCTAACATAACAGCCTCTATTATCATTACTACGCGCATTAACCAGCGTACACAAGAACTCCTCGAGCAAAGCCAGCATCAGACCGAAGACCTGCGTGCCCGCGAGGAAGAAATGCGCCAAAATATGGAGGAACTCGCCGCTACGCAAGAAGAAATGGCACGTATTAATGATGAATTATCCAACAAAAGTATAGCAGTTAATATCTTGTTGGGAGTGGTAGAAATAGGTATTGACAAGAGGATTTTGAGTGCGAATGACAACTTTGCAGAAATAATCGGTTATACCAAAGAAGAATTATTGGAAATGACTCATGCCGACCTC
This sequence comes from Rhodoflexus caldus, assembly GCF_021206925.1. Classification (NCBI taxonomy): domain Bacteria; kingdom Pseudomonadati; phylum Bacteroidota; class Cytophagia; order Cytophagales; family Thermoflexibacteraceae; genus Rhodoflexus; species Rhodoflexus caldus. The sequence continues at coordinate 196,595 of NZ_JAJPRF010000002.1, read as the reverse complement.
GTACCGTTTGATGTATATGAAAAACAGGAGTACGATATGTGGTGGGACAGCCTGATAGAAGGCAGGTTTTTCAACGGAAAATCCATCAGAAAAACCAAGAGCGGCAAAAAAATCACACTTAACTGCTGCTACAGGCCTGTCTTTTCACCAACAAACAGGGAGATAATCAAAATAATAAAATATTGCTACCCCGTTACGATGCAGTTTTAGCGAATCAAACCTGCATCTTTCAGATATTTGTATGTAAGTACCTCTTTTTCAGGGTTTAGAACTACCTGCCGTATGATACGGCAGGTGAAAATTTCGTGGTCGCCGGAGTCTGCCGTGTCGTGTACTTCACAGGCTACATAACCGATGGCTTCCGTAAGATACGGACAACCGCGTTCATCTATTGCATGAGGCAGATTTTTGAACTTATCGCTGTTGCGGCCGCTTTTTCTACCCAATTTGTTAATCAAGTTTTTTTGCTCCATACTCAACAGGTTGATATTGAGTATGCCACTTTGCCGTACCAGCTCAATGGTGTAATCAACTTTGTAGAGAGCTACGCTTAAAAAAGTCCCCTTCATGCCGCTTTGCATCATCCATGTGGCAATATTTGCATTTTTATTGCCCGCATAAACGGTAGTAACGGAGTGGACTTCATAGTTTTTGAATTTAAGCAAGGAGCGCTTCATACAAGTTGTTAATTGATTTCAACAGGTTCACCTTTCTCTATTTTACCGGCAACATCAAACAGTGTCAGGGCTTTTTGCACGACTTTGTCTTGCTGATTCATCACGCGGTAGAAGCCTTCTTCGCCGTATATACCTCTGGCAATCAGCGCTTTTATCAGCGTAGTGAAGTATTTTTTCGATTTGTTCCACTGTGCGGCATTGAAAGTCAGCTTTTCTTTGTCGGCTGCCTCTATAACCGATTGAAGCATGGCATCAGATACGTTAAACTGTTCTAAGAAAACAGAAAGCGGCTTGCTTTTCCAACTTGCCTGATGATTAGCGATGTAGTTGGAAGTAAACTCCCGATGCAGATTGGCGCTCAGGATGCTATTCAGGTAAGGGGTTTGATAAGAAGTATCGGAAGGTACGAAGACATCGGGCATGATGCCGCCGCCGCCGTAAACGGTGCGCCCCAACGCAGTTTTATACTTCAATTTTTCATCAAATCGGTTGCTGTCGGCAACGAACAACTCGCCATGTGCCAGCCTGCGGGAGAAATCGTCGGCATATTGTTCTGCTTTTCCGTCTTCATACGGTTTTTGAATAGAGCGCCCGCTTGGTGTGTAATAGCGGGAGATAGTCAGGCGCAGTTCCGAGCCATCGGAAAGCATGATGGGACGCTGCACAAGCCCCTTGCCGAAAGAGCGCCTGCCGACAAGTAAAGCGCGGTCATTGTCTTGCAGCGCACCTGCCACAATTTCGGATGCGGATGCGCTTTCTTCATTTATGAGCAGAATAACAGCGCCTTTCTCAAACAAGCCGTTGCGGTAAGCATGAAACTGTTCGTCTTGTGAGTCATCGCGGCCATCTGTGTACACAAGCAGTTTATCGCCGCCGATAAACTCATCGGCAATTTTAACCGCTCTGTCCATATACCCCCCGCTGTTACCGCGCAAATCAAATATCAGTTGTTTCATGCCCTGTGCAGTCAGTTTTTCCAGAGCCACCTTAAACTCATCGTAAGCACTCTCACCAAAGCGGGCAAGGCGTATATAGCCTGTTTTATCGGCAATCATGTAAGCAACTTCAAGGCTGTATTGCGGAATTTTGTCGCGTGTCAGCACATAGCTAAGCGTATCTCTAAACCCTTTGCGCACAATTGCCAAGTTTACTTGGCTTCCTTTTTTACCCAGCAATTTGTCATATACCATTCGGTTGGTAAGCCCGATACCTGCAATGCGTTCGCCGTTCACATACACAATTTTATCTCCTGCCCTGATACCGGCAGCTTCGGCAGGGCCTCCTGCCAGTGGAAGTTCTACTTGAAGCGTATCGCGCAGGATAGTGAACTGAACGCCGATGCCTTCAAAATGACTCTTCAACTGATTGCCCATGATTTTCATGTCTTTGGCCGGTATGTAAACTGTATGCGGGTCTAATTTTTCCAACATGCGTTTAATGGCATAATCGGTCAGGTCGTTGGTGTTGGCAGAGTCCACATAGTACTTGTCTATGTAATTCAGTATCTCACGCAGTTTGTTGGAGTTATTGATTACATCTCCCGTGGATTTGCCCGAGTGAGAACCAAACATTTTTGCGCCGATAAAAATGCCTGCACAAATGGCAAGGGCTATAAAAACAGGAACTCGTACCATCAATTGGGAATAACGACTATCGCTCATACGGCAAAAAACAGACTTATAATGCTATAACTCTAAAATTAAGCAAATGTATGACAGTTACCGTGCTTTTTGGTGAATTAAAAACAAACACGGCTTATTTTACTCTGAATCATCGGCTAAATTTGCGGTTTCAACCACCTTACAGGTATGTCGGCACAAAATGGTAAGCCCTCCGGTAGCAAAGAAGAACTGATTGAAATCTACGGCGCACGCGAGCATAATCTGAAAAATATTGACGTAACCATCCCTCGCAATCAACTGGTTGTCATTACAGGCATCAGCGGCAGCGGGAAATCATCCCTTGCCTTCGATACTATTTACGCAGAGGGGCAGCGCCGTTATATGGAGAGTTTTTCGGCATACGCGCGCAGTTTTATTGGCAATATGGAGCGTCCCGATGTTGATAAAATCAACGGATTAAGCCCTGTAATCTCAATTGAGCAAAAGACAACCTCGCGCAATCCGCGCAGTACAGTCGGTACTACTACCGAAATTTATGATTTTATGCGTCTGCTGTTTGCCCGTGCAGGAGAAGCCTACTCCTACGTTACAGGCAATAAAATGATTCGGCAAACGGAAGACCAGATTATCGAACTGTTGCTTTCCGAATTTGCCGATAAAAAGTTGAGCATTTTAGCCCCCGTAGTCAAAGGCCGCAAAGGGCACTATCGCGAGCTGTTTGTTCAGATTAGCAAAATGGGCTATAACAAAGTTCGTGTGGATGGTGAAGTGATGGACATTACGCCAAAAATGCAGCTTGACCGCTACAAAATTCACGATATAGAAATTATTATAGACCGCGTAATTGTTCGTGAAGCCGACCGTTTCCGCATCACACAGTCGCTGAAAACAGCACTGAAAGAAGGCAAAGGCATTGTGATGACACTGGACGAGAACGGTCAAACCCGTTTCTATTCCAAATACCTGATGGATCCTGAATCGGGGATTGCCTACGACGAGCCCGCGCCCAACATGTTTTCCTTCAATTCGCCCTACGGCGCATGTGAAACCTGCAACGGGTTGGGTGTAATTGAAGAATTTACCCGCAATTCCGTTGTTCCCGATGAAACGCTGAGTATCAGCCAAGGTGCTATTGCTCCTCTGGGCGAATATCGCGACATCTGGATTTTTAAACAGTTGGAAAGCATCCTGAAAAAGTACAAACAAAGCATCAGCACACCCTTCTACAAGCTGCCCGAGGAAGTAATTCAGGCTATTTTTTACGGTACGGGCGAAGAAATTCCCGTCAAATCGGTCAAATACCCGGGGCAGGACTGGTACACAAAGTTTGAGGGTATCATCACATTTTTGCAAAAGCAATTAGAACACGGCGGAGAAAGCACCTCGGAATGGGTGAAAGAATTTATGGAGTCTAAAACCTGCCCTACCTGCAACGGTGCGCGCTTGAAAATTCAGTCGCTGCATTTCCGCATTGCCGATAAAAATATTGCGCAACTGGCCGAAATGGATATTCGCGAACTGTCGGCATGGTTTGCAGAGCTGCCCCCTCGTCTTTCCGAACGGCAGCGCGTCATTGCCGCCGAGGTACTCAAAGAAATTAACAAGCGCATAGGCTTTTTGAAGGATGTAGGGCTGGAATACCTGACGCTGAACCGCACCATGCGCACGCTTTCAGGGGGTGAAAGCCAGCGGATTCGTCTGGCTACGCAAATAGGCACGCAGTTAGTCGGTGTATTGTACATTTTGGATGAGCCAAGCATCGGCCTGCACCAGCGCGACAACATGAAACTCATCAAGGCTCTGAAAGACCTGCGCGATTTGGGCAATACCGTACTTGTGGTAGAACATGACAAGGACATGATGCTCGAGTCGGATTATATAATTGACATAGGCCCCGGGCCGGGTATTCATGGCGGCAGAGTGGTAGCAGCAGGCAGCCCGAAAGAATTTTTGGCACAAAAAAGTCTGACAGCCGATTTTCTGAGCAATCGCCTGCAAATAGTCTTGCCCGAAAAGCGGCGCAAAGGCTCAGGCCATTCGCTGGTATTGAGGGGCGCAAAAGGTCATAACCTGAAAAACGTAACGCTAACACTGCCTCTGGGCAAAATGATTTGCGTAACAGGCGTTTCGGGCAGCGGTAAATCGTCGTTAATTCACGAAACCCTCTACCCTATTCTGAATCGCCACTTTTTCAATGCCAAAAAAGAACCGCTCAGCTATGAAGCCATTGAAGGGCTGGAACACATCGACAAAGTTATTGAAATAGACCAAACTCCCATTGGGCGCACCCCGCGTTCCAATCCGGCGACCTACACAGGCATGTTCACCGACATTCGGAGTTTATTCGCCGAGTTGCCCGAGTCTAAAATCAGGGGCTACAAGCCCGGGCGCTTTTCGTTTAACGTTAAGGGCGGGCGCTGCGAAACTTGCGAAGGGGCAGGTAAAAAAACAATTGTGATGGAATTTTTACCCGACGTATTGGTGGACTGCGAAACTTGTAAGGGCAAGCGCTACAACCGCGAAACATTGGAAGTACGTTTCAAAGGTAAATCTATTGCCGATGTGCTGGACATGACCGTAGAGCAGGCCGTAGAATTTTTTGAATTTCAGCCTTCTATCTTGCGCAAGGTTAAGGCGCTGAACGATGTCGGTTTGGGTTATATCACACTGGGGCAACACGCCACCACGCTCTCCGGAGGAGAAGCGCAGCGGGTAAAACTTGCAACCGAATTGTCAAAAAAAGATACGGGTAATACACTCTACATCCTCGACGAGCCGACAACAGGCCTGCATTTTCAAGATATCCAACACCTGCTCGACGTACTCAATAAACTGGTGGACAAAGGCAATACCGTACTGGTTATTGAGCACAACATGGATATGATTAAAGTAGCAGACCACCTGATTGATTTAGGGCCGGAAGGCGGCGAAAAGGGCGGCAATATCATTTTTGAAGGCACACCCGAGGAAATCATCCATCATCCGACCAGCTACACAGGACATTTCCTCAAAATTGAAATGGGGATTCAGTAAAGAAGCCATTTATAGACAAACCTGAAGGGGCTGATAGAACATTTAGGTTTAAACCCTTGTTTTTCAATAATTTACACAAAAATCTTTCGCAAAATCTGCTGCACTTTTGTATATAATCACAGCGGATAAGCGTTGCGATATTTGCATATGTAACTTCGGCGTAAATGTGTGTGCGTTTTACTTTGCTCAACTGCTTCACATAAAAAGTCCGACGGAAATATTCCCGTCGGACTTTTTATTGTGATTGCTGATTTTTTTTATCGGAAACCGATTTTCCGTTGTCCCATCAACGATTCTTCGTCGGCACTGATGTTTTGCATATCGCTCAGGATGACGGTTTGCAGTGCTTCTTCGGTGCGCGCACTTCGGTCAAGGGTGGTCATGCGCAGGTGTTGCTTGCGAATAACTTCGCTGATAAACTTGCGCACCGAGCGGGCATTGCCGAAATATTTATCGCGTTTCTCATGCATCAGTTGCAACTGTCGGCGCAAATATGCCTGCACTTCCTCATCGGCCAAATGCAGGTTTTCCGAAGCCAGCATAGCAACGGCAATCTGATACAGTTCGTCTACGGAGTAGTCCGGGAAAATCATGGTTTTATCGAACCGAGATTTTAAGCCCGGGTTAGATTCAATAAATCTGTCCATATTTTCAGGGTAGCCGGCTACTATAACAATGAACTCACCGCGTCTGTCCTCCATTTGCTTCAAAATGGTTTCTAATGCTTCGTGGCCAAAGTCGTTACCGATTCCGTTAGATGCAAGTGCATAGGCCTCATCCACAAACAATACGCCTCCGATGGCTTCGTCTATTTTTTCTTTGGTTTTCAGTGCTGTTTGGCCGACAAAACCTGCCACTAATGATTGCCTGTCGCACTCTACCAGCTGTCCGCGTTCCAAAATGCCCAATGCCTTGTAGATTTTGGCGATAATTCTTGCAACAGTTGTTTTGCCTGTACCGGGATTTCCTTTGAAAACCGTATGCAGCGAAAAGCGATTCAGAATGTCCCTGCCGGTTTCTCTGTAAAAACGGACTAACTTTATCAGTTCGTGAATCTGATTTTTAATTTCCGTCAGGCCAATCATGCTGTTGAGCTCGGAGAGTGCCTCTTCCAGCATCATTTCGTCTTCCTGAATATCGGGCAGCAATCGTGAATCTTGCTGGAAAATGCGCTGAATATCAACCAGTTCTACGGTTTGCAGCATATCGTGCGTAACGTCTGCATGGTTGCTTTGGCGCATCACACGCAACCCCATATTCATTTTGGCCTCATCAACCAGCGAATTAACTAATCGGGCGTTGCCAAAAGTGCGGTCGCGGCTGCGGAATTTTTCTACAATTTTTTTGTAGAGAAAATCAAAGGCTTCTTTGCTAAACTTAATCTGTCGCTGTTCGGAGGCTATTTCTATCAGTTTAAGCATTTCCTGCGGAACGTAGTCGGGGAAGTCAAAATACATTCCGAAACGGGATTTCAGACCCGGGTTAGCCTCCAAAAAGGTATCCATTTCTTTGGGATAGCCTGCTACAATAATGGCAATATCGCCGGGGCCGTCGGACATTTCTTTCACCAACGTTTCTATCACTTCATGCCCGTAGTCTTTGGTATCCTCAGGGTTGCGAACAAGTGCATAAGCCTCATCAATAAACAAGATGCCGCCGCGAGCTTTGTCAATCAGTTCTTTTACCTTCGGTGCGGTCTGGCCGATATACTGTCCGACAAGCTCTGCTCTGCCTACCTCATGTACGCGCCCATTGGAAAGCAGGCCGAGATTTTTGTAGATTTTACCGAGCATTTTGGCGATAGTGGTTTTGCCCGTTCCCGGATTTCCTTTGAAAACCGCATGAAGATTGATTTTGCGACTCTCATCAAACCCGCGACTTTTGCGCAATTGCAAAAACTTCAAGTAATGAATGTAGTCGTGGATGCGGGTTTTGATTTTTTGCAAGCCTACCAGATTGTCTAAGCGTTGCAAAACCACATCCATCGGCTCATCTACCTCCTCATCGGTAAAGGCTTGCTGCGGCGGATGTATGTCGTTACCGCGCAGCAGGGGGCTTTCGCCTCTTACGTAGCTGTCGCCGGTGGCAAAAGGCACAACAGCTACCAGATGATCCATAAAAATTACTTCTAAGGTGTACTTGTCCACATACCAAGAACCGCGCGTATCACTGCCCCAGCCGGTAGTTATGGTAACAGTGTCTTCTTCGGGGTTGATGCGCCGCAATTCGGTGGTTACGCCTTTGAGTTGTGCCGAGTCGTTGTAGAAATTGAAAAACAATTCGCAGTACCACGAATTACTTTGCATGTTCTGAAAAGTAAATTCGGCCCATACATAACGGGTATCTTTGGCATCAAACTGTGTGTAATAAACGCGGTCTTCCACACTTACGCCTTTGTTGGGGCCTTCGTAGAGTCTGATGCGCTCAATTTCAAAATACGGGTTCTCTGTATCGGAAACGGGGCCTCCGTTTTCTACATAAAATTTCTTTTTACCCACTATCTCATCGTCTATGCTGGCTTCCCACTGGTAGTCGCCGCGTGTCCAAAATACGCCCGGCGATTGGTTGCCCCAACCCTCACGTACCATGACAATATTGTCCTCTGCCGATACCCTATAATTATCTAACTTTATTTCACAGACTTCTTCGCGTTTATTTTTTTCGGTCAGACGATAGCAGCGGATGAGAATATTACATTCCCAATCTTCCTCATCAAACAGTTTATTGTAAAACGAAAGCTCGCAGTAAAGGTAAGTAGTCTCCATGTTTTCAAAGACTGTGCGGTATTTCTTCTTACCGTCGGCGAGCCATTCGGTAGAGCTGTAAACCTTTAAGTCTTTGAACTTATAGTTTTTGTCCAGCGTTTTTTTACTTCTGAAAATCATTGCCTGTTATTCTGATTGAAAAAAATTGACCGCGTACAAACGTTACCGAAATATACACAGAAATTATGATATTTCTGACAACCCGATTGATTCAATGCAGGCGTCAGACTGCCAATGTGCTAAAAATGGAATCCGGCACGCACCACCCAAGGACTTGCATAGGGCGAGCGAAACTGATTCCATGAGAAATTGTAAAGTACCGTAAAGTTGAATGCCGCACGCTGCCCCATCCGCTGGCTGTAACCTGCTCCTAAAAATGTGCCCGGAATCCATCCGCGGCGTACTTCGCCTACCAATTGGTCAAAATAGGCGGCATTCAGGCTTTCGTACTCTGCATGAGCAAAAAACGGAGAAGTGGAAAACGGGAAAAATCGCCCGAATACACGCCCGCCGTAAATGCTGTTAGCCGTTGTATTGAAGCCTCTGAAACTGAAACGAATGTACTGATAGGTAGCACCCACGCCTACCTGCAACTGTGGTGTTGCCTGGTAGAAGGCCAAAGGCGATACGTCAATAAAAGTTACGTTACCAAACTGAAAGCTGAAATTACCCCCGAAACGGACGCGGTCAATAAATCGCGTACCATCGTCGGCCTTTGCAGACTGTTTGCGTGGAGTAAAAGTACTGTCGTTTTGCGCTTTGGCATAGCTGACCGCAAAAATCAATAAGATGACGATGATGATATTGCGCAAGGTCTTTTGCATAAAAACTGGCATGTTCAATTTCATAGTGATACGCAGTTTGGATGTATCCGGTTGCTCTTACGGCTTCAAATATTGTACTTTTCTTGGAATTAATAGCCATTCTTTTTGTCGCCCGTCTATGTAGCGAACCTGTCCGTTGTCCTGAAAAACGGCAGGTTGTTCCAGCATGATGCGTATTTCTTTGTTGTTCCACTCGGGCAGCGGCACTTTCACGTTCAGCTCGATGGCATAGGCCGTATTGGGGCGCAGCGGATATTCTCCTGTGCCGGGCACGCTTTCCTGATTGTCCCACATACCGATGGCAGGGCCGGCGGCGTGGCCGTGCATACCCAGCGGATGCGAATACACCTGCGGATTGATGCCTTCCTTTTTGGCCTGTGCAAGCGTTTGTTTCAGCACTTCGTTGCCCGTTCTGCCTGCTTTAAAATGGCCGGTCAGAATGTCCTGTAAACGATTGCCGACAGCCAGTGCTTTTTTCAGATATTCGGGCACATCGGTTTCCCCGGGTTTGAGCACATATGCCATCTGCTGGGTATCGGTGTGCATACCGATGTACTCAAAGCCAAAATCTATGTGCAATACATCGCCGGGCATAATAACCGTTTGCCCGTCGGGGCGGGAAGCAAAAGAGTAGAGTGGCTGGTCGGGGCGCTGCACATCTACCGTGGGGTGAAACCATGCCTGCAATTTCAGTTCGGCCATGCGTTCACGATACCACCAAACCACCTCGTCGGTGGTGGTAACACCGGGCTGAATCACATTCTCGGAAAGTCCTTCGGCAATAATCAGGTGCGCAATGCGGCTTGCCTGCTCAAATATCATCATTTCGGAAGGAGTGCGGGTTTCCAGCCAGTTTACGGCCAAACGCTCGCCCGAAACTACATTGGCCTTGAATTTTTCGGGCAAACGGCTCATAAAGTTCTCATATTCGGTGCGACTGATGCCGTCTGCATGAGCAAATGTTTCCGAGTAGTTCAGTGCAATTCGCTTGGGGTTGCGTTCTTCTATCAGTTGCATGAGACGCTTCCATTGGTCGGGCTCTTGTTCGGGAATCCACGCAGCTTTGAACAAATTACCGACATTGTAGCGGGCAACCGCCAGCAGTTCCAACCCCTGATTGCCGCCTTTATCGTAAATGAACAAAATGGTTTTTCGGCGCGCGGCAATCCACGTAGAGGGCAGCATGGTGCGCATAACAGGGTCTTCGTTATACTCCTCTGCAATCAGCAGCCACAGGTCAATGCCATTTTCGCGCATCAGCGCAGGCAATACGGTGGTCATGCGTTCTTCCAGCAAACGGTCGCGAACAACTGCACGTTCTTGTAAAGATAAAATGCGCGGTAAATTGCTTTGTGCCGCTACAAGGGTTGCCCAGCAGCAGGCAACCATAAATACAGATATTTTTCGGAACATAGTAAAACAAAATTGCCGTTTGTCGGCAATATATACCAACAAACGGCAATGAGCAAAATATGTACGGTAATTACTTACTGCTTCACTTCTACGTTGCCTTTCAGTGTCAAAATGGCTGTTCCGCCTTCTACGTTGGCCGTAATGCTGACGGTTTTGTTGAAAGCACCTGCCGCAGCCGCATTGAAGGTTGCTTTAATTTCTGCTGATTCGCCCGGAGCAATCGGGTCTTTTGGCCAGTTGGGAACTGTACAACCGCAAGAACCTACCGCGCTGGTAATTACCAATGGTACTTTTCCCGTATTTTTGAACTTAAAAACAGCCGTAACAGGCTGATTTTGAGGGATATTGCCAAAGTCATAAGTAGTTTTATCCCACTGGAACACGGCCAGATTGCTGTTTTGTGCAACCGGTTTTGTTTGTACATTTTGTGCAAATGAAACTACGGAAACCATCAGGGCAAACACCAGTGTGAAGAAGAATTGCTTTTTCATGGCAAGGATTTTATTTAATGGTGAAACATTCTTTTTGCAAAAGAACGTAAAGACCTGCAATCTTTGCGTTAATGAATTGATAAGGTTTGTTAATGACTTGTTAATGCAGCGCCAAACCATTCGCCGATTAGTGATTCCCGCTACGCTGAGCATTATCGGGATTATCCTCACACAGATTTACTGGGTGAGCAATGCGTTTAATTTGAAAGAAAAGCAATTAGACCAAAGCATCCACATTGCGCTCCAAACGGTTGCCGAGCAAATTGCAGCCTATAATAAAAGCACGCTGCCCATTGCCGATGTAGTCAATCAGGTAGCGTCGGACTATTTTATCGTAAATGTAAATGATGTGATTGACGTAAACATTCTGGAATCGTACCTCAAACGCGAGTTCAGCAAGCGTAACCTGCAACTTGATTTTGAATACGGTATCTACGACTGCACGACGGATAAAATGATGTACGGAAGCTATATCCGACACAGCAATAACAAAAAAGAGGAGGCCGTTACCCGTCGCGAATTACCCAAATACGACAAATTTATCTACTATTTTGGCGTGAGTTTTCCACATAAAAACCGATATCTGTTGTACGATATGCGGCTGTGGGCTTTTTCCTCTTTCCTGATTTTGGCATTGGTGCTGTTTTTTGCCTATGCACTCTATGTGATTCTGGCACAACGACGGCTGGCCGAGATTCAAAAGGATTTTGTGGACAATATGACCCACGAATTTCAAACGCCGATTTCTACCATCAACATAGCATCCGACGTACTGATGAATCCCGATATTGTGAAACAGCCCGAGCGGCTTTTTCGCTATGCACAAATCATCAAAAAAGAAACGCAGCGGCTGCAAAAACAAGTAGAGAGTGTATTGCAGGCCAACCGCGCCGAGCGAATCGGGCTGACGTTGCAGAAAGAAACCCTGAATCTCAATGAATTAGCAGCCGAAACGGTCAGCTATTTTCAGTTGCAATTAAAGGAAAAAGGCATTGAAGCCTTGATAAAACTATCGTTGAGCGAAGTTCCGGCAATAATCAATGCCGACAGCAGCCATTTGACTAACCTTATCATCAATTTGTTGGACAATGCCGTTAAGTATTCGGGTAAAAATCCGGAAATTTCTTTGGAGGTACTATCGGAAAACGAACGGGTTATTCTGCGCGTAGCAGACAACGGCCCGGGCATTCCCGAACAATACCGCAAAAAAATATTTCAAAAATTTTACCGCATTCCTACCGGTAATTTACACAATGTCAAAGGATTTGGGCTTGGTTTGCACTATGTGGGCAACATCGTAAAAGCGCACGGCTGGCAAATCAGGCTCAGTTGCCCCCCAAGCGGCGGCAGCATTTTTGAAATCGTGATACCCAAACAATCCCAATAATTGCTCATGCCAACTCCTCAAATTTTGTATGTAGAAGACGACCTGAGTCTGGGTTTTGTAACTAAGGACAATTTGGAACTGCGCGGCTACCTCGTCCGTCATTGCGAAAACGGAAAAGATGCGCTTGCTGCCTTTAAGGCACAACGCCCCGATGTTTGCGTGCTGGATGTAATGCTGCCCGACTTAGACGGTTTTTCGCTTGCCAAAGAAATCAGGCAATTGGACGCTGAAATTCCCATTATTTTTTTGACATCCAAATCGCAAAAGGAAGATAAAATCAACGGGCTGCGGCTTGGCGCGGATGACTACCTGACAAAGCCTTTCAGCATAGAAGAATTGGACTTAAAAATTCAGATATTTCTGAAGCGCAGCAAAGTGAGTGCCCCTCCGACTGCAACAAACACCTATTACATAGGCAATTATCTGTTTGATATGGATAACCTGTTGCTCATCAACGGCGACAGCAAACAACTGCTTACCAAACGGGAAGCCGACTTGCTCGCACTTTTCTGCCGCCACAAAGGAAGTGTATTGAAACGCGAAGAAATTTTACAGGAAATATGGGGAACAGACGATTATTTTGCCGGAAGAAGTTTGGACGTATTCATTTCCCGACTGCGCAAATACCTGAAAGCCGATGAAAGAATCGCCATTGAAAACCTGCACGGTGTGGGCTTCAAACTGACGGTAGGTAATCATTGATTTCTGCCCAATAGAGCATCCTTTACATTGGCTTTGAACCGCTTCCATGCAAGCAGCCACTCGCTGAACAGGAGATTCCTGCGGTCGGCAGCCGTTACGGGAAACAACCCGCGACGGATATACACGCTGTCGCTAGAGTCTTTGTACCAAAGCTCATAGCCGTTGTCTTCCATCCATTGGGTTATTTCGTTAATAAAGGGATTGATGTAGCGCTTGCCGTGGGTTTCAACCGAAATAACGGCAGGACGGCTTATCATGTGTTTAAGCACATACCACTCACAACCTTCTATGTCAATGCTTAACAGGTCTATCGTACCGTCGTCTAAGCTGTCAAATCGTTTAGCAGGAACGGTAAATTTATCGGCATCCTGTTTTTTGTAAGCATCGTTTACCAGCGCAGGGCTGCTCTCCAATATGCTTGCAAAAGTAGAAGCTGCCCGATTCATCAACTCAATGGTTCCTTCGCTGTCAAAAACTGCTACGGGATGCAGCGTAATGGGGTATTTATCGCCAAAATATTCCCGAATGGCTGCCACATAGCGTGGGTCTGCCTCCACGAGCGTGGTGCGGATACCTTGTTTGATATAGTCCAGAATATTAGACGTTTCGGGCAAGTAAACACCTACTTCGGCTACATGCGAAGGTTTAAAGCCCTTTTGGGAAAGTCGGCGATAAATCAGCTTGTTTTCGGCAGCATTCATAAGGCTGCAAAACTATACAAAAAAAGGTTGCCGACACCCAAAGGGTGCGGCAACACTGACTACTAACGAAATCAGATACTACAATTAACGCTTATGCAAACAACTTACCTAAACGATAAGTCAGGCGGTCGGCAAGGAAGTACATCACAGGCACTACTACCAGCGTCAAGAAGGTAGAGAAGGTAAGCCCATATACTACCGTCCATGCCATAGGCCCCCAGAAATCGGCATTTTGACCGCCCCAATAGATATCGGGGTTGAAATGAGAATACAAGCCAAAGAAATCAACGTTCAAACCGATGGCCAGCGGAATTAAGCCCAAAACGGTGGTAATAGCTGTCAGCAATACCGGACGAAGGCGCATAAAGCCAGCCTGAATGAGTGCTTCCCGCACTTCGTTGGCATCTAATCGCTCATCTTCGGATAAGCCCAACTCGCGCTTGCGGTTTGCTATGAGCATATTGGCACAGTCTATCAATACAATGGCATTGTTTACAACCACACCTGCCAGCGAAATAATACCGATACCGGTCATAATCACCACAAAATCGGAGCGGGTTATCGCAAGCCCGAGGAATACGCCTATCAAGCTGAAAGGCACGGTTGCCATTACCAGCAGTGGCTGCGTAAGAGAATTAAACTGCGATACAAGAATCAGGAAAATCAGTGCCAATGCAATCAGCATGGCATTCATCAAAAATGCAATTGATTTTGCCTGTTCTTCCTGCTCGCCTGTAAATTTGAAACTGTAACCCGGGGGCAGCGTATAGTCGGCAAGTGCTTCTTTTACCTGTGAAACTACTTCATTGGCATTGTAACCTTCCGTTACATTGGAAGTCAGCGTTACCAAGCGTTCGTTGTTTTTGTGTTTTACCGCACCAAATGAGGAAGTGTATTCCATGCTGGCAACCGCAGAAACGGGAATCTGACTGAAACGGCCTTTGTTGTCGCGGAAAGTGATTTTCTGGTCGTTGAGGCGCGAAAGGTCATAGCGGAAGTTATCGCCAAGCCGCAGGTTGATGGGGTAATCGTCTTTACCGTCCTTAATTTTGGAAATTTCTTTTCCATAAATGGCTGTCCGCATATTCATTGCCAGCATGGAGGTAGAAAGTCCTAAGCGCTGGGCTTTGGCGCGGTCAATTTGCAACAGCAGTTCAGGCTTGCCGATGTCTATGCCTATTTTCAAGCCGTCTATGCCTGCAATGTTGCTTTTCTCTATAATTTCCTGCATTTTCTCGGCCTCGCGTATCAGCGTGAGATAGTCATCGCCAATAATTTCAATATTGATAGGAGCTCCCACAGGCGGGCCGCTTCTTTGGGCATCGGTTACGATTTTCAGGCCCGGTATGGTTTTGGCCATTTCGCTGAGTTCGCGCTGTGCTTCGCGGGTATTCAGGCCGCCACGCAGTGAATACTCTACAAAGTTTACGGTAATTTTACTCTTGTGCGGAGTAACGGAATTGCCTTGCGAAAAATCATTGGGGTTGCTTGTTCCCTCGCCCACGTTGGTAATAATGGCCTTAACTGCTTTTTCATAGGGACGCAGCACTTCGTAAACTTTTTTCTCAACAGCTTCCGTGAGTTGATTGGTCGTATTTACGTCTGACCCTAACGGTGCTTCTATGTACAAGTAAACAATAGACGGCTCTGCATTGGGGAAAAACTCAACCATTGGCTTGCTGCCAAAGTAGATGATGATACCTGCAAACATCAGCACAATGCTGCCAAAGAAAAACGACAGCGGGCGCAAACGTCCTTTCAAGGCAAAACGAATGGTGTTTTTGTACAACACTTCCAATTTGGTAAGCAGTACGTCTTGAAACCAGCGCGAAGCCGGACGGAAAAAGAACACATTGACAAGGGTTAGCACTGCAAGTGTTACTAGTATATTGCCCCAAGTGTAGGTATCGGCCAAGAAATAAGCGGGCACAGCCAACACGAAGCACAACATAGCAAAACGAACCAATGGCTTCGGTGCGGTTTGGTCGCTTTCCAACTTCATGAAAGTTGCAGCCACAACGGGGTTTACCACCAACCCCACAAACAAAGAGGCTGAAAGCACAACAATCAGCGTGATGGGCAAAAACTTCATGAACTCACCTACCAATCCGCCCCAAAACATCAGCGGAAGGAATGCGCCCAATGTAGTCAGCGTAGAGGTGATGATGGGTACTGCAACCTCTCCTACCCCTTGCAAAGCTGCCTCCAAACGGGTTTTGCCTTCTTCCATCAGGCGATAGGTATTTTCTATCACCACAATTGCGTTGTCCACCAACATCCCCAGCGCCAATACTAACGAAAAGAGAATCATAATGTTGATGGTAGCGCCAATGAAGCTCAGGATGATAAACGAAAGCATCATGGAAAGCGGGATGGCAATTCCTACAAACATTGCGTTGCGCAAGCCCATGAAGAATAGCAATACACCTACTACCAGAATCATCCCGAAAATGATGCTGTTTTCCAAGTTGCTGATTTGCACCTTCATCTGGTCTGCCTGATTGTTAGTGAGGATAACGTTCAGGTTGGCAGGCAAAGCACCCGAGGCTTTGGCATTGGCCAGTATTTGCTGAATTTTTGCATCGGCAGCAATCAAGTTTTCCTTGTTACGCTTCACTACGTTCAGGGAAACAACCGGCTGTCCTCCTGTTTTGAGAAAATCTTGCGTTGCCAGTCGGGTATAGCTTTTACGCTCAATGTAGCTGTCTTTTACTTCGGCCACATCTTTAAGGTACACCACATTTTGGTCTTCGGCTTTAATAATGATGTTTGCAATTTCATCGGCGGTTTTAAACTCTCCCGAAATGCGCATAGACCTGCGATAGCCGTCGGTAAGTACCTCACCACCCGATATGGTAACGTTTTCGGCACGTACCGCATTTTCAATATCGGAAAAAGTGATGCGCCGAGCTTCCATTTTGTAGATATCGGCATTAATCTGAATCTCGCGGTCTAAAGCGCCGGTGATATTTACGCGGGACACCTCGGGCAATGCTTCAAAAACCTCTTCCAGATATTTGGCATACTTTTTCAATTGAGCCATTTCAAAGTCGCCGGAAATATTAACCGTTACGATAGGTACTTCCGACAAATCCACTTCCATTACGCTCGGGTCTTGGTCTAAGTCGCTTGGGAGGTCGCGTTTGGCTTTGTCCACGGCATCTTTTACATCCTGTAATGCCTTGGATATCTGCACTTTTTCCGTAAACTCAATCACTATAACCGAAACATCCTGTGCCGAGGTGGAAGTTACTTTTTTCACCCCTTTCAGCCCTTTGATTTCTTTTTCAATAGGTCGGGTAATAAGGTTTTCAATATCTACGGGCGAGTTGCCGGGATATACCGTGTTCACGTAAATCGTAGGAAATACGATTTCGGGAAAGGACTCTTTGGGCATATTGTTGTAGGAAATCAATCCGAACACAACAATAATGAAAGTCAGAATGAACACGCTGGTGCGGTTTTTAATTGACAGCGTACTCAGGCCGAACTCTCGCTTGATGTCTTTATTTTCTTCCATTGCGTGAAAAATCGTGTGAAAGATTTGCGTGAAAAGAAACTGCGTAACTTATTGTTTTTGAGCTACTTTATCAGTGCTTACTTCTACCTCATCACCATTCACCACTTCGTTATAACCTTTGGTAATGATAAGGTCGCCGAGGGTGAGCCCTTGTTCTACCAGTGTTTTGCCGCCGTATGACTTACCGGTTTTGATAACTACGCGCTCCACTGTTTTCTTTCCGTTTTTATCGCGCAGCACGTAAACAAATTGCTCGCCATTGGCCGACTGCTGAATGAGGTGAGAGTGCACTACGATGGCATCTTTGCGGAAAAAGTCGCGTATTTTAATGACAGCCAACGAGTTAGGCTTCAACAGCCCGTCGGGGTTGGCAGTGCGCATCTGAATTTTGAAAGTGCGGTTTGTCGGATTAATGAACTGACCAACCATGCTTACTTTCAGTGGCAACTCTTTGTTTACGGCAGGAAATGCTACCAGCACCTCATCGCCGCGCTTAACGGAGGTAGTGTAAACCTCCGACACATCGGCATTGATTTCCACCTGCGCAATGTTTACAATGCGCCCCATAGGCATGGCAGGGTTAGCCATTTCGCCCACGTTTTGCATCAGGTCTTCCACCATACCGTCTATAGGCGCTTTCACAAGTGCTTTGTTCAGTTGTGTTTTGGCTGTGGCCAGTGTTTTTTCCAAGGCTTCCATGTTGTTTTTTGCCTGCAAATACTGCACTTCGGAGCCTATTTTCTGATTCCAGAGGTTTGCCTGACGCTCATAAACGGTGCGCGCCAGTTCTAAGCGGGTTTCTATCTCGGCAATATTCTTGCGTATGTTTTCGGCATCTATTTCGGCAATCACCTGTCCTTTGCGCACCATATCGCCAACCTGCACGTAGCGTTTGATAATTACGCCCGCAATTTCGGGGGCAATCATTACGTTTTGCTCGGAGGCCACGTTGCCCTGCACCTCTACGTAATGCGCAAAATCCTGCGCGGTTAAGGCTTCTGTCTCAACTAATTTTTTGACTGCTGCCGTTGGATTGGCTTTGGCTATTTCTGCCTCCAAAACGGCAATCTCCGACTTAATTTTAGCGGCTTGTTCTTTCAACTCCGACAGGCGCTTGCGTTTACCTTCCGGAGAATCATCAACTTGTTTATTGCAAGCGGTTACGGCCATAAGGGCGGTAAGCGCAAAAGCATAATATCTTGTCATGGTTGTAATAAATATTTGGTGAGTTGGTGTGATAAGCTAAGTTTTGCTGTTATTTGATGAGTTTACCTTTGGCTTTGTCTAAATCAACTTTGGCAATCAGTGCCTCGTACAGTGCATTGTAGTAGCTTGTTTCGGCCTGCTTGTAATCGTTCTCGGCGTTGATAACTTCCAAGTTAGAGCCTACGCCTTCTTTGTATTTGATGCGGCTGATACGTGCCACCTCTGCCGCTAAATTCATGTTTCTGCGCTGTGTTTGCAGGTTGTCCATCGCATTGGCCAGATTGGTTTGTGCTTGCTGTTGCTCCAAATCAATGCTGCGGCGCAAGTTCTGCATGGTGTTTTCCGTTTTAATCAACTCCAAGCGGCTTTTTTGAATTAGGTAATGGCGGCGCATACCGTCAAAAATGGGAACGCTCAGGGTAAGCCCTACGTTGCCAAAGCCGTTCCAGTTGCCGAATTTGAACAAATCGCCGGCATTAGAAGGGCCGACCAAGCCGCCGTACTGAAATGTGGCAGACAAGCGCGGCAGATAGCCCAGCCTGTCGCGTTTAATGGCCAAAATATTCAGTTCTCGTTGGGTTTCTAACAGGCTGTACTCAGGGCGGGACTTGTAGTCAAATGATTCCTGCATTTGTGCCTGCAACAGCAGCACATCGGGATTAATTTTTTGCAGCGATTCCCCCAAGGTGATTTCATCGGTTTGCTGAAGCCCCATTTGGAATTTGAGAAATGATTTGCTCATTTCAATCAGGCGCATTACCCGCTGTTTTTCCGTTCTCAAATTATTAAGGCTTACTTCCAATCTGTCCACATCAATTTTTTCTACAAAACCGTTGGAATACATTGCCTTGGTTTCGTTGAAAAGCGTTTCCACGCGCTGCAAATTGGCATCGAGCAGTTCCATGCGCTCCTGCGAAATGAGCAACCCGTAGTACGCCTTCGTTACTCCCTCTATTACTTCTGCCTTGCTGCGGATAACGTTCCTCTCGGCCAGTTGCGTATATACGGCAGCAGCACGAAGCCCCAAAAACCATGTGGCATCAAAAATCATCTGATTGGCGGAAACGGCAGCATTGCCCTGAAACGGCGGCTGAAATGGCAGTGCCACAAACTCACCGGCAGGCGCATTGGGATTGACAAACTGTGCCGGCAAGAATGCTACCGTCAGTTTGTAGTTGTGCGACATGCTGCTTCCTGCATTAATCTGCGGCAAACCATCGGCACGGGTAACGCCTACCTGCGCTTTGGCAATTTCCAAATCTGCTTTGGAATTGGCTACGGACAACGAGTGATTAATGGCATAGTCTATACACTGCTCGAGCGTATAGTTCTGCAAAACCACCTTTTCGGGGTTGTTTCCTGCCGAAAGTGCGCCTTGTGCCACCACAAACGGCAGAATAAACACGATGAAAACAAATGTGAGAGCGGTTCTCATGAAGGTAGTGATTGTGAAAGTTTTTCGTTTTGATAATAAACCTGACGATACTGAATGAGTTTGGAATAACCTTTTAAAGTAACAATGCCATGAATGAAGTGGTCAAAAAAAGCCCACTGTACATCCATCACATTGTATTTGTCAAAAGGAAAAAGCGTGGGGTCAAAACCCATCTGAACTTGTTCCACGCGCATTTTGGCGAGTATTTCTACGTTAATGTCTTTACGAAAGTACCCCTCCTCTATGCCGCGATGCATCAGCCGAATCAGCGCACCAAGGAAATACTGCTCTTTGAAGTTTTTATAGATGCTCCACGCCTTAGGATGATATTTTTGCAGGTCAAAAACAACTACCGGATTAACCATCCGAATCATTTTTTTAATCTGCTCTGCCCCCAGAATCACTTCTTCTATGGCATCTTGGGCTTTTTCGCTGATGTGCTGAAAATGACGAATGTCCTGTGAAAGCATTTCATGCACCATCACAGACACCAAGTCGTCCTTGTCTTTGTAGTACTGGTAAATGGTTTTCTTGGAAACACCTGCCTTGCGTGCGATGTCATCCATGCTGACACTGCGAATGCCATAGGCATGAAACAACTGGTCGGCTTCCTGTAATATGCGTTCTTTGAGTTCCAAAGTCTTGCTTTTTGTTTAAGAACGCACAAAACTATGGAAACTTTTAATAACTTCAAAGTTTCCATAGGAGATTTTTATTGATTACGCCATACAAGTACAGAGTCCATACCAAAGTAGTTAGCATGAGCACGGTTATTAAAATCGCGAGGCATGTAACGGTAATGAAGGTCGTCTATAAAGATTAACTCTTCAAGTCGCATCTGTATAGGCTTTACATAAACCACACTTTTGAAATTCAACCGTTGTATTTTTTGCATACTTTCATGGCGTTGATAGTACTGTTGTTTACACGCTTTTGCCTGCCCATTTACCAGTACCTTCCATGCAAGCCCGACCTTGGTATTGACTGAAAAAATCTTGCTTGCAATAAAAATCAATATGGCAACTGTCAGAAAATCAGGAAGTTTACCAAATAAAAGTTTGTACTGCAACCATAGATACTGCACGGTTGCCAATACAATTGCAATGACGGAAAAGAGCCACCATAAATAGGCAATATTTTCTATGCGTTTGGGTATGTATGGGGCTTTATTGAATATCGGATATGCGGCAAGCACACCGTTGATAATAGCGGCACTTATTAAATGAGCAGCAGCAACCTTCTTTTATTTGCGAAAACAAATATACTATCCTGCTTTGCCCATTGGTGGCTTCAACCAATCAAAAAGACCGCTGCAAATTACATTACGCTCCTAAACGGCGCTGTAAATCTGCCTTCAATGTCTGAAATAGTTTGAGCGGATGCATGGTGCGCCAATTGGTCAGTTCAAGGCTACCGCCGTAGTTGATGTAACTGTCCACATTGAACCTTTTCCATTCATCAATGATGTGTTCGCGAAAACCGATGGCACAAATCCAGCCACCCTCATCTTCTACATCCTCGTACCACTCTTCATAGTAGCAGTCATCGGAGCCGTGAAAATTGAGCACGTTTTCGCCAATAAGGATGTAGTAAATAATTCCTTCACGGTTGATGTAATCTATCAAATTGCGTTTCAGATAACTGACATCATTGTGGATGGCATCGTTCCACTCGCCGATAAACTCTATAATGGCAAACTTATGTTTGTAGTCGGTGTAAATTATTTTCAAATACAGCGTTTCCGAACCAAACTCATCCCATGCCGGATGGATATAATAGCCGTAAATATCGTTGCGGCATACATTCAGGTCATACTCTCTGCCATAGAACGGCGAACGTTCGTCCGACTCGGCAGTATAAAGATTTTCCCAACGGTAAAAAGGTTCTATGATGTGCATAAACTTCCCCGCATTCTGCTAACCAAAATTAAGCGATAATATGACGCAAAACCTTAATTTGCAGCATAAAAATCACTGTACATGCAACTGTTTGTATGGCTTTGGCGCATGGCATGGCGCGACAGCCGCCGCAGTAGAGGGAAACTGCTGCTTTTTCTTTCTTCCATCGTATTGGGTATTGCGGCTTTGGTGGCAATCAATTCTTTCAATCGCAATTTGAGGCAAGATATTGATGAGCAGGCAAAAGAACTTTTGGGTGCGGACTTAGTGATTTCGGGCAGTCGCCCCCTGCCCGATTCGCTGATGCGTCTTGTAGCAACGGAGGCCGCTCAACAAGCAAGTGAGTGTTCTTTTGCTTCAATGGTTTACTTCCCGAAGGCAAAAGGGATACGGTTGGTGCAGGTGCGCGCCCTCGGCGGCGAATTTCCCTTCTATGGACAAATAGAAACACAGCCTGCCGCTGCTGCACGCCGTTTCCAGCAACAATCGGCGGCATTGGTGGACAATACGCTCATGCTGCAATTTGCGGCTTCCATAGGCGATACGGTTACTGTCGGCAAATTGCGATTTCCTATTGCGGGCAATTTGCAGCAAGTGCCCGGGCAGTCGGGGATTGTGGGCACTGTGGCAGCGCCCGTGTATATCCCCATTGCCTTGCTGGACTCCACGGGACTTGTGCAAAAAGGTAGCCGACTCAACTATCGCTACTATTTCAAATTTGCAGAAGGCACTGATGTAGAATCGCTCCTGAAAAAGTGGGAGGCATCCATTGATAACGCAGGGTTTAATGTAGAAACCGTAGAAAGCCGCAAACAAAGCCTTGGGCGAGCATTTGAAAACCTGAATCGGTTTTTAAATCTGGTGGCATTTGTTGCACTGCTATTGGGTTGCGTAGGCGTAGCAAGTGCCGTACATGTGTATGTGGCCGAAAAAATTCCGTCGGTGGCCGTTTTGCGCTGTATGGGTGCAACAGGAAGAGAGGCTTTTCTGATTTACTTGCTGCAAATTTTATTGATGGGTGCTGCGGGGGCAGTCATCGGAACATCGCTGGGGGCTGCGCTGCAATCCTTATTGCCTGTTGTCTTCAGAAACTTCCTGCCCGTAGAGGTAAGTACGCGCCTGATTCCGGAGGTGCTTTGGGGAGGCATGGCAGCGGGCGTACTGATTGCGCTCTTATTTGCATTGCCGCCGCTGCTACGCGTGCGCAACGTATCGCCCCTGCGTACCTTGCGCAGTTCTTACGAAGAGGACAGCAAAAAATGGGACTGGGCGGTGATTGCGGTCTATCTGCTGACCGCATTATTTGTGGCAGGTTTTGCTCGCTTGCAGGTGCGCTCGTGGGTAGAGGCCGCAATGTTTATGGTTGGAGTAGCGGTGGCAATTATACTGCTGGCTGCTACCGCCTACCTGCTGATGTGGTTGTTGCGCAAATTTGCCTCTTTGTCGCTGCCCTACGTATGGCGACAAGGCTTTGCCAATTTATATCGACCTAATAATCAGACACTTGCACTGATTTTATCCATAGGCTTGGGAACGGCACTCATTGCCACTTTATTTTTTATGCAAGATTTGCTGCTGAGTCAGGTACAATTTGCAGGCCGCGAAAATCAGCCCAATATGGTGCTTTTTGATATTCAAAACAGTCAGCGAGACGATGTAAATCGCTTGGCGAAGCAATTTAACTTGCCGCTTTTGCAACAAGTCCCCATCGTAACGATGCGTGTATCGGCGGTAAACGGCCGTTCGGTGCAAGCCA
Source organism: Rhodoflexus caldus (assembly GCF_021206925.1). Lineage (NCBI taxonomy): Bacteria > Pseudomonadati > Bacteroidota > Cytophagia > Cytophagales > Thermoflexibacteraceae > Rhodoflexus > Rhodoflexus caldus. The sequence continues at coordinate 173,165 of NZ_JAJPRF010000002.1, read as the reverse complement.
TCAAGGCCGACAGTACCTCAAAAATTGCTTCATGGGCATTAGACAGGGAATATCGCGTTACCTACCGCGATTCGCTGATAGATTCGGAGCGCGATGCCGGCGGCAAATGGCGCGGCAAGGCCGAAGATACTGTTTTTGTGTCATTTGATGCACCCTATGCCAACCGAATGGGAGTTCGCATAGGCGACCGCATTACGTTTGACGTACAAGGAAAAAGAATTGAAACCGTCATTGGCCACTTGCGAAAGGTAGATTTTTCCCGTGTGCAGACCAATTTCGTAGTGCTGTTTCCTGCCGGCGTATTGGAGAATGCTCCTCAATTTCACGTACTTGTAACCCGTGTACCCGACGAAAAAGTATCGGCGCGTTTCCAGCAAGCATTAGTGCAACAGTTTCCTACCGTTTCCGTGGTTGATTTAGGTCTGATTTTGAAGACTGTGGATGAAGTTTTAGACCAAGTATCATTTGCCATCCGATTCATGGCTATGTTCAGCATCCTGACGGGCTTGTTGGTTCTTGCCGGTTCGGTAATTATCAGCCGTTACCAGCGCATGAAGGAGAGTGTCCTTTTGCGCACATTGGGTGCCGTGCGCCGCCAAATTTTGCAAATCAACGCCGTGGAATATCTGTCCATCGGGCTGATTGCATCTCTTACAGGTGTACTGTTGGCACTTGCCGCAGCATGGGCATTGTCGTATTTCAGTTTTGAAATCATTTTCGCGCCCAAACTATTGCTGCCGCTGGCAACCGTAGGAAGTATCACGGCACTGACGTTGCTCATAGGTCTGTGGAACAGCCGCTCTGTCATCAATCGTCCGCCGTTGGAGGTGCTGCGCTCCGAAACGTAATTGAACCAATTAAAAAAGCCCTGCGTTGTGTGCAGGGCTTACAAAATATCGGCAAAACAAAATTTTAATTCAGCCACTCCAAACTGCGATTCAGGAAAGCAGTCAAATCTTTGCCATTTAGCATGTTTTGTGCCAACAAAGCAAGGTCGTAGGTGTGGCGGGCAATTTTTTCTTTTTCCTCTGCCGTCTGTGCTTTAACCAAGCGGTTAATCAGCGGATGGTTGCCGTTGATGACAATATTCATCTGGTCGGGCAAGTTGCTCATGTAGTCCATGCCTCCGCCAATCATTGCCATTTCTTTCATGCGGCGGAAAAACTCCGGCACTACAATGCTTACGGGCAGTTCATCCGTAGAAAGTGCCGACACTTCAACCGTTTCTTTTCCGCTCACTTTTTTGAACAACTCAATTACCTCTTTTTTCTCGTCTTCGGAAAGAATAACATCGGCAAGGTCAGATTTTTCAATCAGTTTGTCAATGGTTTCCGCATCTACGCGCTTTAATTGTGCTTTTTCAAATTTGCGCTCCAAAAATCCGGTAAAATGACTGTCTATCACACCATTGAGCAGCAGCACGTCATAACCGCGTTTTTCTGCTGCCTGTATGTAAACATCTTGCTTTTCGGGATTGTTAGTGTAGAGTAATACAAGGTTGCCGTTTTTGTCGGTTTGATTGGCCTGAACATGCTCTTTGTATTCGTCAAAAGTGAAGTATTTGCCTTGCGTATTTTTGAGCAATGCAAATGCAGGAGCTTTCTCGGCAAATTTATCATCGCTAATCATTCCGTATTTAACGAAGATATCTATGCCCTCCCACTTTTGCTGATAGGCCTCGCGGTCTGCCTTGAAGAGTTCTTGCAACTTATCGGCTACTTTGCGCGTGATATAGTTGTTGATTTTCTTAACGTTACTGTCTGCTTGCAGGAAGCTGCGCGAAACGTTCAGCGGGATATCGGGCGAATCAATTACACCATGCAGCAAGGTTAGGAACTCAGGCACAATATCTTTCACTTCATCGGTAATAAATACCTGCTTTTGGTACAATTGAATTTTGTTGCGGTTCACCAGTTCGTTTTTCACTTTCGGGAAAAACAGAATACCTGTCAGGTTGAACGGATAGTCCACATTGAGGTGAATCCAGAACAGCGGGTCTTCTGCCATCGGATACAACTCGCGGTAGAAGTTCAAGTAATCCTCGTCTTTGAGGTCGGCAGGTGCTTTTGTCCACAGTGGCTGTGTATTGTTGATAACATCGTCTTCCAGCGCTACTTCTACCGGTAAAAATTTACAATATTTGGTTAAAATTTCGCGCAGGCGGAAAGGCTGTAAAAATTCTTCCGAATCGGGCGCTATGTGGAGTATCACATCTGTTCCGCGGTCAGCTTTTTCGGCAGGGGCAATTTCAAACTCGGTGCTGCCGTCGCATGTCCACTGTGCAGCCTGTGCGCCTTCCTGCCATGACTTGGTTACAATGCGCACTTTTTCGGCCACCATAAACGCAGAGTAGAAGCCCAAACCAAACTGACCGATGAGTTGCTGGCTTTGGTCTTTGTCTTTGTATTTTTCAACAAACTCTTTAGCGCCGGAAAATGCGATTTGATTGATGTATTTCTTGATTTCCTCGGCAGTCATGCCAATACCGCGGTCGCTGATGGTAATGGTTTTGGCATTTTTATCAAGACTAATTTTGATGCGGGTTTCCCCGATTTCACCGTTAAATTCGCCTAAAGCAGCCAGACTTTTGAGTTTTTGCGTAGCATCTACGGCATTGGACACCAACTCACGCAGAAAAATCTCATGGTCGGAGTACAAAAACTTCTTAATAATCGGAAAAATATTCTCGGTATGAATGGAGATGGAACCTTTCTCTTGCATATCTGATTAGACGTTAAACCGATTGGCGAATCGTCTAATTTCATGCCAGTAAGCACATTGTGCAAAAGGTTAGCCCACAACTGACAAAACGTCAGATTTTTGACAGGGTCAAAAACTGAGTTTTTTTTTCATGCGGCAGATTTTCATATCGGCAGATTGCTCTACCATAATTTCATCCATGATTTGTTTAACCAGAAACAGACCGATGCCGCTTCGTTTCTTTTCGCAAAGAATCTGGCTGACGGTAGGGGTTTCATACAGTGCCATGTTAAAACTGTCAGGTTTGCTGTCTCTTACCTCAAAATAAACCCCGTCATTAGCACGACTGATTTTAATATCAATGGTATCCGAATCGTTGCAACTGTGCGAATGGATAATCAAATTGGCACACACCTCATCCAATGCAAGTACAAGCAGGTATTGTTGTTCGTCTGTGATTGCCCATCTGCTCAACACATCTTTGGTAAATTGCCGCAGCGTATTTAACGATTCGCGCCTGCAATTAAGGCTGATGTGATGCTCCCATTGCTGTTGTTGCTTCATCGGTAGTTGTGTAAACTTTTACTACTTGGTCTAAACCCAAAATTTTTAATACGTTGCTGATTTTGGAACTTACGTTGCAAAGTGCAAAACGTATGTTCTTATCCTCACACTCGCCATGCCGTGAAATAAACACCCCGATGCCCGGAGAGGAAACATATTCCAAAGCGCTGCAATCTATCAGGATAGAAGCCGGACGCTCGGCTATAACTGCCTCCACTGCATTGTCAAAAACCAATGCGGAACTTGCATCCAACTCGCCTTTTACCGATATTATGACTACACCTTGCGCGATTTCTTTCTTTACTTCTACCATTTTTAACGTTTTTTTAAGGTTTCGGTTGTGTTGGGCATCGCCTTTTTTTACTTCACAAAGCTATTAATTTTATGCAAGCTGTAAAGTTTATCTGTCGTAGTCATCACAAAAAAAGCCACTCCTATCGGAATGGCTTGCATGATTGCTTGCTTGGCAGCAGGGTGTTACTCCATCCAGGATTTGTAGTAAATGCCATCGTCTAAGCGCATAGCCTCTTCGGTTAGTGCCAGCGGACGGAAAGTGTCTATCATGACGGCAAGTTCTTTGGTTTCTTTTTTGCCGATGCTGCGCTCCATTGCGCCCGGATGCGGCCCGTGCGGAATGCCGCCCGGATGCAGAGTAAACATCCCGATTTCCACATCGTTGCGGCTCATAAAGTCACCGTCCACATAGTAAAGAATTTCTTCCGAATCTATGTTGCTGTGATTGTATGGTGCAGGTATGGCTTGCGGGTGATAGTCGTACAGGCGTGGACAGAACGAACAAACAACCAGCGCATCGGTTTCAAAGGTTTGATGCACAGGCGGCGGCTGATGAATCCGTCCGGTAATAGGCTCAAAATTGTGGATGCTGAAACCGTAAGGGAAATTATAGCCATCCCACCCTACCACATCAAAAGGATGAGATGCATAGATGATTTCATGAATCATGTTTTGCTTTTTCACTTTAATCATGAAATCGCCCTTTTGGTCATAAGTTTCTAAGTCGGCAGGCAACTTGTAGTCGCGCTCGCAGTAAGGAGAGTGTTCCAACAATTGCCCAAACCAGTTTCGGTAACGCTTGGGCGTATAGATAGGCGAACGGGACTCCATCCACAAAATGCGGTTATCCGTACCGTCAAATTCCAATTGATAAATCATACCTCGCGGAATGATAAGATAGTCGCCATATTCAAAAGGAATTATCCCCATTTGTGAACGCAATTTACCACTGCCTTTATGGATAAACAGCATTTCATCGTGGTCGCCGTTTTTGTAAAAATAATCGGTTACGCTTTTGCGTGGAGCAGCCACCCCGATAGTACAATCGTTATTGACAAAGAGCGGAATGCGGCTTTGCAAATAATCATCGGCGGCAGGGGCTTGAAAACCACGCAGTTTGCGTGCCATGATGTTATGTTCAACGGCAATTTTTGGAGCAACGCTGTACGAATTGACAATTTCTTTTACCATAGTCGGGCGGTAAATGTGATACATCAGCGCTGACATACCTACAAAGCCCTCTGTACCAAACAGTTGCTCGTAGTAATAGCCGCCTCCGGGCTTTTCAAAAGTGATGTGCCGCTTATGCGGAATTTTGCCGAGTTTATGATAGATAGGCATGGGCTAACAGTTTATTGACATGACATTAATTAGTGTAACAAGTATAGTGCTTTTTGTCCAAAAATGCAATTGAACGCTTTTTTTAGGAGGTTTCTTCATCGGCAGGCGGCGGTGGCAGCGGCATCTTTTTACCTGTCAGTTTTCGGTAAATTTCGTCAATGTCGAGTGTGCCTTCTGCCAAAAAGTGGCGCAGTTGAGTATTGAGGTATGAAACGATAAACAGCAAACCGCCGATGATAATCAACAAAAGGATTTGCGTAAAGCGCGAAACCCGCCAGATATCATAGGCCAACAGCTTGATGAGCATAGCACCCAACAAAGCGGATGCAATGATGCGAAAATCTCTTACCCGCAATTTTACGCCGAGCAGCATCAGCCCAAAAGCAATGAATGACCACAGGATAGGATACAAAAACAAGCGCGTTTGTTCAAGCAATTGCCCAATACTTTCGGCAACGGGCAAATCGGGATTGTAGCCGAACAATATGTAGAAATGGTCGAGCTCGGCGGTAAGATGGAACACCAACGCAATACATGCCAACCATACCACGTAATCAATTTTTGCAGAGTTTATGTCATGTGCGCTTTGTTCTTCATCTGCTTGCTGCAATGCAGGGTTAAAGATTCCGTATTGGTAAGAAAGAAGCAAATAAATAGCTGTCAGGTCGAGCGTAAGGTTAATATAATGAACAAAAAACCAAACGGCTTTGGCTGTGCCTGTAAGAAATTCGTTCCGCAAGCGCACAACTTCCGGATGTGCAAAAATGATATAGGAAAAAACAGCAGCTACGAGGATATAATTGGCAATTTTCTGAAATCGGATGTTTTGAATGCGCGTAGCGGCCAGCCACAAGAACATCGCGAAAATAGTATTATAAATTCCGATGACCAGACGCTCTAACGAGGGGTGCGAAAATCGGTGATAGGTCAATTCTATATTGCCGCATAAGTAAATCAACAGCACACTGACGCCGGCCAGCAATGCCTGAAATGCACGTGCATCATATGTAAGAAACATGAGCCGTTCGTTGGCCTGCTGCGTTTGCACCTGCATACGCACTACTATCAAACAACCCACGTAAATCACAACCGAAGCAAGCGTAGCAAGTACCGCATCGTTAAACAGAAAATCGGGAGTAGTTGCACCCGCATAAGTGGCATACCAAATGGTAAACAAGGCAATCAGCGAAGCGGTAAAGGTCAGCAGCGCGGCATCTCTGAACAAGGCAGTCCGCCAATAACGGGTCAGCAGCAAGAGTGCCAGCGTTTCGGCCAACCAAGCCAAATGAAGAGTAGTTTTTGTATGCCAAATAAATACGATACCTGCACTGACGCCCAACAAAGCAAAAGTTTGAAGGTATTTTCTGATATAGAGGTCGCTGTCTTTTTTAGTGTAGAGCCACCAACCAAATGTACCGTTGAATACCCCCAGCCCCATTAGCCACCAGCCGAAATAATCACCCACAAGGAAATGAGCATTCAGCAGACGGTACACAGTCCACACAAAAAACAAAGCATTCAGCGCAAAAAAGAACAAGTCCCGCTCGCTCATGGGAACTTCTGTTTCATCCTCTAAGCGGCGCAGGCTGTGCAGCAAATGCATGGCAAAGTAAGTCAGGTAAAACAAGGTAGCAAACACAAGCCCCGTTTGCAGCATGGGCAGGTTGCCCAAATTCACACGCCACATCCAACCCGTAAAAATTAGCACGGTAGTAATGAAGGTGAGATAATTCAGCAACACCCAGCGCTTGAAGTATGCAACCGTAATGATGCCAATGGTAATTAGCAGCAAATAGCTGAAAAAGTAGTCATAGTAAATTTTTTCACCAACGATTACAAAAGGCGTAATATATGCGCCGATAATGGCCAAAATAGCGAAATAGCGGCGCTCATAGTGCAGCGAAAGCCACAGCGAAAGCCCTATAATGACAAGCATGAGCAAAAAAGCAACGGGCTGACTAAGAAAGTGGTACTCCTTGAACGCCAGATAGTTAGTGTAATACAGAATAGAAAGCGCAGAAGTGGCGAACAGCAAACTGAAAGTTTCATTACTGAGTTCCATGCGTTTGGCAATACCAAACAAGATGCCCGATATCAGCAAGCCGATACCGACACGCGCCCATTCGGGCAGTACACCTTCGGCAATGCCGTAGCGAATCAGCATACCCACCCCGATAGTAAAAATCAGAATGGCAATTTTGCTGAAAACATCTTCATAAATGAATCTTTCAAAGTCATCTTTGCCTTTGGCAAGCCGTTCCAGAATGAGTTGGCGGGTTTTTTCGTAGGGAATAGCCCGCCGCTGCGCCACTGCTCTGATTTGTTCTTCCAGTTCGTCTTCTTCCGGCTCTATAAATGCTTTAAGATAAACTTTTTGCTCAATTTTTTTCCAATCGATGGAAGTGCTTTCGGCTTCTTCTTTTTTTTCATTTTCCGCACGCTGCCTTGGCGGCACGTAAAACGGATAATGGCTAATGTCATAGTCCTTGGTGGCATCGTAGAGGCCTTTTTCGTAAAGCAGCTGATACTCAGGGTCTTGCTCAAGCGGATGATACTCTCCTCGCGACTTCTGAATAGCTTCCCGATTGGTTAATATTTCAGACAAAAAACGATTCATCCGCTCGGCAAGCGGGTCTTTTTCGTTCTGAGGCTTATTCTCCTCATCCTGCGGGGGGATATGTTCAGGAGTGTCCGGCACGCATGAATGATTTACAGGAAGTTACGAACTTCTGCTTTTAAAAACTTCAAGGCATTGCCCGTAATGTCATCGTTTTGGGCAATAATATTGCTGACAATCGCTTTGGCGAGCTTTATACCGGGCTCGTCGGGAGCAACTTCGGAGGCAGAATCGTTAATCATGGCTACCATATTGTCCATGGCCGTGCGAATTTTTTCCCACGCTTCGTCACTCATGTAAACCTGTTGTGAAAAGTTGTGAGCAAATTCGCTCCTGATTTCCTCGAGCAAAATGCTTTGCAACTGAACGGCTGTCAATTCGCTGTCATTCAATCGCATGAGCAGGTTGGGGGCAGAAATGCGTTCCAGAAACAACGCCATTCGCTCATATGCTTGCAAACGCAACGGAAGGGTAACATCAATATATTTTGCCTTTAATTCTACCAGCCGACGTTCAAAATCTTTGTTTAAAAATGTACGAACGGTCAAGTACATGCCATAAAGCACAATGCCGGCAGGGATAATAATCTTCAACAATTCTGTCAGTATTTCCATAAAAGCACTTTTATCAGCCAAATTTAGGTAATCTGCCTACTTTTGCTGCAAATTTCAGTTAAAAAAACATGGAACTGCAACCTGTTACGATAACAACGGCGGCAGCTAATGAAATCCGCTACATTATGCAAAACAAAGGCATACCCGAAGGTTATGCTCTTCGCGTAATTGCAGAAGGCACATCGGGCTGCGGCGGTGCGCGCTATCGCTTGGGCTTTGACAAACCGCGCGAAGGCGACCAACAGTACACCACACAAGACATCCCCGTATTGTATGAAAAACGCCAGATGATGTTTTTGTTGGGTCTGGAAATAGACTTTGAAGAGCGCGAAACCGAACGGGGCTTTGTTTTTAATCGGAAATAAAGCGGGCATTTTCACATCTGCAACAGGTGCATGACTGCCAGCCGATAGCCGTTTAGCCCGCAACCAACAATTACACCTTTGGCATATTTGCTGATATAGCTGTGGTGGCGAAACGGTTCGCGGGCATGAATATTGGAAATATGCACTTCCACCACGGGCGACGGAATGGCTGCCACAGCATCGCCCAAAGCGACCGAAGTGTGCGTAAGTCCGCCCGCATTCAGCACAATACCGGCACCGCTAAAACCTACTTCGTGCAGTTTGTCAATAATAACGCCCTCGTGATTGGACTGAAAATAGGAGATATTTGCCACATTACTAAATTCTTTTTGCAGCAGACCAAAAAAATTTTCAAAAGTATTGGTTCCATAAATTTCAGGCTCGCGTTTGCCGAGCAAGTTCAGGTTGGGGCCGTTAATAATGATGATTTCTGTCATCTCCGATGTGGATTTGTCGTTGTAACTTCGCCTAAAATACGAATGTTATGCAAATCTCAGATATCCGCAAGGAATATACACGCCATACTTTTAATGAGCAGGACGCTGCCGCCTCTCCCTTTGAGCAGTTTAACAAATGGCTTCACGAAGCGCTGCACAGCGGTATTCCTGAACCTACCGCCATGAATTTGGCTACGGTCGGGGCTAACGGCAGACCTTCGGCACGCATTGTTTTGCTCAAACACGTGGACAGTGGTTTTGTATTCTTTACTAACTATGCAAGCCGAAAAGGCATTGACTTACAACAACATCCGTTTGCTGCACTCACTTTTCACTGGGTAGAGATGGAGCGTCAGGTGCGCATTGAGGGAAAAGTAGAGATGGTTGAGCCTGCACTGTCGGATGAGTATTTTAACAGCCGTCCTTTGATGAGCCGAATCGGGGCGATTGCCTCCGAACAAAGCCGCCCTTTGCCGAACAGGGAGGTTCTGGAAAACAGAATGAGGGTATTAGAAGCCGAATATGCGGACAAAGAACCTGCCCGTCCGCAAAACTGGGGAGGCTATCGGCTCATTCCCGATTATTTTGAATTTTGGCAAGGCCGCCGCAGTCGCCTGCACGACCGCATCGTTTATGAGTTTGCGGCCGATGGTTCATGGAAAATCTATCGGATTGCACCCTAAAACAAGCAGGCTTGCAGAATAAATCGGCGATTCGGGATTCGGATTGAGGATGTCGGATTAAAGAATCAACACTAATCTGTGTGCTTATACCATGCGATTTTTAATTGAACACGGCTTGCAATAAACTACCGGCAGGGACTTAAAATCTCTGTATGTGGTTTTAAATCCCTGCCGACAAAGATTCAATGAAGGACATTTTCCGTTGTGCACCGACTTACGGCAAAATGAACCGATAAGTCTGCACCACTTCGGGGTTGCGAGTGTCTTTTACACGGAACTGCAAAATAAACTCCTTGCTTACGGCCGCATCCCTTTCAGTAATTACGAAGCGATTAACAGAATTAGGGGCTGACAGGTCAAAAGGCAGTACGGTAAGTTGTGCTGCCGTCAGGTTTACCACACGCTCAGGACGTTGTGCAGGCCCCCAGAAAATTTGTACATACTCTAACGCCTTGTCTTCCAATATTTTGCCGAAAATCACTAACTCTGCTCCAATGGGCAACACATTAGGCTGGGTCAGTGAAAGCGTTGTAAGTACCCCTCTGATACGGGCTTCTGCCAATACGATTTGCGGAGGCTCATCTTTGGTGATGTTGAGCACTATACGGAAAGGTTCTGCATTGTTGCCCGCACTGTCTGCCGCAAACAGGTTGATTTCGTAAATGCTGCCTGCCGTTGCGTTTGCGGGCGGCAGAAATCGCTGATTGCCGAGTAAAGTAGCCAACTGCACTGTTGTTCCTGTCAAATTGGCGCGGAAAACCGTGTCGCGTCTTGCATTAAGGGCATTGAAAGTAACAGCCAAACGACCTAAGCGGCGGTTATCCGTTATGGTACCCGTCAAAATGCGAAATGCATCGCCTTCAATCAGATTAACCTCTCTGTTTGCATTGATTTGCGGTTCTGTTGTTTGCACCCGAATCTGCGGAGCTTCGTCGTCGCAACTGAGGATGAGGTTAAATGTACGGGTAGTGCTGTTGTTACTCTGGTCTGTAATGGTGATTACCAATGCAAGCCGTGTGTTATCAGCAACGGTTGGCGGAATGCGCAAGTCGCGAGCAAAAAGGTTGTCAAAACGGACTTCTTCGCTGCCAATGAGGCGCGTTACGCTGAACACACCCGCAATTTCGGCTTTTACTTCTCGGATGCGAATATTGTCTGTTGCAGAACCCGTCAGGTTGAGCACCGACTGACGACAAACCAAATAGTTACCCGCAGCATCCTGCCGTAAACCTGTCAGGGCGAGTTGCCTGATAACCGGTGGTCGGGCATCACCCAACACATTAAAATTGAACTGTTGCACTCGCTGATTTTTGCTAAAATCAAACAGTCGCACGGTCATCTCATAAGCTCCCAACTGCACATTTGCAGGAATGACAATGCGCAAGGTGTCGTCGTACCGCCTGCCAAGTAAGCGGCGGTTAAAGGTTGGATTCCAGATTTGGCCGCTGCCGCTTACATCACCTGTTTTGCGGATAGTTATCACTGCCGAATCCAGTCGGTCGTTATCCCCGAAACTTAGCACCAATCTGATGGTGTCCTGAATGAAATAATTTGTTTGCAGTGGCGTAAGTACTTCTATTTCAGGCTCAAATCGGTCAACAATAGGGATACAGGCGGCAAAAATTCCACAGAGCAAATACCCTAAAAAGGCTATTTTTTTCATATGTACAAAAATAGTCGGAATATGCAGGTGTTACAATGTTACAAACGAATCAGCGCACGGTTATTTCCCCTCCTCCGTTGTAAGAATGATATTCACCATTGTACATTGCATCGGCGCTTACAGGCCCCATGCGGAATGTGCCTTTGGTTACAGCTCGCACCACGTAGTAAAACTCCGATACACCCGGCCCTGCGGTAGTAAACAGGTGGATGCGGTCATCCCGAATATCGGTGTGCTGCGGGGCGGTTGCTTTTTCTGTCCATGCCATGCCGGGCAGAGAATTGATACGTGGATTTTCAATCTCAAAACCCGCAGGAATCAGGTCAGAAACCACTACATTCGGCACGGTTGCTCCGTTGGTCGTTTGTAAACTGATTTTAACTACTACCAAGTCATTTTGATTAAACGCATTAGTATTCAAGCGGTTGCCGTTTCGGTCATAAAATTCTCGGCGCACTTTCAAGTAGCTGTCCTCTTCGGGGTAAGCGCCCGTGCTGTTTAAGCCTTCCATCTCCCAGAAGTAGTACAGGCTGCCGCCCTGTGCCTGAATCTGGACTTTTTTACCTGCTACGTCTTTGCTTGTCAGGGTCAGGGTTGCACCTTTGAAGTCGGCTATTTTTTTGCCATCGGCAGTAATTGCGGCCGTAGCCTCCGACTCTCCTGCTTTGCGGGCTAATTTACCCAATGCCAGCAAGGAGAATGCGGCCTCCTGCGTATTGATATACTTTGCCTGTTTCAATTGCTGCGAAAGCTGACGCGCCATTGCAGCAATTTGTCCGTTTTGAGGGTCGGTTTCAATTAATGCGTTGAGTACAACTGCTTGGTCGCGCAGGTAAGAATGGAAACTGCCGTCAAATGCCTGAACGGCGCGCTCTCCGCTAAACTGTGTAGGCAACAACTTACGATAAGAAGCTACATCGCCGGCAAGCATGTAGGCAGTAGCCAGCAGGTAGCGACTATCTAAGGAAAGTGTATTGCTGCGATTTTTATAGTAGTTCATGGTGGAAACATCCGGCTTGCCCGTCAGTGCCATCACGTAAAGTGAATAAGGCACTTCGCGCGGCGTAACTTTCACTTTCTTGCGCTGATTGGCTGCATCGTAGTACTCATAATCCACCATGCTCTTCTTTTTGGCTTTGCTGCTTACATACCCTGTCAAGTTAGTGAGCATTTTGGCATCCACTTCGTAACCTGCTTTGCGGGCTTCTGTGAGGAAATGTAATGCATAGATGCTGCCCCACCAACTTTCTTCGGCACCGCCCGGCCAGTAGGCAAGACCGCCCGAATACAGTTGCATGGTTTGTATGCGGCGGATGGCTTCCTGCACATTCAATGCACTTTTGCCTACCGACATCAGGTTGCTTTTCGGCGCGGGAATCAATTCTGCAAGGTACAACTGCGGGAAAGCCGTAGAAATGGTTTGCTCTACACATCCGTAAGGGTATTGCAGCAAATAGTTCAATTCTTTGCCAAATTCCATAACAGGGGAACGGCTGATGGTCAGGCGGGCATCTACGGAACCTGCCAGATAGTCGCGCAGCAGGTCAATTTGTTGCGGTTTGCCGCTTTCTACGCGCCCCGAACCACTGGCTTTCAGCAAAGAAACAGCAGGGCGCACACCTAAATTGATGGTTTGTGTGAATTTTTCACCCAAAGCGCTTACCTCTACCTTAATTTGGCTTTCGCCTATCTGTGGTTTAGCTTTCAGGCGGAACATTGCCTGATTTTCGCCATTGGCAGAAACTGCAACGCTTTGCGACGACTCGCCCACAATTTCCACAGCGCCCGTAGTGCTTAGTTTGGCCTGCGCCTGTGTATTGTTGGCAGTAGTATTTGCCAGCATAACAGGCACTTCTATTTCGTCATTGGGGCTGAGGAATCGCGGCAGTGCCATACTGATAACCATCGGGTCGGCAACGGTCATGGAGGTACTTGCCGAGCCAAATGCGTTGTCTTTGGCAGCAACTGCCATAATGCGCAACTCGCCGCTGAACTGCGGAATATCAATCGTATAACGTGCTTCGCCGCTGCCGTTGGTGCGCAGCGTTCCGCTCCAAAAAGAAACAGGTTTCACCCGCTTGTTGGCTAACGGATTGAGGCGCTTACCCAAATCGTAGTAATCGGCACCGTAGTTGCGCTGCAAGGCTTTCAGTTCGGGGAATAGCTTTGGATACAGGTCGTAGCTGTTTACTTCCAACGCGCGTTTTTGAAAAAAGAAACGGTGCGGATCGGGCGACTGGTAGTTTTTGAGCAGTAAAATCCCCTCGTCCACTACGGCCAGTGTTACCTCAATATCAGATTGTTTGCGGTTGGTTTGCACTACAATTTCCTGTTTGGTATTGGAGCGCGACTTCGCCGCTGCCGTAATTTTTACGTCCAGTTTCGTATTCCCATCCTCAACTGTCAGGTTGCGATAGCCGTGTGCCACCGTGAGCGGTATAGAGCTGTCGTCAGCAGGTTTGATGAGCGTAACAGCTACATACACGTTGGGCAAGTACTCCTTCTTGACAGGCAAAGTAAGTGAGCCTGTACGTCCGTCGGTATCTACAAAAAACTGGTCTAAAACCTCATTGCGTTCAATTGTTACCCACATACGGCCTTTAAAAGGCGTTTTAAATAAGAGTTTGGCCTGCTCGCCAACCTGATAAGATGCCTTGTCGGTTTCTATCTGTACCAAACCTTCGCGGTTGATTTCAAAAGAGGTAGAGGTGGCCATGCCGAACGAATAGGCATAAAAATCCTGTGCGGCATAAGTAGCCATATCGTCGCCGGTGGGTGCTACCCGTATCTGATACTCTCCCGATTCCATCGGCACAAAAGGATAAGTCGTAGAAGTACCCGATAGCGAAATGGTTTCATCTTTCACCACAATTTCTTTCTTGCGGGATACGTACCTGTAATATTGGGAATATTCTTCACGCTCCAAGGCATTTTGCCACTGGTAGCGCACAATTACCACGCGTGCCTTCGCACTGCTTTGTACTTCTCCCTTGTGATTCACCGCCACAATGGGGATATAAACAGGCTGACGCACATCGGCATAACGCGTAAAGTTTTTGATGCCGTACATCAGGGGCTGGGTGAGCACCTCAAACTTGGTTTGGCGATTTACAGCCCTACCCGATTCATCAAAAACAGTAGAGTAAATTTTCCCTTCCAATACGCCCAGATTCTTGTAGGCGGGTGAAATGCGAAAGTTGGCAAAAAACTTACCTTCCTCATTGGTTGTGCCGGAGGCTGTGGCCTGCTCAAAATAGACATCGGTACGGCCGCTGAGCGTAAAATCGTAATCGGGTAACTGCTTGGCAGTAAAGGCCTTACGCGTCAGCGACATTTCTACCTCGTATTTGCGGTTGCGCGCCGGAGGGCCGAACAGGTTTACGGCCTGTGCACTGAAATTCACGGTTTCGCCTGTTCTAACTACGGTTTTATCCACATTCGTATTCACTTTGATACGGTCTGGAATAAAATCTTCCACATTTACGTTGCGCGATTGCAATAAAACATCATTGCCACTGAGCAGTTCTACCGTATAAGTACCGGTTACATTGCTTGCAGGAATTTGTACGGAAGTTTCATACGTGCCCTGTGCGTTCAGCATACCGCGCCTGCTGATAAACTCCTTGCCGTCGGGAAGCAAAACACGCAGTTTGACGGGCAGATTTTTAGCCGGATTCCATTGCCCGTCGCGCACGATGGCTTTCAGGTACATGGTTTCATCGGGGCGGTAGAGGTCGCGGTCGCCATACAGAAACGCTTGAAGACCGGCACTATTCTCCCGCATCCCTCCTACCTCATAGCGTGCAGTAGCTACCTGCGTTTGCTTAAAGTGCATGTAGGTAAAATCGTCGCCCTGATTGGCAAAAATCATGGCAGTAACAAAACCCGGCGCTTTGGTTTTCATATCTGCAAAGCGTGCAATGCCGTTGGCATCTGTTTTCAGCGTCGCAATCTCCTGATTGTTAGTGCTGACCAAGGTTATGTCCACACCTGCTGCGGGTTGTGCGGTCATAATGGAATTGGCCATCACAACCACCTCATTGCCTGTTGCTTTGGCCACCAACCCAATGTCGGAAAGCGAAACCAATTTATTGGCACGCAGCCACTGGTCTTGCGTGGACTGCACTTGTACCACATAAATACCTCTGAAAGGCTTATCGTCGCGAATATCCAGACTAATCAGTTGTTCGCTGCCGACTTTGGGCAGGTCGCGGGTTGCGTATTCTTTTTCAAAAATCAGGTCGCCGTAGTTGGCAAAATCGCCGTAAAAGTAGCTGTCATAGTCGCTTTCGTAGTCATACTCATAATCGTATTGATAGAAAGCACCCGATTCGCGCAGGTAACTCAACAGGTTGTTTTTGTAAACCTTGAAAATCTTAACCGAAACTTGCGGAATGTTGGTGATGCGTACTCCTATATTTTTATTGCCTTTGTTGGTCAGGTAAATGCCTTTTTTTGCTGAAAATCGGATGCCCGCCTGCACCTCTCCGAACACAATCTGCTGCTCGGCATCGGCTTTGAGTGTGCCTCCGAAAATACCTTTGAGCGCTTTGCTGATGGTGAGTTTATAGCTTTGTTCGGTTGAAAAATTACCTGAAATCAAAAAACCGTAATCCAGCAATTCTACCGTATAGGCAACCTGCGGGCTTATGATGAGTGCACGTTTCAGGTCGTCGGCGTTCATGCCTATCATCTGGTTGGTGTAAACATATACATAGGCTTGCTCGCCGTCATACTCGGTTTCGGTTTGCAAAATGCGGAAGTCGCTGCGGTCGGGCACTATCTCGCCAAATGAGATAGCCTCCGCTTTGTAATCGCTGCCTTCTGTTGTCAAGCCGGCATCAATCTTAATATTAATCGGCTTGTTATCAGGCTGTTGAGCGCCTGTTATGGCAATAATGACGGCAGCAGCGGCAGGTTCTGTCGTTTGAAGTTTGTGGCTTGCTTCCGAACTTTCTACCTGTACTTTGGTACTGCGGCTAACAGTCTCGGGGCTGACAGGATAGTTAAAATTCATGCGCACGCGCAGTTCCGGTTGATTCCGGGTGTTCATTGCCCAAAATATTTCATGACTGCGCAAAGTCAGGTAAGGCGTATGAAATTTAAATACGTGTTCGTCGCTTAGCTTAAAACGCTCCGGCACATGCGAGGAAATTTTGTCGGTAACTTCGGCCGTGTAGTTGGTACTCGGCTTAAACCCTGATTCGGGCGAAAAAACCAATTCGTTGCGGGAGTTCCACTTGTATTTCCCTTTGACCTCAGGCGTAATTTTCAGGTACGAAATCTCTAACCACTTGTCAATCAGCGAATCAGGAACGATATCTTCGCCAAATTGAATGACTAAATTTTGCTGCAAAGCGATTTCTTCGCCAAAATTTTTGCCGGAAACAGTCAGGGTATTTTTGCCGAATTTGCCACAGGCAAAAGTGAGTACTAACAAGGGGGCTATTACCCGAATGGTGTACCGAAGCACGGAGGTTTTCATAAATTGTTGTTGTTTAGCAAAAAAACAGGAATAAGCGGCAACAGCCGTATTCTGTGTCAATTACGAGAAAAAATACAACAAAATCAATTTATGCAGTGGGTATCGGGAATTTCAGGTGAAAAATGCTGCCGCCCTCGGGGTTTGGCGTAGCCCATATGCTGCCGCCGTGTTTGGCCATAAATTCATTACAGATGCTCAATGCGATACCTGCACCGCGTTCGCCTTTGGTGCCAAGTCGGGAGGTTGGCAGGTTGAAAATTTTAGCCGCCTCTTCTTCACTAAGCCCAATGCCGTTATCTTTTACACGTATGAGAATGCAATCTGCCAACTCCTCTGCCTCTATGATTATTTCTTTGCCCGAAAACGTAAATTTTATAGCATTAGAAACTACATTTCGCAGTATAAATTCAAGCATGTTTTTGTCGGCAGACAGCGTCAAATCGGATGGAATGTTGCTGATTATCCGCAGGTTTTTAGCAGAAATCTGCGGCTCAAAAAGTTCCACTGTTTTTTTGGCAACAGGCGCAAGCGTAATGCTCACCGGCTCGAAAACGAAAGAGCCTGTTTGCAGCCGTGCCCAATCCAGCAGATTGTTCAGCAGTTGGTAAACATTGGCCAGCGATTTACTGATTTGCTGCAAGGCCGATTGAGTATCTTCCTCATTGAGATTGACCTGACGCCTGTTCAGCAAATCTATCATGGAGGAAAGTCCCGCCAGCGGGCTTCTGATATCATGCGCAACAACAGAAAACAATTTGTCCTTGGCAGTAATCAACTCTTGCAACTCCTGTTTTTGCACTTCCAGCGTCTGATTTTGACCGGAAATAATCTGATTTTGCAGCTCCAAACGTTTTTTGTCTGTCAAGCGTGCTTTGAGCAATAAGCCCACTACAACCGCTACTATCAGTGCGGCGAGCGCCACCACAACAAAAAAATTGCGTTGCAACTGCGCTTTTTCTTGTTCTTTGCGGGCTTGTATCTCCTTGTTTTGAATACTAAGTGCCTGTAATTCCTGCTTGCGGCGGTCTAATTCCTCCTGCATGAGAATTACCTCCAAAGATTTTAGTTCTTTGTCAAGAGAGTCCTTGCCAATTCTGTAAAGTTTGTAGTATTTGAAAAAGTTTTCTGCATCATTCATCAGCAGATACGTCTGTGCGAGCGCTTCGTAGCCGGCAATAATCAGCGGCGGCTGTTCGGCCATCTTCGCCATTGCGATGCATTCTTGATGCGCTTCCAATGCTTTATCAAACTGCCTCATAGCGGCAAAATATTTAGCAATTTCGCCGTAGGCCATGCTGGCATAATACTTATCGCCTTCATTGACAAAAACTGACAGCGCCTGATTGAGATACTGATGTGCTTTTACCGGTTGCTGTTCTGCCAAATGCACCTTGCCAAGCAGCAATTGGGTAATGGCTATTTCGCGAGGCGTGGACTTGATACTTCGTTTAATTTCCAAAGCAGAAAGCAAGTTATTGACGGCTTCCCTGTAATTGCCTTCTTGTAAATAAACATTGCCAATATTGGTCAGCATAATGGCAATACCTCTTTTATTATGATTACTACGATTAATTTGCAATGCGCTGTTAAAATATTCCATCGCCTTGCGCAAATTGCTTTGCAACAGATAAAATTCACCAAGTGTATTCAACGAGCGGGCAGTCATTTCACCGGTAGGGTCTATCCGCTGCCGAATTTCAAGTGCCTCTCGTGCATACTCTATGGCCGTAGTGTAAAAACCTCTTTTACTGAAAATATAGCTGAGCGTATTTAAAAAATTGGCGCGATACACGTCTGCTTCGCTGTAAGGCTTAATAAACCTGATGGCATCTTGCAGGTAGCTGATGGCAGGTATGTATTTCAGTTCCAAATAAAGCGCAATTCCCATTTTGCCTTTGGCAATCCCCATGTGCAACGAATCTTGCAGCGTCTTGGCTGCAATATATGCCTGTTGCAGAATAGGAAAGGCTTCCTGAGGCTTGTTCCGACTCAAATAATACTCACCTATTTGAATAACTGCCAGTACTTTAGCTCGCTTATTTTGCTGCTTTTCGGCAATATCGTAAGCCTGAACCGCATACTGGTAGGATTGCTCGTTGTCTATATTCTGATAGAGTAAAGAAAGTTGATTCAAGATGTCTGCATTTTCAGACATCCCCGGACTTTTTAACAACTGCTTTAGGCTGTCAATTGCAGCAGGTACGGATGGTTGAGCATAAGAAAAGAAGATGGTAATGCACCAAAAAAGTAAAATGCAGCAACTCGTCTTACAGCCTGCACAGTAAGGGAAGAATAGTTGCCTTTTACACATAACTCTCAGCCTGTCAAGTAGTTGTTTTAATTTCCGGTCGCATCAGTCTGATTCTGAAATTGATGTACAAAGCCAGTATCAAAGCAATGGCAAACTCAACAAATCGGATAACCAATTGTTGAATATTTTCATCCATAACGTTCAACAATCGCAAAATATTGTTGCTAAGGATGCTAAAACCAATAAAACTTGCCAAAGCTATGGCCACAGAAAAGGAGCGCCGCAGAATCCCACCGTTCGGCATGGGGTTGCCTAAAAGCGTAAAGGCTAAGTAGAATGTATTGCAAGCTAACAAAATAATTAACAGTTCTCTGTTCATATGCGGCATAAATAATAGCACTATTGGCAAAATAAACCACCAAATCAGGCTGCTTACATGCACACGCTTGTGCGGCCTTTGTTTTGTGGCAGTGTTGCGCATCCACACTTGTAAAACCGCAAGGCCGACACTACCGATAAGCAAGCCTCCCAGCACATCAGCGAGAAAATGTACACCCAAATACAGGCGCGAAATAGGCATTAATAAACAGATAATCAAGGAAATAACTCTGACAGCAGACAACGGAAAAGCCAATGCAAGTCCGCCAAAAAATGCCACCGCGCCACTTACGTGCCCCGAAGGAAAACCAAATGACGTAAGTCTGTTTTCCCTATAATAGGCAATCACATCCGATGGCAGCATCGCCCAAAAACTCTCCGCACCGCGCATGGAAAACAACGTATTGGTCTGGTTGTAGTTTGTACCCATAAATTTAAGCGTATTATCTACATCCAGCGGACGAGGCAGCGCGACCAACTCTTTCAAAAACGTAGTGATAATACCTACCCACATCAATACCTGCAACACCCACAGCCCCTTGCGGGTATCTACACCGAAAATAACGGTCAGCAAAACAGCAATGTAAAACGGTTGATAGCCCATTTGGCTGATATATCGCATCAACAAAGTCAGCCATTCGGACTCCCATGATTGCAGAAAGTGGTTAATTTCGGTTTGAAACATTCGTTAAAGGATATTTTCGGGTAATTAATACGGTGCTCACATCAAAGATTCGAACCTTTACCGTATTTTGCAAATTAAAATCAACATATGCAAGCGGCACTTGAACAGGCTTTCCAAAAAATGGAGCATTGGCGCTCTATCATGCAGGCACTGGTAGCTTCCCATTCCCCGGAGGCACAATGCTTCCGACCGGGTATTGGCGAGTGGTCTATGTTGCAGGTAATGAAACACCTGATTATTGCCGAAACAGGGATATTGAACGCTATTAAAAAAAGTTTGCAACGCCCCCAACTGCAAGAAAACGGCCTCATGCAAAAGGCGAGCTATTTGCTGACGCAAACCATTTTGCGGTTGCCAGTCAAAATTAAAGCACCCGTTCAGGCTCTCATCCCCGATGAGGAAACCGACTACGATAAGGTTGTGGCAGAATGGGATTTACTGCGAGCAGAGTGGCGCGATATGCTCGAGAGTTTCCCCCCCGAACTATTAAACAAAAATATTTTCAGGCATCCCGTTGCCGGATTTTTCAGTATTCATCAGTCCATAGATTTTTGCTGTTATCACATCAAACACCATTTACAGCAAATTGACCGAATAACCGAAGCCTTGAAAAAACAACGCTGACTAATAAATACCTTTCAGTTACTTTACTTTTCAGACCGTATTTTTATGATTACCAATAACATATGCTTGCTGCACTGTGTAAGTTGATTTACAAACTGATTGGATGGAAAGCTTTTGATTATTCCGAAAGGCTTACGCGGTATAATCCGCCGATTACAAAATTTCTGATGATTGTTGCGCCGCATACCAGCAACTGGGATTTCATGGTGGCACTGATTGCCCGTTACATACTCGGCTATGGAAAAAATACGAAATTTTTAGCTAAACACACACTGTTTAAGCCGCCCTATGGATGTTTTTTTTATGCAATTGGCGGCACTCCCGTAGATAGGCGCAAAAAAAACAACTTGACCGAACAAGTAGCGGATAAATTTGCCAAGACTGAGGGAGAGTTGGGAATCATCATAGCACCCGAAGGTACAAGAAAATATGTAAGCGACTGGAAAAGAGGTTTTTACTATATTGCACTTAAAGCCAATGTACCCATTGTGCCTGTTTCCATAGACTACAAAAACAAAGAAATTTGCGTACACCCGCTCCTGTTCCCTTCGGGCGATATAGAAGCGGATATTGCCCAACTGAAAACTTACTACCGCAAGGATATGGCACTTTACCCTGAAAACTATTCGGGCTGACAGGCAAAATAAATAGACATTTTGGAATTTGGATTGGGGATTTCTGATTTAAAAATCGGCGAGCAACCTTATGCTTGTGTAATGCAATATTGATTTATTTTTTCGTACGATATGACTATAACTGATTTTCGCACATATGCGCACCAACTGGTGGACTGGATAGCAGACTACCTGCAAAACATCGAGCAGTACCCCGTTAAGCCCGACATTCAACCGGGAGACATTCTCCGCCAACTGCCTGCGGAGGCACCTGTTGCAGGCGAAAATTTTCAGCAGATTTTCACAGATTTTCAACAAATTATCCTGCCCGGTATGACACACTGGCAACATCCGGGCTTTATGGCCTACTTTCCTGCCAACAGCAGCCCCCCTTCGGTGTTGGCAGAGATGCTGACCGCTACGATGGCCGCCCAATGTATGATTTGGCAAACCTCTCCCGCCGCCGCCGAGCTGGAAGAGCGCGTAATGCAATGGCTTGCCCGATTGTGCAACCTGCCTGCCGAGTGGCACGGGGTCATTCAAGATACTGCCTCTACTGCCACTCTGTGCGCCATTCTGACTGCCCGTGAAAACTATAACAAAGCTCAACTTTGCGTCATTAACCAAAAAGGATTCAGCGGGCAACCCGCGTTTCGCGTATATTGCTCCTCAGAAACACACAGTTCTATTGAAAAAGCCGTGAGGATTGCAGGTATAGGTAGCGAAAACCTGATAAAAATCCCTACGGATGCCAAATTTGCCATGCAGCCGCAAGCCTTGGCAACTGCCATAGCACAAGACCGTGCATCGGGCTATGTGCCACTGTGCGTAGTTGCCACCATTGGCACCACAAGCTCAACAGCCATTGACCCCGTAGAAGAAATCGGCCACATATGCCAAAAAAACCATATTTGGTTGCATATAGATGCAGCCTATGCAGGCACAGCCCTCCTGCTGCCTGAATATCGGCACATGGCCAAAGGGCTGGAATTTGCCGACAGCTATGTTTTCAACCCGCACAAGTGGATGCTTACCAACTTTGACTGCACTGCCTACTACGTGAAAGACAAAGCTGCCCTTTTGCGCACTTTTGAAATTATGCCTGAGTATCTGAAAACACCCTTAGACAAAATGGTCAATAACTACCGCGATTGGGGTGTGCCTTTGGGTCGTCGTTTCAGGGCTTTGAAATTATGGTTTGTGCTGCGCAGCTATGGAGCAGAAGGGATTCAAGCTATCCTGCGGCAGCACATGGCACTGGCAAAGCAGTTTGAACAGTGGTTGCTTGCCGATGGTCGCTTTGAAATTATGGCGCCTGTTAATTTAAATCTGGTGTGTTTCAGCCTGAAACCTGCACCCGAAGATACCAACGAATCTGTCAATCAAAAAAACAGCGACCTGATGGCTGCCATCAACCAAACAGGCCGCTATTTTCTGACCCATACCAAACTCAACGGACGCTATACCATTCGCGTTGTTTTCGGACAGGTCAATGTAGAAGAAAAACACGTGGCAGGGCTTTGGGAATTAATTTTATCGCTATTGCCGCAATAAAAATATTGCATTGCCTACTGCAAGCACATCGTATTTGCATGTTTGTGGTAGGCAATGCGCAAATTTTTACACCCTTGTTGATAAATTGTTCAATTACTTCATTTTCACGCCCGCGTCCACATCTTTGATGAAACTAATCAGACCCGGGAAATAATGCTCTTGGTCGTCCCACATGGCGCAATGACTGCCGTTGGGGCATATCAGCGAGCGACCTTGCGGCAGCATATCGGCCATTTTTTTCATAAATGCAGGATCCATCGTATCGTGCTGTGCACCAATCACCAGCGTAGGCACTTGTATTTTCGGCAAATCGGCGGTGCGCTCCCACTTAGCCAGCCTTCCTGCTATGCCAAACTCACTCGGCCCCTGCATGATTACGTACACATCGGGGTTGGTGAGTTCCAATGCACGATTTAGCGAAAACGGCCACTCCTCCAATCGGCAAACGTGTTGCTTGTAAAAGTGAGGCATCAGCAACTCCATGTATTTGGGATTGGAAAAGTCGCCTTTGGCTTCAATTTCTCTGATTTGAGCCAGCACATCGGGGGGGAGTTGTTTGGCCAATACATCCTTTGCATAGTTGCCATAGTCTATGCAACTGCTCATCATGTTGCTGATTATCAGACCTTTCAGGTTTTGCTGATATTTCAGTGCATATTCCATGGCAAGAATACCGCCCCAACTGTGTCCCAGTAAGTAGAAGTTGTCCTTGTTCAGCCCAAGTGCTTTGCGCACCTGTTCTACTTCTTCCACAAAACGCTCGGTTGTCCACAAACTGGAATCGGTCGGCTTGTCCGATAAATAAGAACCCAGTTGGTCGTAATAGTAAAACTCTACTTCCTGCTCGGGCAAAAAGCTCTCAAACGGTTCAAAAAACAGGTGATTGCCTCCCGGGCCGCCATGCAGCAACAAAAGTTTTATCTTGGGGTTGTTCCCAATCCGTTTGGTATATACATTAAACTTGCCGGAAGGGGTTTCAATAGAAATGATACGAACGCCTCCCGTGCGCACTCCGGTTTCGGGGCTTTTCAAATACTCTTTTTCGGAAGCCTGCTCACGGGGACGGCAGGCATTGGCAAGCATAACAAACAGGACTGCTCCTAAGACTTGCCACCAAAGCGGACGATAGTAATGGTTTTTCATTTTCGGCAAATATTTTTTTTGATGGTGGATAAAAATAAAAAAAACCGCACTTAGAACAAGTGCGGTCGGCAATATGTTTGCAAGTTGTAAGTTTTTCAGTTTTTGGCCAAAAGTTCAATCTGATTATCAAATACCAAATGGTACTCACCTTTTTTCAGATTATTGAGGTCTATGACACTGCCTTTTCCTTTTAGCACCACGTTGTACTCATTGTCCAACAATGCATAGTCTGTCTCGCTACTGAGTTCAATTTTATTGGCTGCCACAGTCTTTTTCACTGCTTTACGTGCAGCAGGCAAAAACTCCATATTGGGTGAATATTGAGACTCACCGGTGGACATATTGTAATATTTGATGCGGTACTTGCATATGCTTTCCGTGTGATTGACAGGTATGCTGTATTTGTTGTTACCTGTTTGTGCTGCACATTGTTTGGTGGTGATGGTGTGCCAAGTGTTGTTGCGGAAAACTTCAATGAAATATTTACTGTCTTTGTTTTCACCACGGCCAACCCACTCAATGGTAGTTGCAGTAACTTCGCTAAAACCAAACTGAAAGTCAGCTTTTTCGGCAATCGCCGTGGGGTTAATTACTTTCGGGCGGCAATTATCACCATGCGTGATTTTGATTTCAACTTTGTCCTTCATTTTCAGATGAGACAGGTCTATGTCTATGGCAGAAGACTGTGGCGCTGCCAAAACTTTGCCATTGACCTGTATGCTGCTGATGCAGCCGCTGCTGCCGTTCATAGGATTGTGCACATAGATGTTTTTGCCGTTGTACATCCCTGTAATTACAATCTCTCCGGCCAAACACGACAAACTTACCAAGAAGAACATGAGAGCGGATACCGTTTTTCGCGCACAAGAGTAGAGTTTCATTGTCATAGTCTGCCGAAAGAAAATAGAATGATTCAAAGAATTAATTGTCATAGGGTTTGTAAAAACTTTCAGTGGTACAAAATTGGCTAAAAAGCATTATTCACGCAATATTTTATGCGTTTTTTTTCTTTTTATTACATCAAAATTACCTTGTGGCATACGGTCTTCTTTTTTAAAATAGAACTTTTCCAATATTGCATAGACTAAAAAAACGAACTGACGGGTTTCGGGATTTTAACACCAACGCAACACGATTCTATGAAAAGCTGATTAACTTGCATCGTCTTTAATGAAAGTTTCAAAATGCAATACATTGACCTGATTAGCCAGACCTTCCATTTTCCGACTGACAATTTCCGCGTTGAAAACGATGAACTTTATTTCAACAATGTTCCGCTGATGGATATTATACGCAAATATGGCACTCCTTTGAAAATCAGCTACTTACCTAAGATAGGCCAACAGATAGAGCGTGCAAGAGAGTATTTTTCCATCGCGATGGAAAAGTGTGGTTATCAGGGCAGTTATACGTACTGCTACTGTACAAAATCCTCGCATTTCAAGTTTGTTCTTGAAGAGACCCTGAAGCACAATGCACAAATAGAAACCTCTTCTGCCTATGACATCTCCATCGTTCGTAAACTTTACGAAGAAAAGCTAATCAACAAAGATATTTTGATTATTTCCAATGGTTTTAAGCGCAAAACATACACTGATAGTATTAAAGCGCTAATCAGGGATGGGTTTCACAATATGATTCCGGTATTAGACCATATGGATGAAATACATGCCTATGATGACTTGGAAGGGCCTTTTAATGTGGGTATTCGCGTAGCTTCCGATGAAAAGCCGGATTTTGTGTTCTATACTTCGCGCCTTGGCATTCGCTACAGCGATGTACTGGATTTCTACAAAAACAAAATAGCCAATCATCCGAAAGCTAAACTCAAGTTGCTGCATTTCTTTATCAACTCCGGCATCCGCGATGCAGCCTACTATTGGGCAGAACTGAACCGCTTTGTGTATAAGTATTGCGAACTGAAAAAGATATGCCCCGAACTTGACACCATTGATATTGGCGGCGGCTTACCAATACAGACTTCTCTCCACCACGATTATCCTTATCAGCAGATTATCAATGAAATCGTTCGCACAATTAAGTATGTGTGCGACAAAAATTTTGTTCCAACGCCCAATATCATCACAGAGTTTGGCAGTTTTACTGTTGGCGAAAGCGGCGCGATTATTTTCTCGGTTCTCGGCCAAAAACTGCAAAATGAACGCGAACGCTGGTACATGATTGACGGCTCATTTATTACGCATCTGCCCGATACGTGGGGAACAGGACAGCGTTTCATCATGCTGCCCGTAAATAATTGGAGTCATGAATACCAACAGGTAAACCTCGGAGGCATGACCTGCGACAGCGATGACTACTACAACTCCGATGCCGTAACCATCAATATTTACCTGCCAAAAATTGAAGATGAAAATAACAATCCGACCACGCAATACATCGGATTCTTTCATACAGGCGCTTATCAGGACACCATTGGCGGATATGGCGGGCTGCAACACTGCCTCATCCCCTGCGCCAAGCATGTGCTGATAGATATAGACGGGCAAGGCAACCTGACCACACGACTTTTCAGCGATGAGCAAGACAGCGAATCTATGCTGGAACTTTTGGGATACAATTCAAAATAAGTATGCAACTACCTGATTATGTGCGCATCGGGGCGATTCAGAAAAGCCTTACCGAAGTTTTGCAACAATCGTGGTCGGCGGTTTTTGTGCTGACCGACGAAAATACGCACTTCTGTTGCTATCCGCTGATAGCCCCTGTGCTGCCTGCCGACCATGAGCTGATTGTCATTCCGGCGGGAGAGATACATAAAAACCTGCAAACCTGTGCGCATATCTGGGATGCACTAACCAAAGCACAGGCCGACCGAAATGCTTTGCTTATCAATCTGGGCGGCGGCGTTATTGGCGATATGGGTGGTTTTTGCGCTGCCACTTACAAGCGCGGCATTCGGTTCGTACAAATTCCCACTACGCTGCTCGCACAAGTAGATGCAAGCGTAGGCGGGAAATTAGGCATTGATTTTCAGGGATTTAAAAACCACATTGGCGTTTTTCAAGAACCCGCCTATGTGCTGATAGACACGCATTTTCTGGATACGCTGCCACTGCGGGAGTTGCGCTCCGGCTTTGCCGAGTTGCTCAAACACGGCCTGATAGCAGATGCACAAGCATGGCAAGAACTTTGCCAACCATCTGATTTTCAAATGCTTGATTGGGGAGAAGTAGTCCCTCATTCGGTGGCGCTCAAACAATCGGTCGTAGAGCAAGACCCCACCGAAAAAGGTCTGCGCAAGATTCTCAATTTCGGGCATACCATCGGTCATGCCATTGAGAGCTATTTCCTTGAAAATCAGCCCGAAGACAACAGACTGTTGCACGGAGAAGCCATCGCTGTCGGCATGATAACCGAGTCGTGGCTGGCCGTGCATAAAACCCTGCTCCCGCAAGAAAGCTATGAGGAAATCAGAAACTACCTGCTCAATCTGTACGGCAAGGTAGCCATCCCCCAAGACGCTGTTTCCGATATCGCCCGTTTAGCATTGCAGGACAAAAAGAACCAAAACGGTACTATTTTTCTCAGCCTGATTGACAAAATCGGTTCTTGTCGGTTCAATATTCCCGCTACGCAGGCCGAAATAGAAGAAGCTATTTGGGTTTACAGCGAAATGTAAAAAAATCAGACTTCAAAAGAGCAGCCCTTTATTTGCTTTTTTTAGAACGTTTTCACAACTTACAAACGTTGATGAAAAAACTGATTGCGATAGGGCTGCTTTGTTTATTTACCTACCATTTGCTGCGGCATCATGCGGCCGAGTGGCTCGTGTGGCATTGTCATAACCATGTATTGCCTCAATATTCGGGGCAAAAAGTTGTTATCAAACTGCCCGTTTCTCTTCCTTACACGGCCGAGTGGCAGTCGGACGGGAATCATCAGCTCATTAGAAATCGCAATGAGTTTTACAACATAGTTGAGCAGCGCTACGAAAATGACACCCTCTACACGGTGTTGCAAAGCAATCAGGCTGCCCGCGAGCAGTTTTTTGCGCTGGCAGACATGGTACAACAGGAAACAGAAGCTCCATCGCCTGTAAGCAGTGCGCTGAAATTGCTAAAAAATTTATCCGATTATTATTTTTTCGCTTCGCTTTCAGTAATTGAAGTAATATTTTACACAAGTTCTACCATTCAAACAGCGGGGTATGTAGGCGTATGTTACTGCTCCCCCGTTTCATCAATCCCCACTCCACCTCCACAAGCAGCATAAGTGTGCAAATTAAATCGTTTTTATCTAAATCCGCTATCGGGGCTTTTTGCCAACGGCAGGGATTCCCAAAAGCCTGTTGCCGTCTTTAGACGCTAACAGTGCTTCCAACGCAAACAACGATTCATTTTGCTCACTTGCTTATTCTTTCTCTGCTTTAATCAATTTGTTACTTACTGAAAATCAAGCATTTGCGCACCCTTCAAGGTGTACTGCCATTTGCTGAATTTCTGATTCCTATCAATTAACGCTATCTGTTTATGAAAATAAAACTTACAGGTGCATGGCTTTTTGCCATGTTCCTAAGCATCTGTTCCGTTTGGGGACAAACACCCACCGATGGGCTCATGATGTCGCCCTATGAATTGTGCAGTGTGTTACAATACAGCCGTTCGCAATGGAAGCAGTATTGGGAAGGCAGTTTAAAGCGCAATAATGAAAATATCGGCACGCTAACTTCTCAAAGCGTCGCCGTAATGGCCGCTTACGGGGTAAATAAACGTTTGAATCTGATGTTCAGCCTGCCCTATATAGCCAATGAAGCGAGTGCCGGCAATATGAAAGGGATGCGCGGCATACAGGATTTGTCGCTGTGGGCAAAATATCGCTGGCTGCATCAACCAACGGAAATCGGCGCGCTTTCATCTTTTATCACACTGGGAGGCAGTGTGCCTGCTACCCGCTACGTACCCGACTGGCTGCCTTTTTCCATTGGTTTGGGGGCAAAAACGGCTTCTGCACGGGCAATCGTGCACTATCGCCTGAATCGGGGCTGGTATGCCACGGCGCAGTCTGGATTTACCTATCGCAGCAATATTCGCATTTTCCGCGATGCCTATCAGTTTGATGGTCAGTTGTTTTACACCAACGAAGTACAAGTACCTCATGCAGCCGATGCTACGCTTCGGATTGGCTATCTCAAAAAAAATACACAAGTAGAAGTATTCGCCGACCATCAGGCAGCACTCAGCGGTGATGATATTCGTCGGCATGACATGCCATTCCCCACCAATCGGATGATTGGAACAGCCATCGGTTGCTATGGCAAATTTTCGTATGACCTGCCCAATCAATCGGAGCTCTCGCTGACGGCACAGTTGAGCCAAGTAGTGCAAGGGCGCAATGTGGGACAGGCTACGTCCTTTTCGTTAGGTGTACTGTACGCTTTTTATGTTAAAAAAACCAACTAATTGATTACTGTTATGAAATCGCTTCGTTTATCACTTTATACTTTGTTTGCTGTGCTGCTTGCATTTGCGGGTTGCAGCAAAAAATTAGATTTACCCGACTTTGCCCCTGTACAGCCCGCACAAATTGACAGACAGGGAGGCAGTTGGCAACCGCTGGTACTTGCCCGAGTTACGGACATTCATTTGCCTATGCCCTCTCCTGCCAATAGCAGCAGCTATCGCACTGAAATAGAGGAACTTATATCGCTGCAAAACAATCTTACGAATGCGCAGCGGGATAGAATCCGCTATTGGGGGGCGGGCGCTGTATTTCGCTGGAACGAAATAGCCCGTGAACTAGCCGCACGCTATAACCTACCGCCTGCCCCGACGGCTGACGGCAAATACCCTGTCCCCGACCCCAATAACCCCGGTGCTGACCCTAAATTCCCTTTTGCCAGCCCTCCCTATGCGGCACGTGCATTTGCCTATTTGGGAGCGGCACAATACGATGCGCTGATTACGGCATGGCATTATAAATTCCTCTATCAACGGCAGGCTGCGCATCAAAACGACAGTCGTGTAAAAGCCGTATTGCCTGCAAACGAAATACCTTCTTACCCTTCCGAGGATGCTACAGTAGCGGCTGTTTCATTGGAAATACTTAAAGTTCTGTTTCCCAACGAAATAGCCTCCTTGGAACAAACCGCCGCCGACCACTGGGAAAGCAGCTTGCGCTCAGGCCGTTACACAAAAAGCGATATAGAGGCAGGAAAAATGCTGGGACGTTCCGTTGCCGAGCAAATATTGCGACGCATGAGAGCCGACGGCATGGGACAGTCTAACAATCAATCGTTGGTTAATAACATGATTGCCAATGCCAAGGGAATAGGCATGACTCCCGTGTGGGTAAGCCAAGAAATACCCGCACGCCCTCCCCTGCTGCCCGGATTCGGCTTTTTGCAACCATGGCATTTTACGGCGGCACAAACAGCCGAATTGCGCCCCGGCCCACCGCCTGCCCCTAACAGCGAAGAAACACGGCGCGCATTGGACGAACTGCGGAAATACAGCAAAAGCATCACCCGCGAGGAGCATCGCATTGCTTCCTACTGGTCAGACGGGCCGGGAAGTTACACACCGCCCGGGCACTGGAATCGTCGGGCAGGTGAGTTAGCGCACCGCTACCGACTCAATGAACTGCGTGCAGCGCGTGTGTTCGCATTTACGGGAACTGTGCTGATGGATGCAGCCATCAGTTGTTGGGACATCAAATACTACTATTACTATCCCCGCCCCCAACAGTTAGATGCTGCCATTAAAACCCCTATCGGGTTGCCCAACTTTCCCGCTTATACTTCGGGGCACTCTACCTTTTCGGGGGCTGCGGCAGAAGTGTTGAGCTTCTTTTTCCCGCAAGATGCAACCGCCTTGCAGCAATGGGCAAAAGAAGCCTCCGAATCACGCATTTACGGCTGTATTCACTTCCGTTTTGATTGTGAAGTGGGGCTTGAATCGGGAAAACAAATCGGGAAACTGGCTATTGCCCGCGCAAGGAGAGACAACGCGGAGTAGGCAGTTGAGCAATTGGTACAAAACCTGATAAGCCACTAATGCCTTTCTGGTCTAAACAATTTTTTTTCAAAAAATTTGATAGCCGGTAAGTTGTTAACAAAAAAGCCGACTATCCACTGACGGGGTCTCCAATCGCCGGCAGGGATAGTCGGCGCCCTGTTAGTGGTCGGGAGACCCTAACAGCGGTTAAGTCAAAATATAATTTTTTCAATAGTAGCCAAATAATTCGCGTTAATCAGGCATTTAACCGTGATGGGGTTCCAAGACCTGTTACGGTTTTTTTATCATCCGACTAACCCAACCGAAACAGCCCCGTTTGTCTGAAAATGGTTGGTAAAGAAAACACCTTTGAGCCGACAGCCTGCGAAATTTCTTTCTGACTGAGCACGTGCTCCAATATTTGCTCTGTCATATCGGGATAATCAACGGCTACGGGCTGTGCTGTTTCTATCCATGTGCGGAGTTTTTGCGGGAAACGTTTGCCAATCTTTTTTACAACCGTTACTCCCATCATTTTCAGTGCTTTGGCGTTGCACTTTTGCTCGTATTGTCCTCGGATGGGGAGTGCTAATACTTTTTTGCCCAAAAACATGGCTTCGGCAGGCGACTCAAAACCTGCACCTGTTACCAATCCGTTGCTGTTGGCAAGGCTTTGTGTAAAGTTTTTACTGTCAATAGGCAAAAGTGTTACATTTTTGTGCGCATTAATGGAGCGCACATTTTTTGTAAATAAATGCCAATGACAGTCTTTTTGTTCTGTCAAAATACTTATCAGCAGTTTATCGTCATAGTGCGGCAGATATACCGTGAAATGACGGCTGGTTTGAGGAGTCAAACTGCGCACCTCGCTGCGAATAATAGGCGTATGGATGGATGGCGCATAACGGTCAAAATGCAGGCCGATGACCGAGTCAGCGGGTGCATAATGCTTTAAAATCAACTCTCCGACAGGGTCGCGGCGGCGCGGCCGAGGAGTTGCCGCCGAGCGAAACGCCGCCTGATGCCCGAAACCTACGCAGGGCACGCCTTTCAACAGGGCTGCATGTGCCGAAATAAACTCAAAATCGTTGATAATCAGGTCGTACTTTTCTACGGGCAATTCCTTGATTTCCCGAATCAGCGCCTTGGGGCGAATGTTGGCTATGGTTTTTGTCAGGCTCACACCGCCGGATTTATCGTAAAAAATGCTCAACCCTTTGCTGCGAAACTTCACCTCGTGGGGCAACTGCACTTGTGAGTTGCTGCCGCTGATAAATAAATCCAGCTCGCACATTTTGCTTAGTATCGGCACGATTTCCCTTGCACGTGCGATGTGGCCGTTGCCCGTACCCTGTATGGCATACAGTACTTTCATGCAATTTCGGGTTGATAAGCAGCCTGTGCCAACGGCTCGGCAACTGCGGCTTGTTTAATGGGTTGAGTATCTAAACGCTCTGCCTCTCGGTGGTGATAAATTCGCCACTCGTTGTTTTCAAATTCCAG
This sequence comes from Rhodoflexus caldus, assembly GCF_021206925.1. NCBI lineage: Bacteria > Pseudomonadati > Bacteroidota > Cytophagia > Cytophagales > Thermoflexibacteraceae > Rhodoflexus > Rhodoflexus caldus. Next base: position 140,697 of record NZ_JAJPRF010000002.1, on the reverse strand, counting down.
CGCAGTGAGGTTTTCCACCCAATCGCCGCTGTTGAGGTATTGCACCTGCCCTGCCTCTGTTACAATGCGTTTGTTGGCAGGCTGATGAATATGTCCGCAGATGAAGTAATCGTATCCTTTTTCTATGGCCAGTTCCGCAGCCACATTTTCAAATTTTCCAATGTGTTCTACTGCTTTTTTGACCTTGTCTTTTACCATTTTAGAGAAAGACAACTTTTCGTAGCCCATTATTTCGGCAAAAAAATTAACCGCACTGTTCATCAAAATGAGCAGGTCGTAGCCAACCGAGCCCAATTTTGCCAGCCATTTGGCGTGTTGAATGGATACGTCAAAAATATCACCGTGAAAAATCCATGCTTTTTTATCGCCGCAAGGCAGCACCAACCGATTAGCCAGTGTGAACTTATTGGTACTGATACGAGGGAAACGGCGCAGCAGTTCGTCGTGGTTGCCTGTGAGGTAATAAACTTTCGTGCCGCGTTCCATCATCCGCAAAATGCGCCTGAGCACCTGCAAATGCGATTTTGGGAAGTAACGCTTGCTGAAACGCCAAATATCTATGATATCGCCGTTAAGTACCAAAATTTTGGGGCGAATGCTTTTCAAATAAGCATTCAATTCTTTGGCATGGCAGCCGTAAGTACCCAAATGAACATCGGAAATGACAACAATTTCAGGGCGGCGTTTGCGAACTTTTGCTTCCATCTTTGCAGGAACATTTGACTGCAAAGTTCTGCTTCACAGGTAAATACATAATGAAAACGCCGTTAATTCCTTGTTGAATAACGGCGCTTGTATATGAATTTTTTGCTTTTGCGTATCAGGGGCGCATCGGCTCTATGTCCTCGCGCATCAGGATATCGGGATTGGTACTGGTGGCCTTGTTGATGGCCTTTAAAATGATGCCGCACACTTCGCGGATTTCGTCTTTGCTGATGGTCAGCGGCGGGGCAATGCGCATGGCATTGTCGCAATACAAAAACCAGTCGGTAATAACACCGTAGGAAATGGCTTTGTCAATCACGGCTTTCAGCACCTCAAACGACTCAAACTCAACGGCCATCATCAGCCCGGCATTGCGGATGCTCTTAATGCGCGGATGTATTAAAAGTTTTTTGAACAATTCGGCTTTTTGTTGTGCCTTCTCATGCAACTTGTTGCGCAGAATTACGCCTACCGTAGCATAAGCCGCCGCACAAGATACAGGATGGCCACCAAAAGTGGTAATATGCCCCAAAATAGGATTGTTTTTCAGCACATCCATAATATGCTTGGGTGCAATAAACGCCCCGATAGGCATACCTCCGCCCATTCCTTTGGCGCTTACCAGAATGTCGGGTACAATATCAAAATGTTCAAAAGCCCAGAATTTGCCCGTTCTGCCAAAACCTGACTGAATTTCGTCCAAAACAAGCAGCGCGCCTGTTTCGGTACAGCGTTTTCGCAGTGCCTGCATGTAGGATTTATCCGGCACGCGCACACCGGCTTCGCCCTGTACGGTTTCAATAACAACCGCTGCCGTTTCTTCCGTAATGAATGCCAAATCATCGGGTTCATTAAAGCGGATGTGGCGCACGTCGGGCAGCAATGGCCGATAAGCAGTCTTGAATTTTTCACTGCCGCTGATGCTGAGCGAACCTTGCGTGGAGCCGTGGTAGGCATTCAGGCAACTGACGAACCCTGTTCGGCCTGTGTAGCGTTTGGCAAGTTTCATAGCACCCTCTATGGCCTCGCTGCCCGAATTGACAAAATAAAAATTGTCTAACGAAGGCGGCAGGGTCAGCATCAATCGCTTGGCGAGTTCTACCTGAGGCGCTTGTACATACTCCCCGTACACCATCAGGTGCAAATACTTGCGCAGTTGCTTTTTAATCGCTTTGATGACTGCCGGATGCCGATGACCGATATTGCTCACACCAATACCGGAAATCAAATCAAAATAACGGCGATTCTGTTCATCTATCAAATAAATCCCTTCGGCTTCTTTGATTTCAAGAAGCAGGGGGAAATCCGTTGTTTGTGCTAAGTGATTGAGAAACAGTTGCCTTGTACTGATGTTTTGTCCTGATGGCGGCATAGGTGGCGGCGTATTTTTTTGTTTTTTCCCTTTGGGTGCAATCAGCGAAAAAAAAGGTTGCATCATGGGTCAGAAGTCTGATGTGGTATTTATTAACACAAATTTAACATCCGACTTGTACTATCCGACTAACTTAGGCATTTTCGCTCAAAATTTAATATTGGACAGACCGTTTTATGATATTAGTAGCAGACAGTGGCGCCACTAAGGCAGCTTGGCGGCTTATTCGCCCCGATGGCAGCACCTTGCAGGCACGCACACAGGGCATCAATCCTTACTTTGCCACAGCCACCCAAATGACAACCGAGTTAAAAGAGGTTTTGTTGCCGCAATTGGCGCAAGAGTCGGCCGATATAACCGCATTGGTGCAACAGGTGTTTTTTTACGGCACGGGTTGCGGCACAGCACAAAACCAAGAGTTGATAAAAAACATGCTGCAAACATTTTTTCCGATGGCTGTTGTTTCCGTAGATACGGACATGCTCGGGGCGGCGCGAGCACTTTGCGGCAGACAGCCGGGAATCGCCTGCATTTTGGGAACGGGCTCACACGCTGCATTGTTTGATGGCGATAACATTACACAATATGCAGTCAATCTGGGGTTTTGGCTTGGCGATGAGGGCAGCGGTGGCCACTTGGGCAAGCAGTTGGTTACGGACTATCTGAACGGCGACCTTCCGCAAGACTTGCATACTCTTTTTGCCAAACGCTATTCGCTTACGCGCGACGAGGTATTGGAAAATGCCTATCAGAAACCGATGCCCAGCCGCTATATGGCCTCATTTTCCAAGTTTTTGTTTGATAATCTGTCGCATCCCTATGCTTACCGAACGGTCTATCAAAGTTTCAGCAATTTTTTGGATAAGCGAGTGCTGAAATTTCCTGATGCGCAACGGCTACCTGTCCATTTTACAGGCTCGGTTGCATTTTATTATGCGAATGTGTTGCGCAAAGCAGCCGCCGACAAGGGCTTGCATGTGCAGCATATTTTAGAAGAGCCTGCGGCAGGGCTGGCGTTGTATCACAGCCAACAATGAAGCAGTATTTTGTGCTTCGTAAAAATTAACCCCCTCCATAGCAACAATCTGCGCTTGTATGATGTCATTAAAAGCGGAAGTGACTCAGGAAATTATTTTATATAATCTCCTGAAAAACAGAGTTTTAAACCTAACAGGTTTATCAGACCTTTCAGGTTTTGTATCAATTGCTCAACAACCGCCCTACATATAAAAACCCCTGCCACAATATGGCAGAGGTTTTTCAGGGAAGCTAATGTGTCTGTGTAATATATCCGGCCAAGCCGAATTTTTTTATCAAATAGGGTATTAATAGTTGGTATTTTGGGGGTCAAAGTTAGCCCAGCCGCGAGTCCAATCGTTGGTACCGAAAGCGCCGATGTGTGAAACTTGCTGGAAGAAGCTGTTTTGCAATTTAGCTTCGCCAAATGAAGCACCTGTCAGCAATACAGAACCTGATTGAGGCAGGAAGTTAGGGGCAGTCATGTTAAAGTTTTGTGCGTTCAGGCCCAAATCGGCCAATGAATTGAATACGCGGTTGCCGCGTACTGGGGCATTAAACCAAGCCTCTATTTCGGGCAAAGTAGCACCGCCTGCCACGTTGATGTTGCGGCTGTGAGCAGCGTGGAAATTGCGGCGGATATCCAAAGCACCGTTATTTACTTTCTGTTGTGTAGCAGAGCCATCGAGGCGCAAGCCTTCAATCCAGCCTGTAAATACGCTGTTGAAGATAGAATTTTCGGTATTGCGACGCAGGTGAGCACCACGACCGTACAGGGAGTTTACGTTAGCAGCACCTCTGCCCAGCGGGCCGAAAACGCTTACGTTTGAGAAAGTGCAAGAAGTAAAAGGAGAATCGCCTGTACCGTTTGCATCATTATCGCTTTCAAAGCCGTTAGACGTAGATTGGTCGGCAATGGCAGGGTCGCGGAGAACTACGCCAAATTGAACGTTGCCGCTGTAACCAAAGTCTGTGTCAAAATCATCGTCCCAGTTGCGATGCGAAATGAGGTATTTGCAGTTTACATTACCGCCGAACCATTCAAAAGCATCGTCGCCGCAGAAAGAAACCTGTACGTATTCAATCGTGGTTCCGCGACCTACACCGCCCATGGTCAAGCCGTTGATTTCATTACCGGGCGTGATGGGAATACCGCAAAACTCGATTCGTACATAGCGCAAAATACCAGAGTTATCGCTTGGGTCATTGCCGCCGTAAGGGCCGTCAGGAATACCCTCAATCAAAGTTGTAGTAGGCTTGTTCGTAGGTGCATTGCCCAACAATACGATACCGCCCCAGTCGCCATAAGAGCGCTGACCAACAGGTTGAGATGAGGTAAATACGATAGGCTGGTTGGCTGTACCGTCAGCAACTAGTCTGCCGCCACGTTCAACAATCAATGTACCGGAAGTAGCTTTGTCGCCAAAGATGATAGTACCGGGAGGAATGGTTAATGTAGCACCTGCTTTCACGCGCACAAAGCCTCTGAGAATGTACTTTTCGGATGCAACCAACGTGCGGTTGGCAGTAATGTTACCTTCCAGAATTACGCGGTTTTGCGCATCGCGAGCACCTGTTTCAACAGGGCCGTCGTCCTTCTTGCTGCCACAGGCAACAACTGTTAATGCAATTGCCGCAATTGAAAATAATTTCAAGATTGCTCTCATGAGTGGTTTGATTAATTGAATTAAGTAAGAAAACGGTTTAAAATTTATAGGTCAAGCCGAGCGTGAAGTATTGTCCACGACGGAAATTCATGAAGTTCAAGTCCGCACCTTTCACCGCTTTGCCATCCCGATTGGTGTCTTCCAAGAAACGGATAGGCGCATTCAGCAAATCCTGTACACCGACTTTGATTTCCAGATGTTCGCCGATGCCCTGCGTAACAGAAAGGTCAATCACGTTGCGCGGCATTTCATAGATGCTTGGGAATTGTTGGATGTTACCCACAATATTGATGCGCGGGCCAATTACATTGTAAAGCATATTCACTTGGGTGCGGCTTTCCTCGTTGTTGTAGAAAACGCCCATATTGAACAGGTAGGGCGACTGGAAAGCCAGCGGGCGGTCTTCCTGCGTAAGTGCTACATCTCCTGAAAAGCGCACATCGCTTTTCACAAGTGCGGCATTCATCACAAGTGTCAAATCCTGAATGAACTTGCTGCTGCTCAGGTTGTAGAGCGACTTGCGCACTTCTGCCTCAATGCCGAAGTTAGTGGCAGCGTCTGCGTTTTTGAAACTGTAAGTACGGGTAGAGCCACCGCCTGTAACTTCTGCCGCAATTTCAATCGGATTCTTAAAGCTCTTGTAGAACGCACCTACGGAAATCTGCTCTGTTTCAGAAGGATACAACTCCCAACGTAAATCAATGTTTTGTACGGTTGAAATTTTCAGACCGGGATTACCGATAAAGTTAAAGTCGTTGGTAAAGTCATAGTAAAGGAACGGGGCTAACTCTCTGAATTCGGGGCGGTTAATTGTGGCAGAATAGGCCGCACGCACTAACATTTTTTCCGTGATGTCATACGTAAGGTTCAATGAAGGCAGCGGGCTCAGAATCGGGTTATCCACGTTGATGCGGTTGCCACCAATGCCGCGTGTTTGCAACTGTTGGCGGTTATATTCACCGCGCAGGCCAATGGTTGCATTAAATTTCTTCGTTACGGGGATGGCCGCTGAAACATAGAAGGCAGCAAGCGTATTCTGCGCATCGTAAGTATCGCTTGGTTTGGTGCCTTCTACAAACGTCCAGCCGGTAGTGCCATTTACGTTTTCAGGGGCAAAAATGCGGTCAAAAGGTTGTGTCAGTACGGAGCGGTCAAACAATCCGCTGGCTCGCACATAGGAGAACCAACGCGCCTCAAATGTGCGTGATTTCTGTTCTACATAAGCACCGGCACGCAGCTTAGTAATCAGGCTTTCGTCTTTGCCCAATTTGATTTTGCGCTCGTAATTAACCGCACCGGTAGCACCAATTTCGTTCAAATTGGAGTAAAAACGTGCATTTTCAAACAGTGCACCGCCGGTAGGAGCTTCAATTACTTCAAAATTTTCGGTACCATCGGCGCGGCGGGTGCGGAATCGGCGCAAGTCCGGCTCGCGGCGGTTGGTGTAGTTGAAACCTGCCGTCCAGTTCAGGCTCGAGTTCTCGTTCAGTGTATGCTTGCCGCTAAACTGACCGGAATAGATACTGCGCTGTTCGTAGCGGTAAGCGTAGTTGCGGAAATCCAAACCGATACCGAAATCTCTGCCATCGCGGATGGTGGTTTCAGAAGTTCCCATTTGGTTGAACAAATTGCGGAACTCTATTTTATTGCGGTCGTTCAGGCGGAGTGTCCAGTTGTGAATAATGCCCAAACGCACGTTGTTAGAATACAAATCGTCTTTGTAAGTAGCTTCGGGCAAATCGTTGGTTTGCGTAGCACCGTTGAAAATAAAGCGGTCTTGCTGCACCAAAGCGTACTGATGCGTATTGCTGTAGCTAATACCTGTCAGGTTGCCGATTTTCCAGCCTTTTTTGGTATCAAACGCACGAGTCGTATTGAAATTCATGCGTAAATCGGGGCTGACGTTATACGGCTGGGCAAGCCATATGTTAGGCAACTCGTTTGCAAGTGCTGTGCGCTGGCTCATAGGAGCATTCACAAACGTATTGCGGTTAGGGAAGTCAGCAGGCAATTGGCGCAAACCGCCGTCAAAGCCCAACCAATCGGTATTGCTGCCCTGATAGCGTTTAACGCTTTGAAAAGTGGTATTTGCGCGGATACCCGTAGAAAGAGAGAAGGAAGTTTTATTTTCTTCGGGGTCGTTGCGGGTGTAAATTTTGATAACACCGCCGGCAAATTCACCTGCCATATCGGCTGCACCTGCCTTAGAAATGGTGATGCGGTCAATTACACCGCTTGGAATCAAATCAAAAGAAAAAGATTTTACATCTACCTCGGAGCTTGGCGTGAGGATGTCGTTCAGCATTACGGTATTGTAGCGTGCGCCCAAGCCGCGAACTACGATAAAGCGGTCATCAACTACCGAAACACCTGCAATGCGGCGCACCACCTGTCCGGCATCGCGGTCTTGCGTGCGTTGAATCTGGTCGCCTGAAATGCCCACCATTACGTTTTCGGCAAATTTGATTTCATTCACCAATGCCACTACGGTGTTGGTTTGTTTCTCCGCCGTAACGACTACCTCGCTCAAAGCGCGGGAGTCTTCCTCAATAAAGGCATTAATAAGCGCTACTTTACCAACTTCTACCACCACATTTTCCACCAGCAAAGGCTTATAAGAAACGTAGCTGATTTTCAGGTTGTAACTACCAGGAGCTATTTTGATGGAGAAGTTACCGTCTAAGTCGGTTGAACTTCCGGTTGCCGTTCCGTCAATGACAATGTTGGCACCGATAATGGCTTCTTTTGTTGCGGCATCTTTTACCGTACCTTTAATCGTTCCCAATTGCTGGGCTAAAAGTTGTCCCGAAAACAGAACAAGCGACAGAACGAAAAGTAATTTTCTACACAACATACACATTAGTGAAAATGATAAACGAGGTTATTTTTTTGATGCCACAAAGCTATTGGCGGGCTTTTACCTCAGTGTGTAGGCAATGTTATGTTTGTGTGTAAGAAGCGCAACCCTGCTTTAACGCAAGGTTAAATATGTCAAAATGGCAGCTTTTTTAAGCAAAAGGTGGTAATTTTGTATTTTTTACAGACAAAAAGGCAGTAAAAAATGATTTGGGGCATAGTTTGCTGATTTGTGAATAGATTTTTTCAAATTAGCGAGGCAAACAACACAAATCGTACAATGAACTTCAACCAATACACCATCAAAGCACAAGAGGCCGTTCAAAAGGCTTCCGAAATTGCATCCGGTAAACAACAGCAAATTGTTGAAACGGGTCATTTGTTGAAAGCGGTACTGCTGTCCGATGAAAACATCACACAGTTTTTTTACAAAAAATTAGGCATCAATCGCGCGCTTTTAGAAAGCAAGTTAGAAGAATATATCAACGGCTACCCCAAGTCCACGGGGCAGCAGCCGTATCTTTCCAACGATGCCGCCGCCGCACTGCAACGCGCCGAGCGTGCGCTAACCACCTTTAAGGACTCTTATGTAGCTATTGAGCACATATTAATAGGCTTGCTGGGTGGCAAAGACAAAGTTGCCGCACTGATGAAAGACGCGGGTTTTGTGGAGAAAGACCTCATGGCAGCCATCAAAGAAATGCGCGGAGGAAGCACCGTTTCTGACCAAAACGCCGAAGCCAAATATCAGTCGCTGGCGCGTTATTCTAAAAACCTCACCGAGCTGGCAAGGCAGGGCAAAATTGACCCCGTCATCGGGCGCGATGAGGAAGTTCGCCGCGTGCTGCAAATCCTCAGCCGCCGCACCAAAAACAACCCTATTTTGTTGGGTGAACCCGGTGTTGGTAAAACTGCCATTGTGGAGGGCTTAGCACAGCGAATCGTAAACGGCGACGTTCCCGAAAACCTGAAATCGGTAACAATCGCCTCTTTGGACATGGGCTTGTTAGTTGCCGGTGCGAAGTATAAAGGCGAGTTTGAAGAGCGCCTCAAATCGGTTATCAAAGAAGTGATTGACAGCGAAGGCAGCATCATTCTGTTCATTGACGAAATCCACACGCTCGTAGGTGCGGGCGGTGGCGGTGAAGGCGCAATGGATGCGGCCAACCTGTTAAAACCTGCATTGGCGCGCGGCGAACTGCACGCCATCGGTGCAACTACGCTCAAAGAATACCAGAAATACATTGAGAAAGACAAGGCCTTAGAGCGTCGTTTTCAGGCGGTTATGGTAGATGAACCTTCGCCCGAAGATGCTATTTCCATCTTGCGCGGTATCAAGGAAAAGTACGAGCTGCACCACGGCGTACAAATTAAAGACGATGCCATTATTGCAGCCGTACAACTGAGCGACCGCTACATTTCCGACCGATTCCTGCCCGACAAGGCCATTGACCTGATGGACGAAGCGGCAGCGCGTTTGCGAATCCAGATTGACTCTTTGCCCGAAGAGTTGGACGAGGTGCAGCGCAAAATCATGCAGTTGGAAATTGAGCGCGAAGCCATCCGCCGCGAGAAAGATACCGAAAAAGAAAAGGTACTCACTGCCGAGATAGCCGAGTTGGAAAGCAAGCGCAACTCCATGCGCAGCCGTTGGCAGATGGAAAAAGACATCATCACGGCCATACAACAGGAAAAAGAGAAGATTGAAGCCTACGAAAACGAAGTTAAGCAGGCACAGCGCGACGGCGACTACGGACGGGCGGCCGAGTTGAGCTACGGCTTAATTCCCGAGGCTCAGAAAAAATTAGCCGCCTTGCAGCAACAAATGGCAGAACTTTCCAAAGACAAGTCGCTGCTAAAAGACGTAGTAACAGCCGAGCAAATTGCCGAAGTAGTTGCTAAATGGACAGGTATTCCGGTAAGCAAAATGCTGCAAAGCGAGCGGGAAAAACTGCTGCATCTGGAAGAAGAACTTGGCAAGCGCGTAGCCGGACAGGAAGAAGCCATTCGCGCCGTGGCCGATGCCGTGCGTCGCAGCCGTGCAGGTTTGCAAGACCCCAAGCGGCCGATAGGTTCTTTCATTTTCTTGGGAACAACAGGCGTGGGTAAAACCGAGCTTGCCAAAGCACTGGCCGAATACCTCTTCAACGACGAGAACGCAATGGTGCGCATAGACATGAGCGAATATCAGGAACGCCACAGCGTGAGCCGACTCATCGGTGCGCCTCCCGGATATGTGGGCTATGATGAAGGCGGACAGCTCACCGAAGCCGTGCGCCGCAAACCGTACAGCGTTATCCTGTTGGACGAGATAGAAAAAGCGCACCCCGATGTGTTCAATATTTTGTTGCAGGTACTTGACGATGGTCGCCTGACCGATAATAAAGGTCGCGTGGCAAACTTCAAAAACACCATCATCATCATGACCAGCAACACAGGTTCGGATATCATCCGCGAGCGCTTTGAGGAGCTCAACGAGTTCAATGCGGAGGAAGTAACCGAACGCGCCAAGGCAGAGGTGTTCCAGTTGCTCAAATCAACTATTCGCCCCGAGTTCCTGAACCGCATAGACGAGGTGATTATGTTCCAGCCACTGACTCGCCAGCAAATGCGCAAAATTACGGACATCCAGTTCCGTCAAATTCAGCAGCGCATGAAGGAGAATGGCATAGAGATAGACGCAACCCGCGAGGCTTTGGACTATTTAGCCAACATCGGTTACGACCCGCAGTTTGGCGCAAGGCCGCTGAAACGCACCATGCAGCGCTATCTGCTGAACGAGCTGAGTAAGGAAATTTTGGCAGGCAAAGTAACCAAAGACAACCCTGTGCTCATCGAGCTTGACGGCAATCAGTTGCGATTTGTCAATATTACCGAAGTTGAATTGGAATAGCGCGGTTCCTGCACCCAACCGTCCTTTCGCTTTCGGGGGTAAGTTTGCAAGTACTTACCCCCGACTGTCGGGGTGGGAAAAATAATACTCAATCGTCAGACAACGCCGCCACAAACCTCGCGCAGGCGAAAAGCGTAACTAAATTTTGCTTCTGTCCTTCATAATTTTTTGTACGCCGGAAGGGCTGTAAGCCAACATTTTTTGATAGAGGCTTTCCATATCGGAATCGTGCAACAACATGGCGCGATATTCGGGCTTGTAGAACCCCTGCTGAACGGCATAATCCAAAAAATCGAGCAATTTGTCATAATACCCGTTCACATTCAGCACACCAATAGGCTTCTGATGCAAGCCCAATTGTGCCCATGTGAGAATTTCGCACAACTCTTCAAAAGTGCCCATACCGCCGGGCAGCGCCAAAAATCCATCCGATATTTCAAACATTTTGGTTTTGCGCTCGTGCATACTTTTTACCACCACCAACTCATTCAGTTTGGTATGCCCGACCTCGGCGCTAAGCAAAAAATCGGGAATAATGCCTGTTACCTTACCGCCGCATCGCAGCACTTCATCGGCAACGGCTCCCATCATGCCTACTCTGCCTCCTCCATAGACCAAACGCATATGATGGTTTGCAATAAAACTACCTACGGCAGTAGCTGTTTCTATATAGACAGGGTTTACACCGCTGTTTGCACCACAATACACACAAATAGATTTCATCTTGCTCATTTAAACGACACGTCTTGCACCGCGATAACGCGGCCTGAAATAATCCGTAAAAATAGGTTGCTCAATTACACCGCGCGAGGTGCTGGCATGAATAAACATGGCTTCCTGCTGCGTTCCGCCCTTCGTAACAATGCCTACGTGCGAAATGCGGTTAGGGTCGTGGTCGGTGGTGGCAAAAAACACCAAATCGCCGGGCTGCAATTGGTCTACACTCACGGAAGTACCCTGCAAAATTTGGTCGCGCGAAGAACGCCCCAATTTCACGGGCATATTTGCCTCCTGAAAAACCAACTGGGTAAACCCCGAGCAATCCAAGCCTGTTTCACGCGTTGTTCCGCCACTTCGGTAGGGCGTGCCTATCAGCGTGCGGGCATGTGCCAACATGCGGTTAATCATCTCGCTGCGCTGCGAATTGGCAGGAGTAGCCACAGGCGGTTGAGGTTTTATCGGCTGATTGGCTTCTATCAAAGCGTTGAAAAAATCATCAAAAACCTGCTGATGGATACGTAAATCTACCTGACAGATAGTAACATTGCCTTTGCTGTCTTTCAAAAATTGGATGCCTTGCGTATTGCGGGCTGCGATTAGTCGGTCAAAAAATCGCTCAAACTGTTGTTGATGCATGGCAATATCAATCTGTGCACCCCACAGATTGCCCTTGCTGTCCTTCAAAAAGGTAATACCCGGTATGTTCATGTTTAGTTCATCGGTTAAAACGGGGAAATCGGGGCAAGTTTGCTAACTTTCGCTTGGAAACAGCAAACTAACCGGCACTTAATTTAGCATTTTTAAGCACATGAAAAAAATGAGTTTGCAAAGACTTGCCCCGCTGTTATTGACGCTGCTCGGCACATTGGCCTGCCAAAGTTCTTCAACCGATACCGAAACAGCCGCCCTGACAAATGAAGTAGCCGTTGCGGAAGACTATCTGATAAGTAGCCCGTGGCTTTCCGAAGTGCGCGATGAACCCGTACAATATCTCAAAGTGGCTTATCCGACAGGCGATTCGTTGTTTATTCGCTTGTTGCTCGTGCCTGTCCATGACAAAATTTATGCTACGGGCAATGGTTTTTTACACGAAAAAGGCGAAGTGATTTGGGCGGAAGGCTGGGCTGATAGCAGTCAAGTATTTGATATTCAAATTTTTACACAAGACAGCATTGCAGTGGGACAATTTCGCGGCAAACTTTCCGAAGGCAGCAAACCCATGCAGTTTATCCGTTCGGGCAATTCAAAACCCGCACTGCCAACTCCTATGAATAGCCGTGAGAAAAGCTACTTTCTCAGCAGAATATCCCCTTTGTTAAGCCTCAAACTGACCGCCTGCCCCAATAAAACAATGCACTACTTTGGGATTCATCCCCAACATCAGGAATACAAACTTTGGGTAGCCATGCAGAACACTGCAAAAGATGTGTACGTTCCACAGGCGATTTTTATAACTACCGCCGCACATGACGATGTTATCCAATATCTTCCTCTGCGACAATCGGTTGCGCTGACCGCCCAAAACGTGCCCGAAATGACACGCAAAAGCAAACAATACTTTGATTTACAGGATATTAACCAAGACCGCTACAATGATATTCGGTTTGCGGAAACACAAACTGCTGTGCAAAAAATATATCGCTACCTGATTTATGACCGCGAAGAAAATATCTTTCTACCGCTGCCATTGGCGGCTAATGATTACTTTCGCGCCCAAAAATAAGCCCCTGCAATGCCTCAACGCCTGCTCATTATACAAACCGCTTTCATAGGTGATGTTATTCTTGCAACGGCACTGATAGAAAAAATCTGCCAACAGTATCAGAATACTATGGAAATTGATTTCCTTTTGCGCAAAGGAAATGAAAGCCTTTTGGAAAAACACCCCCACATTCGCCGCCTGTGGGTATGGGATAAGCAGCAGGATAAATACCGCAACATGTGGCGGCTCATCGGCGAGCTCAGGCAACAACAGTACGCATATGTGGTCAATGTGCAGCGCTTTGCGGCTTCGGGGCTGTTTACCGTACTTTCAGGAGCCAAACAAACCATCGGTTTTGACAAAAACCCGTTGAGTGTGTTTTTTACCCGTCGCTATCCGCACCGCATTGGCGACGGCACGCACGAAACAGTGCGCAATCAACAGTTAATCAGTACTTTAACCGACAATGTACCGGCCAAACCACGTCTATATCCGCTGCCTAAGCATTACGAACAGGCGGCGGCATTTCAGCAACACCCCTACGTCTGTATAGCTCCGGCCTCGGTATGGTTTACCAAGCAGTTTCCTTTGGAAAAGTGGGTAGAACTGATTGATAAACTGCCTGCCCATCTGCATGTGCTGCTGTTGGGCGGCAAGGAAGATGCGGCACTCTGCGAGCAGATTGTGCAACAGGCAGCGCGTCCCAATCTGCAAAATTTGGCAGGTAAACTCGGCCTGCTGGCCTCTGCGGCACTAATGGAAAGTGCTGTGATGAACTACGTCAATGACTCTGCACCTATGCACTTGGCCTCTGCCGTTAATGCGCCCGTGTGTGCCATTTACTGCTCTACCGTGCCGGCCTTTGGCTACGGGCCTCTTTCCGACAAACAATCGGTGATAGAAACCGCCGAACCATTAGACTGCCGCCCTTGCGGTTTGCACGGGTACAAAGCCTGCCCCCAAGGACATTTCCGCTGCGCAATGAGTATTTCAACGGACGACATCATCGGCCGGACATTAAGCAGTTGAGCCAACAGCCCGAACTCAACATGCAACTGCGACAAGTTATTACGCTCTACCACGAACTGGCGGCGGGGTTGTGTAACTGCGTTTATATTGACTCATCGGCCTCAATCGTGCAGGTTTTTTACGCATCGCTACAGTCCCATCAGTGCAGCCATTGTTTCTATCGCACATCCCACAAGTTGTCAATGCGAAGATTCTCATTTTCGGCGTGTTGGTTGTTGCACAGTTTGCTGACGGTACTGTAAAGAGTACAAATATACCTGTTGTAAAGTTGAATGAGCTTGCATTTTACAATAGACTATATTAGACTTTTTGGAAGCTAAGAAACTGAAAATCAATTGATTGAAAATTTTAATTTGTAATTATATAAACCTGCACTTAGCTGAAAATTTTCTAATATTTGTTCTCTACACTTCATACGACTCTTAATTTGGTTAATGAAAAAGTGTTTACAACCTGCCAAAGCATTTTCTACTCTTACCCTAAAACTTGAAAATATTTTGTTGATGCTTCTTTCAAAATCACCTGACAACTTCCCTTTAGGCTTTTTATGGGGTTTTACAACCCGTGCGTTATATATGATACTTTCCATACCCTGAAATCCTAAATCTACATGTGTCCGTTTGCCTCTGAAATTAATCCATGAAAATTCATCTTTAAAAATGGTTATATCATGTACGCTGCCTGTCCATAATTTACCTACATATAAAATTCGCTTTTTACTATCACTAATCATCAACATTTTTACTGTATGTCGTTTTTTTTCCTGAGTAATATCCCCGCTGTTCCTCCTGATTATCAGGTCGTTGTATCGGTATTTCCGTACAATCCATTATCAAATCTTCCACGCCTTCAAAGGCCTTATCAAAATCTGATTGATTTTTAAATACCTTATTGACAAAAACATCTTGTGCTTTTAAGGCTGCTTTTAAAGATTTTTTAGTTATTTTCAAATAATCAGAAACCGTACGGATATCCACGTTAAAATATAAAGCCATATTTTCCAATGTAGGATAGGCTTTCAAATAATGCAAGACAAAGAAAAGTGCCTCTTTGGAATTGGTCAAAACAGGAGGTTTGGAATACTGATGACCTAATTTGGGCTTGTAGTATTGGTTGAAAACGTCTGCCAAGGCATTAAATTGTTCAAGAGTTAAGCCCGTAGCAGCTCTGCATTTTTTATCATTGTTGAGATTGTAGAAAATACTGGCCATATTGTATCTACATTTGATAAAATCACTACACAAAATTAATCAATTCGCTGATAATCAATACACAAAAGGTCTAAAATTTACATCTGCAAGTAAATACCCCCCCTTATATTTCCAAATTTCTAATGTTAAATATTTGTTAATAGAAGTTGCAGCTTGTAAGTAAGCAGAGTAGTACATCCTTTGCTGTTGTTTGTATCTCGTTACACGTTGCTTATAAGCAACCACTTATCGTGTGTAAGGAATATTAGGACTTATGCAATTACAAAAGCATAGTTTTTTTCATAAGTCTTACCATACACAACGGCAGAAATATAAAACGTCTAACAGCGTTTTGCGAAAGTGGATTTTATCAGACCTGTAAAGATGGCAAACCTACGGTTTTACCACCTTTACCCGAGTTTCTACAAACGCACAAAATCCTACAATCATTTCATCCATTCAAATATAATCTGCATACTTACGCCGCACAACCATCCACCGTAAGTGCCTAAGGCATAGCCTAATACGGAAAGCAGCACTCCAACGGGCGCAAGGACAGGATGGAAAGCGGAGGCAACAATGGGCGCAGAAGCCGCACCGCCCACATTGGCCTGACTGCCCACTGCCACAAAGAAAAAGGGTGCTTTAATCAGCCATGCTACCAGCAGCGTAATGCCTACGTGGCTCAACATCCAGATAACGCCTCCCAAAAACAATATCGGATTGTCAAAAATCGCCAGCACATCCATTTGCATACCGATAGTAGCCACCAGCAAATACACAAAGGCGCTGCCAATCCGCGATGCTCCTACCCCTTCCAACCGGCGGGCAGGCTGCCAGAAAGACAGTAGCAAACCTATGGTGGTGGCAATCAGCACAATCCAAAAAAAGGCTGAAATAACCGAACTGAGGTAAATGGATTCCAAAAACTCTTTTTGTGTGTCTAAGGCAGGCACAATCCAATCGGCGAGCAGGTGCGCAACGGCAGTACCGCCAAAGCCTACGGCCATAATATTCATTGTATCGCGCAGCGCAGGAATTTGCATAATGCTTGCCCGATAGGCCTCAATGCGATTTTTCGTTTCTTCAATTACCGAAGCATCGGCTTTGAGCAGGGCATCCACCTTTTGCGAACGGGCTGCGCCGTAGAGCAGGCAGGCCGTCCATATATTTGCCACAATGACATCAACGGCAATCATCGTTGAAAAAAGTTTATCACTTGCGCCAAATACTTCTTTCATGGCAGTTTGATTGGCACTGCCGCCTATCCAACTACCCGCAATGGTAGCCATACCGCGCCATGTTTCATCGCCGCCGCTTGTTTGCAAAACAGAGGGGTCTATTGCCGCAATAGCCAGCAAGGCAATCGGCCCGCCGATGACTATACCCAGCGTGCCGGCCAAAAAAACGATGAGTGCTTTAGGCCCAAGCCTGACAATAGCGGGGAAATCCATGCTGATAGTCAGCAAGATAAGCGCAGTAGGCAAAAAATAACGGGAAGCCACTTTATACAATCCTGATGCCTCGCCCGAAATCAGCCCGAAAGTATTGAACAACGAAGGGATGAAATAACACAACAACAGGCTTGGCACGATGCCGTAAAACTTCGTCCAAAAAGGCGTTTTTTGGCTTGAAGTATAAAAAACCAAAGCCAGCACCGAGAGGAGCAATCCCAGCACAACGGCATCATTTGTAATCAAAGGTGTTTTCATTTTTCTGCGTTTTGCTGCAAAAAACAATAAATTGGCTAAGTTTACGAAGTCAAAACGGAAAAAAACTAAACCTAACTTTTTTATGAGGTATCTCAATGAATTCTCTTTCGCGGGCAAAAAAGCGCTCGTACGCGTTGATTTTAATGTGCCCTTAGACGATGATTTTCAAATTACTGACGATACGCGCATCAGAGCGGCCGTTCCTACCATTAAAAAAATATTGAACGACTGGGGCAGTGCCATCCTGATGTCGCACTTGGGAAGACCCAAGGGAGGCCCCGAAGAAAGATATTCGCTGAAACACATCGTTGGCAGGCTGAGCGAATTGCTCGAAGCCCCCGTGCATTTTGCCGATGACTGTATCGGAGAGCAGGCATTCAGCAAGGCTGCAAACCTGCGCGGCGGCGAAGTTTTATTATTAGAAAATTTGCGGTTCTACAAAGAAGAAGAAAAAGGCGACGTCAATTTTGCCGAAAAACTTTCCAAACTGGGCAATGTTTACGTAAACGATGCTTTTGGAACGGCACATCGCGCACATGCCTCTACTACCATTGTCGCACAATTTTTCACTGACAAAATCTGCGGCTATCTGATGCAGGCAGAATTAGAGAATGCCGAAAAAATAATGAACAATCCCGAAAGGCCTTTCACGGCTATTATGGGCGGCGCAAAAATTTCCGATAAAATTCTCATTATTGAACAACTGTTAGGCAAAGTAGATAATCTGCTGATTGGCGGTGCAATGGCCTACACATTCTTCAAAGCGGCAGGCGGCGAAATCGGTAATTCGCTTTGTGAGGATGATAAATTACACGTAGCACTGGATTTGGTAAAAAAAGCCAAAGAAAAGGGCGTAAAACTGCTCCTACCCGTAGATAGTGTCGTTGGCGACTCTTTCAGCAACGATGCTACCGAACATTTAGTGAACAGCATGGAGATTGCACCGGGATGGATGGCGCTGGACATCGGCCCCCAAGCACGCGCCGAGTACGCCGCAATCATTCAGAACTCTAAAACCATCCTCTGGAATGGCCCTATGGGCGTTTTTGAGTTCAGCAACTTTGCCCGCGGAACCATTGAAATTGCCGAAGCGGTAGTAGCAGCCACTAAAAACGGAGCTTACTCGCTCATCGGTGGCGGAGATTCAGCGGCAGCCATCAACCAATTAGGCTATAGCAACGATGTGTCCTATGTTTCAACAGGCGGCGGCGCACTGCTCGAGCTCATAGAGGGCAAAGTATTGCCGGGAGTGAAAGCACTCGGCTAAGCATTTTCTTTGACAATACACAAATATCGTTGGCGGCGTTACAACTACCAACGATATTTTTTTCAAATTCAACTTATTTATTCCCATGATGAACAAAAACTTTTTTGCTATGTTGGCATTTATTGCAGGCATGTTATTACTGGTAAGTGCCATTTACAGCCTGAGCGGGGGCATTTCAACCGAGGGGCTGATTTATCTTGCAATTGCCATTGCCGCACTAACGGCAAGCTACGTTCTCCGAACAAAGCAACAACAGTAAGAACAACTGTAATCCGGCAACGCAAAGCAGGAAATTCTAAATCCGCCTGCATTGAACATCATTTATTTGAGTTTACATCAAGTTTTTTTATAATATTGCAAGTAAACTACGACAAACCCGACTACTTACTACTATGCCGGAAACGAGAGGGAGATACAGGCAAGAAAAACCCAACCTATTTTCTTTTAGCCAAAAGGGCAAAAACTATCTTTTTGTGGTTGGCGTTAATAAATATGTGCACTTTCGCCAACTGACCAATGCCGTGAAAGATGCACGCGACCTGATTGACGTACTGACTGCTAATTATCACTTTGAGCCGGAAAACATTGTTACGCTTTTTGATGAGGCCGCCACAAGGAAAAATATTTTTGACAAGTTTGAATACTTTGCCAATAAGTTAGAAAAAGGGGACAATCTGGTTATTTATTTTTCCGGGCACGGCTATCTGAATACCCGAACCAACATTGGCTATTGGATACCCCTGACCCTGTGAAAGCATTAGCAGCCTATGAAGCGGCTGAAAAAGCTTACAAAAAGGGCGATATGGAAACAGCTTTTGCACAAATTACCATTGCAGAGCAAAATGGGCCAAACCTCAGTAAAATAAAAACCCTTAAAGAAAAAATTGTATTGGCACAGCAAGCAGCCAAAGAGGCGGAAATGCGTAAAGCCCTAGAAAAAAGCGCGCCGACAGCATTGCCACAGCACAAAAACTATTCAAAGAAGCCGAACAAAAAAGAATTGCCGACAGTATCCAAAAAGCAAAAGAGGAAGCAAAAGCAGAAGCCATACGTTTGGCACTCGAAAAAAAGACGCGCGACAGCATTGACAGAGTTGAAAAACAACGCATAGCCGACAGCATTAAGGCTGTTAAGTATGAGCAACTTTTTGACAGTCAAAAAATGAGCGTCTGGCAACGCGATTCGTCTTTTACCGATTTTTGCAACCATGAGGCCATGGAGTTTATGTACAAATTCTATCCTGCCAAAAATATTGCCATACCGACTTTCCATTTAATCATCAGCCGCAAAACAGACGAAGGCTTCAATATGGTATATCTTTCAGAGATTAGAATCATGGAAAATACCGATGAATATACGCGGGTTCAGGTGCCTTATACTATGCAAGGAGATAAAGGATGGATTTTTTACAAGCAATCCTATTTGGAAATTCTTTACGACCATGTCAGCCGTTCTGCCACCTTTATTCCCAAAGAACGAATGAACCAAATGCGCAGCGAAGATGCCATTAACCGGGAAAGATTTACAGAACCACTCGATTTGCGTGGCATAATCTCCCATGCGGCTGAACATGTGATTTTATACTACCACAAAGCATTTGTCAGCCATTAAGTTCTTTTAAAGCGAACTATTCGCTAACAGCTGGACAATCAACATACTTAACGCGAATTATTTGCTAATTATCTGATAATCAAAACATTATACATCAGAAAAATCAAAATGAAGCATTAGCGCAAAAATTCACGCCTTTGAATTGTATTTTTCTGATGTGGGTATATGCGTAGGGACAAGCGACGTGCAACGCGCATGCGTTGTCCCTACAATTACAATAACGAATCAAATTTAATTTTTTCAAGATTCTATCGCAAACTTGCGTTTAATACCGTTTGTGGGAAAACGTGCCTTGCCAAAAGCGATAAAAATTTTGCTTTTTGTGCTTTGGGATAAATTTGTATCAATGCAATATGCCATGAGAACAATCGCAGCCATTCTTATAATCATGCCGATTTTCGCTACATTCCGCAGGTAATGCTTTACAGATATTGACACCGTAATTGCTCTTACCCGTCGGCAAATTTTCGTATATTCGCTTGAACAACTTGGCAGCAATGGAAATACAAACAGCCCCAATCTCACCCGAAGCCTACTTAGCCCAAGAAGCCCAAGCCGACTTCAAAAGCGAATACCACGCAGGGCAAACTGTGGCAATGGCAGGCGCGCAAGAACCTCACAACCGAATTGTGAGTAATATTTTAGGTGAGTTGTATGCTTGCTTGAAAGGCAAAAAATGCCAAGTCTATCCAAGCGATTTGCTCATCAAATTGCCCCAGTGCGATAAGTACGTCTATGCCGACATCACGGTGGTATGCGATAAGGTCGTGCTGGAAAATTTGCCGCAAAAAGGTTTGGACGTGTTGCTCAATCCGCATATTGTCATAGAGGTGCTCTCGGAAAGTACTGCCGTTTACGACCGCACGGACAAGCTGAAGTGCTACCTCAAACTTGCTTCACTCAAACAATACGTATTGGTGGACAGCACCCAAACAGAGGTAGTAACCTATACCCGCACCGATACGAACGATTGGCTGATGCACACGGAAACCGACATCAGCGCACAGGTGCAAATCGGCGATTGCCTGATTGCCCTTGCAGATATTTACCGCAAAAATGTTGAGTAATTAACTGTTCCCCTGCCCTTCTGCATAACGCAGGATTGCCGAATCAGTGCCTAAACTCTATTTTTTGCAAAATTTATTTACCGATACAAAACTTACTGAAAATATTCCCCAGCAAATCTTCGGTTGTAATCTCGCCCGTAATTTCGCCTAAGGCGCGCAGAGCGTGGCGGATGTCCATTGCCACAAAGTCGGCGGTAACGTGGCTTTGCAAACCGTGCAGTACGTCGGTAAGGGCGCGGCGAGCGTTGCTAAGGGCTTCGTAGTGGCGCAGGTTGGTAACAACGGTTTCACCCACGGCAACGGGGCGGGCATTGACAGCCTCCAACAGGGCGGCTTTCAGCTCATCCAACCCGATGCGCTCTGCCGCCGAAATGCGGATAATATGCGGATGATGTGCCAAATCGGGAACGGTTCTGTCCACTTTATTGCCCACCAGCAAATAAGGTTTGCCCAATTGTTGCAATTCTTTTTCAGCTTCCTCTACTTCGCTGACCGACGTTTCCAACAGGTCAAACAGATAGATGATGAGCGCGGCTTGTGCCATTTTTTCGCGGGTGCGCGCCACCCCGATTGCCTCTATGCGGTCATCGGTTTGCCGCAGTCCCGCAGTGTCAATGAATCGGAAATTAATGCCCTCAATCACAAGGGTATCTTCAATAAAATCACGCGTAGTGCCCGGAATCTCGCTAACAATGGCTTTTTCTTCGTTGAGCAAGGCATTGAGCAGCGTGGATTTGCCCGCATTGGGTTTGCCTGCAATAACGGTCGGTACGCCGTTTTTAAGTACATTGCCCAGCGAAAAAGATTGCATCAAACGCTCTAAAAATGCAATAATTTTTTGTACCAAATCGGTCAATTGCTTTCTGTCGGCAAATTCTACATCTTCTTCACCGAAGTCTAACTCTAACTCTATCAGCGATGCAAAATTTATCAACTCTTCGCGTAGTTTTTTAATTTCGTTAGAAAATCCGCCACGCATTTGGTGCAAGGCGCTGCGTCGCGCCGATTCGGTATCGGCAGCGATGAGGTCGGCTACCGCCTCGGCTTGTGCCAAGTCAAAGCGCCCGTTGAGGAATGCCCGCTGCGTAAACTCCCCGGGTTTGGCAAGGCGTACCCCTGCTTCCAAAAAAAGCCTAATGATGCGCTCCACAATAAAAGGCGAACCGTGGCAGGAAATTTCCACCACGTTTTCTTTGGTAAAAGAATGAGGGGCTACGAAAAGTGTTGCCACTACTTCGTCAATAATTTCGCCATCGGCAGCAACGATATTACCAAAGTGGACAGTATGTGTTTTTTGTGCAGTCAATGGCATTTTACTTTTACCTGCCTTTTGGAAAAATCGGTCGGTAACGGTAATCGCATCCTGTCCCGAAAGGCGGATGACCGCGATTGCGCCCACTCCTTGCGGTGTTGCTAATGCTATTATGGTATCGTTGAGCATCGGTTAATAAATAAGTTGCAAATTAAGCGTTAGAATTGACTTGCTGCCCTTATTGTCGGCATACTTCTGCTAAAATGTAAAGTTCGCCGGTTCAAATTTTCGGTTCAATGATAAATCGCAAAACCATATATTGCTTGCAAACCCTAACCCCTGTCTGTTAGTTGTAAAAAAACAAACAGGTGAAATACAGCATATGCCTTGGTGTATGAGCGCACCATCACAATTACGCTATACAGAATCGCAGGTAGTTTGCGAAAAATTTTTTGTATAAATTATTGAAAAACAAGTATTTAAAAACCTGAAAGGCTCTAAGGCCTCTCAGGTTTGTGTATAAAAAACAAGAGAAAACTTTGCAACGGACAGCCTGCCAGATAGTATGGTTCAAACGGGATTTGCGGCTGCGCGACCATGCACCGTTGCGGGCAGCCATTGCTACGGGGCTGCCTACCCTACTCTGTTTTTGCTTTGAACCTTTCTATATGAACTGCCCCGAAAGCGACCCGCGTCATTGGCGCTTCGTCAGGCAGTGTTTAGACGATTTGCAGCAGCAGTTAGCACCCTTTCGCATTCCATTGTATATTTTTTATGGAGAAACAGTAGAAGTATTTGAACAATTAGCCAATATTTTAGATATCCGTTTTCTGTACTCCTACGAAGAAAGCAACCTGCAAATCACTTTCGCAAGAGATAAAGCCGTTAAAAAATTTTGTCAAAGCAAAGGCATTACATGGCAAGAGTTCCCCTGCAACGGCACCATCCGCGGGCTGCGCACACGGCACGGCTGGGTAGCAGAATGGCAACGCCGCATGGATGCCCCGCAGGACAAGGTTAATTTACAGGCATTGCATCCGCTTGTCTTGCCCGATGAGTGGCAACCAAAATGCCGCATACTGCCGCTGCCCGCTGCTGTTTTGAAAGATGATAAAAATTTTCAACCGGGCGGCGAAACCAACGCATGGCGCTATGCTAACAGTTTTTTCAGTGAGCGGGCGCAAAACTACAACCGCCACATGTCCAAGCCCGAGTTGAGCCGCCGCAGTTGCAGCCGATTGTCGCCCTATCTTGCCTTTGGTGCGCTGAGTATCAGGCAGGTATATCAATTGGCAAGGCAACAAGAACAAGCAGGCATTATGCCGCTGCAAATGCGCAATTTTCAGTCGCGGCTCTGGTGGCACTGTCATTACATCCAGAAATTTGAGATGGAGTGTCGCATGGAAACCGAATACATCAACCGTGCGCATGAAAAATTTGCCAAAACTGTCGTTCCTGCATACATAGAAGCATGGAAAAACGGCATGACAGGCTTCCCGCTGGTAGATGCCTGTATGCGTGCTGTGGTGGCTACAGGCTTCCTCAACTTTCGGATGCGTGCCATGCTGGTATCGGTGCTCACGCATACCTTGGGGCAAGATTGGCGACCGGGCGCGGTACATCTGGCACGGCAATTCCTTGATTTTGAGCCGGGTATCCACTACCCGCAGTTCCAGATGCAGAGTTTTGCGGTGGGGCATCACTTCCTGCGGATTTACCACCCCGTCAAACAGTCCTACGACCACGACCCGCAAGGCGACTTCATCCGCAAATGGGTGCCCGAACTCTGGCACGTGCCCGCACCGCTCATCCACGAGCCATGGAAAATGACACCGATGGAGCAACAATTCTACAAGTGCCGCATCGGGGCAGACTATCCTTTTCCGTTGGTCAATCACGAAGAAGCGGCAAGACAGGCGCGGCTTTGGCAAAAAGCCATGGAGCAAGACCCGGAAGTACAAGCAGAAAACGAGCGCATTGTCAAAAAATTAAGCAATCCGAAAATAGAAATCAGGCATGTGGAAGCACTTGCAGCACCAATGCGAAAGCAGGGGTAGTATTGGCTTTTACAGCTACACCACAGCAAAAGTCCCTGCAAGACACTATCTTTGCCACTCATTTTTGACTTTTCCGTATGTCGTCTATTGCCAAAACGTACAACCCCAAAGAGACCGAAGATAAGTGGTATGCCTGCTGGATGCAGGAAGGTTTTTTCCGTTCCACGCCTAACCCTAATAAAAAGCCCTACACCGTAGTTATTCCGCCGCCCAACGTAACGGGGGTGCTGCACATGGGGCACATGCTCAACAATACGATTCAAGATATTTTGGTGCGCCGTGCGCGGATGCGCGGCTACGAGGCTTGCTGGGTGCCCGGCACTGACCACGCCTCTATCGCCACCGAAGCAAAGGTTGTCAAGATGCTCAAAGAAGAAAAAGGCATCAACAAGCGCGACCTGAGCCGCGAGGAGTTCCTCAAATATGCGTGGGAATGGAAGGAAAAATACGGCGGCATCATTCTGGAACAGTTGAAAAAATTGGGCGCAAGCTGCGATTGGGAGCGCACACGCTTTACGATGGAGCCCAAACTTTCCGACCAAGTATTGAAAGTTTTTCTGGACTGGTACAAAGCGGGCTATATCTATCGCGGGCTGCGCATGGTCAATTGGGACCCACAAGGCAGAACCGCACTGGCAGATGATGAGGTGATTCGCAAGGAAACCAAATCCAAACTCTACTATGTGCGCTACCAAGTAGCAGGCAGCGATGAGTACATCGTAGTAGCCACCCAACGCCCCGAAACCATCATGGGCGACGTAGCCATTGCCGTAAACCCCAAAGACGAGCGTTACTTGCACCTGCACGGCAAACAAATCATCGTGCCGGTGGTGAACCGCCCCGTGCCCGTGATTATCGATGACTACGTAGATATTGAGTTCGGTACGGGCTGCCTTAAAGTAACCCCTGCGCACGACATCAACGACTACGAAATCGGGCTGCGCCACAACCTGCCCGTGATTGATACGCTCAATGCCGACGGTACTTTCAATGCCAATGTTTTTAACAATGAGGCAGAGCGTCAGTTGGTGCAGCAATACGATAAAATTGACCGCTTCAAATTGCGTAAAATCATTGCGACGCATCTGGAAGAAATCGGGCAGTTAGACCGCGTGGACGAAAACTACGTGGCAAACATCGGCTATTCGGAGCGCACCGATGCGGTGGTAGAGCCGCGCCTTTCCGTGCAGTGGTTTGTGCGCATGAAAGAACTCTGCGAGCCTGCGCTGGAAAACGTGATGAACGACAACATCCGTTTTTACCCTGCCAAGTTCAAAAACACCTACCGCCATTGGATGGAAAACGTGCGTGATTGGTGCATCAGCCGCCAGCTGTGGTGGGGGCAGCGCATCCCGGCGTGGTACATCAACGGAGTGGATTACGACAGCACCGCGCACGATTCGCTCATTGCCGTTTGCCTCACCGCCGAAGAAGCCTTGCAGGAGTTGCAGCAAAAAGCCGATGCCTACAACAGCATGAACAGCCTCAAAGTGCCGCGCCCTGCCACTGTTGCTGATATTCGCCAAGACGAAGACGTATTAGACACGTGGTTCTCTTCGGGCTTGTGGCCGATTTCAGTGTTTGACGGCTTGTTAGACCCTGACAATGAGGATATTAAATACTACTACCCCACTACTGACCTTGTAACCGCACCCGAAATTCTGTTTTTCTGGGTTGCCCGCATGATTATTTCGGGCTACTATTACCGCAAAGAAAAGCCCTTCCAAAATGTTTATCTGACGGGTATTGTGCGCGATAAGTTGGGGCGCAAAATGTCCAAGTCGTTGGGCAACAGCCCTGACCCTCTGGAACTGATGGACAAGTACAGTGCCGACGGCGTGCGCGTAGGGATGCTGTTCAGTTCGCCCGCGGGCAACGACCTACCGTTTGATGAAAAACTTTGCGAACAAGGCCGCAACTTTGCCAATAAAATTTGGAATGCTTTCCGTTTGGTGAAGGGCTGGGAGCAAGATGCCAACCTTGCCATGCCAACCACCAACCAAACCGCGATTGACTGGTTTGAGGCCAAATTGCAAAGTGCTATTGCCGAAATAGAAGACCATTACGAAAAATACCGCATTTCCGATGCCCTGCAAGCCGTTTACAAACTGATTTGGGACGACTTCTGCGCTTGGTATTTAGAAATGGTGAAGCCTGAATACGGACAGCCGATAGATGCCGCGAGCTTTGCCGCAACTGTCAATTTCTTTGAAACCTTGATGAAGTTGCTGCATCCTTTCATGCCGTTCATCACCGAAGAAATTTGGCACGGGCTGCGCGAACGCACAGGAAAAGACTTTTTGATTGTTGCGCCTTATCCTACCGTACAAGCCATCAGCGAGGCACAAACTGCGTTGCTTGGCGAAGCGGAAATTGCCTTTGAAATTATCCAGCAAGTACGCAGCCTGCGCAACAGCAAAGGACTTTCGCCCAAAGAAAAATTGCCGCTGGCAATCAAAACCGCTCAACCGCAACGCTATGCCAAATTTGAAGGTTTGATAATTAAATTGGCAAATTTGGAAAGCCTGACCTACGGCGATACAACTGCTGAGAATGCTGCCCGTTTTGTAGTCAAAGGCGACGAGTGCTTCGTAACCTTGTCGCAATCGGTCAATGCCGAAGAGGAAATCAAAAAGTTGGAGGCAGAGTTAGCCTATCAGCAGGGCTTTTTGGATTCGGTGGAAAAGAAACTTTCCAACGAACGCTTTGTAGCCAATGCCAAGCCCGAAGTAGTGGAAAACGAACGCCGCAAACAAGCCGATGCAAAAGCCAAAATAGCAGCCTTGCAAGCAGCCATAGCAGCCTTGCGATAGAAATTTTCTTCATTCATTTTACATAACTTTCAACCGCCGATAAAGCACTTATCTTTATTGGCGGTTTTTTATCACCAATTATGAATACCTTCCGGAGCGACATTTCAGGCAGAGAGTTTCCCGATGTGGAACGGGTGTACGGCAATTCCATTAAAGCCCCTTTGCTGGAATTTATCAGAAAAATCTACCCCGACTTTACCGAACAGAGCAGTTTGTCCATCACAGAGTTGAATACATTTCGCTCTGAATTTCTCGCCCAAACCATGCAACAGCAAATAGGCGAGTTGGATGAATTGAGTCGTACCGTGCTGGAATCGCTCCGCGACCAAACCCTGCTATCGGATAAGTTGGAAGAAAATGCGGATGCGCCCCTTACCCTTGGGCAGCAACTGGCCGACCGCGTAGCAGAGTTTGGAGGCAGTTGGACTTTTATTATCGCTTTCGGCATTTTTATTCTGTGCTGGATTGCAGTTAATGTTTACCTGCTCCGCCCGGGTTTTGACCCTTACCCATTTATCTTGCTCAACTTGCTGCTCTCATGCCTTGCGGCTATTCAAGCGCCTATCATCATGATGAGTCAAAACAGGCAGGATGAAAAAGACCGCGACCGCTCGCGCAAAGACTACATGATTAACCTGAAAGCAGAAGTGGAAATCAGGATGTTACATGAAAAAATTGACCACCTGATGATGAAACAGCAACAGCATCTGCTTGCCATCCAGCAGGAACAAATAGAAATGTTGGGGCAAATTTTGGATAAAATATCGGACAAGCATACCAGATAAAGACTTCCTCAATTCTGCGTATCTTTGTGTAAAATCAGTAAAAATGCATACGGAACACATCAGGAATCTGTTGGAGCAGAAAGGCGTTCGCAAAACCAGAATCAGGGAGGCCATGCTGGCATTGTTCTTTGATAAAGGCTATGCTCTCTCCCATGCAGATGTGGAAAATTTTCTGCCTGATGAGTTTGACCGCGTAACTATTTACCGCACACTCAAATCGTTTGAAGAACAGGGACTTGTGCATAAAGTCCCCGATGAAAAAGGTATTATGCGCTTCGCATTGTGTCCCGAAAGTTGCACACACCACCAACACAGCGACAGCCATCTGCATTTCTTCTGTAAGCAGTGCGAACACACCTACTGTTTGCACATTTCCCTACCCGAACCTGCACTTCCCGCAGGTTTTCATGCAGAAAGTTTTGAGTGGTTGGCGCAAGGGATTTGTAAGAATTGCCTTAACAAAGCATAAGCTACCAATACTAAAAAACTTCCCGATTATTTATTTTTTAATTGATTTCCAAGAACTTGCAGAAATTGTAGAGTTCTGTTGTATACATTGCTAAATAACTAAAATTTTACAACTTTCATTTGAATTTTGACCAAATGATAGCTTTGCATAAATTGGCATTATTTTCACTATTAGAAAAGTACTATTGATTCTTGTTTTCATAACAAACAAAACTAATTTACCCCTATGAAGCGTTACATTCTTACCTTGGCAATAATCTTATGTATTATTGCAAGCAGGGCAACGGCTCAAAACCTTGCCGACTTGAACAAAGCCAACGATGCTTTTTTTAAAAAGGACTACGAAACAGCGATTACTTACTACAATCGTTACCTGCAACCGGGCATCCGCATTCCAAAAGTGCTGTTTAACAGAGGGATATGCTTCCTTAACAGAAGACAATATGCTAACGCTCTCTCCGATTTCAAGGAAGTTTTGAAAATAAATCCCTCATTTACTGATGTTTATTATCACATGGGGCTTGCGTATCAGAAGCTCAGCAAATATGAAGATGCTATCCGATGTTTTGAGAAAGAGTCGGATAAAGTGGAATCGCTGAAAGGTATCAGTGAATGTTACAGAAGCATGGGATTCTATGAGCGTGCCAACACATATGCAGAAATGGCTGCCACACAGGAAATCCTCAACAATTCTGCAACTGATTGGCCGTCTTACTCTCAACAATCAACCAACATTGCCAACAACGCACCGACGAATATTAACCGCCCCACAGGCCAGCAGCAAATTGCCAAGCCGAACACATCCGATATGGGAGGTTCGCCTGTTAAAAAACTACTGAGCGAAGCGCAAAGCCTCACAGAAGAAGGCCGCTATGCCGAAGCAGAAGAAAAACTTAATCATATTATTAAGTATTACAAAGAAGACCTCAAATCGGCATTTGATAAACGCGGAGCCGTACGTGTCAGCCTGAAGAAGTACAATGAGGCTATTCAGGATTTTGACCAATCTTTATCAATTGTGCCCCGAGATGCTTGGACACTCAATTTGAGAGGCTTGGCAAAAATGGAAATGGGTTTATTTAGTGAAGCCGAAAGAGATTTCCGACAGGCAGTTAATATTGACCCCTATTCACCCGCCAAAGAAAATTTGGCAACTTTAGATATCCGCAAACAAACCTCTATTGCCAAAGATGACCGGCAAGGCCCGACTGTAACAATTATCAGCCCATTGCTTGCCGAAGCCAACAGTCGTGGTTTGGGAGTGGTTAGCGCAGCCGATGCTAAAATTACCGTAGTAGGCACTGTTGAAGATATCAGTGGCGTTAGGGAGGTGCAGCTAAATAGCACCATAGCTAAGCTAATACCCAACGATGCAACCGGTCAGCGTTTTCAATTCTCGGCCACCATACCGGTTAATGAGGGTGAAAACACTATTTACTTTGTTACCAAAGATGCTTGTAACAACGAGACCAAAAAGACTTACAAATATATTGCCCGTGTTTCCCAAGTCCCCAAGATAGATATCCCAATTGCGACAACTGAAAAAAATGAAACCAAAAACCTGATAGGAAAAAATTATGCACTGCTGATTGGTATTGACCAATATGTGCATTGGGACAAACTGAACAATCCCGTACGCGATGTATACGCCATTGCACAAGAGTTGAGAAATGTGTATAATTTTGAAGTGGATTTGTTAATCAACCCGCGCAGTAAGGCCGAAATTGAGCGTAAAATAATCGAATGGGCAAGCCGCAACTATCAGTACAATGACCAATTGTTCATATTCATAGCAGCCCACGGCTTTTTCATTCCATATTTGGAAAAAGGCTTTATCATTCCTTATGATGGACTACCTGCGCACATGGAGATAGACGGTTCAAGCTGGATATCGCACGACTTCATCCGCAATACGCTTGAGCGCTCGAACAGCCACCATGTATTTCTGGTAATGGATGCTTGTTTCAGCGGCACATTCTCGCCGGCGATTGCCCGCAATCGCGGTGCTGCCGAATTAAGTCTGTCCATCCGCGAAATGGTAGCACGCAAATACCTGCTCAAAACCCGCAAATACCTGACTTCGGGTGGTAAGGAATATGTATCGGACGGACTTCCGGGAGCTCATTCACCTTTTGCGGCCAAATTGTTAGAGGCGCTCCGTAGCAGAGGCAAATACAGCAACGGCCTGCTAACCATCAACGATATTCGCCGTGCAGTTCAGAATTTGACGCCTCAACCGCACAGTGGTGATTTCCCTCACAGCAGCGGCGACCCCGAAGGTGATTTCTTCTTTATTCCCGTTAATTAGCGGGGTTCCGGTTGCGGCAATCAAGTTACCGCAACCGGAAAAACTTACAAGGTTTCTTATTAACTTAGCAGCAATACGCAAATTGTTATGATGAAACATTTTCGCATTGCGCTGAAAACCATTTATATAGCCGTGTGCTTATCAACAGTGGCAGGAATAGCCCACGCACAGTACAGCACCGGCATGTTCGGCAAAAACCGCATCCAGTACAAGAACTTTGATTGGCAGTATATTTCCAGCCAAAACTTCAACATCTTTTTTTACGACAACAATGAAGACTTGGCGAAACTGACCGCAACCATAGCCGAGCAGGAATTTCCGACCATTACCGATTTTGTAGGTTATGCACCTTTTAATAAAATCAAAATTTTTGTTTACCCCTCTGTCAAAGATATTCACCAAAGCAACATAGGAGTAGATAAACAGGGTTTTGCCGTAACAGGCCAAACACGATTTGCCAAATCGGAAATTGAAATCGCTTTTACAGGCCTGCAAAGCAATTACCGCGCAGAATTGCGGCTGCATATTTCGGAAATGCTCATTTCGGAAATGATGTACGGCGGCAACTTGCGGGATGTATTGCAGAGTTCCTACCTGCTCAACCTGCCCGACTGGTTTTTGCCGGGTGCCGCGCGCTATATTGCCTACGGCTGGAGCAGCGAAATGGACGACTACATGCGTGATGCGCTTGAAAACAGAAAACTAAAAAAAATTGCCAACATGGAAGGCGAAGAAGCGCACATGATAGGCCATTCCATTTGGAACTTCATTGTAGAGAAATACGGCAAGACCAATGTTGCCAATATTTTAAACCTCACCCGATTGGTACGCAATGAAGAAAGCAGCATTGAAAATACACTGGGCATAGCTTACCAGCGTTTCTTAAACAATTGGCGAAATTTCTATTTGGAACAAGCCAAAAACATGCGAGAAAACCACCAGTATGTACTGGCCGAATCGCGGCTGTTTCCCAATGAAAAGAACATGTCTTTTAATCGGGTGAAAATCAACCCCAAAGACAACGACTTGATTGCCTACGCTCAAAACAACAAAGGCCGCTATCATATCCGCCTGCGCAACCTGAGCAGCAAAAAAGAATCTGTATTGATGCGCGGCGGCAACCGTGTCCTCAATCAGGAAATTGACAAAATACTGCCCTTGTTCGTATGGAAAGACGCACAAACCCTGCTTGTCATCAATACATTTGAAGATAACTACCGGCTCAGTGAAATAAAAATCGGCAAAAAGCAAAAAATCACTCATCGGCCATTCCCGACTTTCAGCAGCATTCGGGACATGGAAATTTCAGACGACGGCAAGCGATTAGTTCTCAGTGCCACACAGGGCATCCGCAGCGATATTTACACCTATGACCTTGAAAAAGACCAGATTACACGCATCACCAACGATGATGCAGACGATATCAATCCGGCTTTCCTAAAAGGCAGAAACTACGCAATTGTATTTAGCTCGAATCGCACCAACGATACTTTGGGTGTAGCCTCTCCCATAGAAGAAGAAAATCTGTCGCGTTTCAACTTGTTCATTTACAACCCGCAGCAAAAAAATGTATTGAAACGAATCTCCAATACATTGAGCTACGACAGCCGCCCGCTTGCTCTTTCCGAAAACACTCTTTTATTCCTGAGCGACCAGCGCGGCATCCATCACCTGTTCCGCTATGACCTCAAAGATGAAGTAAGCACCCAAATTTCGGCCTTTCCGCACAGCATAAAATATTATGACCTGTCGGGTAAACAACTTACCTTCATCAGCCTTTTTCAGGGCAGCGAAGCCGTGTTTAATATCACCGATTTCAATATCCGCAACTCACTTTTTACCTTGAAAACAGCGCGGCAGCAACTGCTCGACCTTCGCCGACTCAACCAAATGCGGCAGAAAGCAGAGCGCGACCAGTTGCCGACAACCGCAGGCACACAACCCGTAACCCCGAAGGAAGAAAAAAAGATAGCAGCCGCAGATACCACCAAAAAATCGGATGAGATAGATACCGAAAACTATCGGTTTGATACCTTCACCAAAACCGACAAAAAGAAATTGCTCAAAAACTATCGCCCGCTCAGCCCATTTGAACAGGGAACTAATAAAAATTTCAGTTTCAGCAAAGCACAGGCCTATGAAAGCAAGTTCAGTGCCGACAACCTCGTTACTTCCATCATCACAGACCCTCTGCGCGGGCTTGGTATCGTGTTAGAGGCCAGCATGAGCGATGCCTTAGAAAATCACAAATTCAATGCGGGCTTGTTTGGTCTTACTACGCTCCGAAGCGCCATGTACTATGCAGAATACAGATATTTAAAGCAACGCATTGATTACAAAGTACGCTTTGACCGACAATCACTGACCATATCGCCTCTTGATTTTGTGCAAAAATATGCACTGAACAAACTGCAAGGGAGCGCATCTTATCCTTTCAGCGTAACCACTCGCGTTTCGGCAAGTCCATTTTTTGCCAACACAACTTTTACACCCACCAGCGACATTAACCCTGCCGTACAGCAACTGCCCGACCGCTCGTTCAGCTATGGCGGTATCGGCTTTGAGTTTGTGTTTGATAACAGCCTCACCCTCGGGCCAAACCTGATGGAAGGCACACGCGCTATGGCACGCTACGAAACATGGGTTGGTATATCGGGACGTGGCAGGAATTTCAGCAACTTGACCATAGACGCACGCACCTATCGCAAACTTACAGGCTCACTCCTGTTTGCAGGGCGCTTCAGCTACGGGCAATTCTTCGGGCCGGGCAGAAAAAGCTATCGGCTCGGCGGCATGGCTAACTGGATAGGCAACCAAAGCGACCCCGTTCCTAATACAGACCCATTGTTTGTAGATGCTACCCGCCCCGGAAAAGACCTGAGCGACCTGCTGTTTGTGCAATACGTAGGTAATCTGCGCGGCTTTAACTGGAACAAACTGCGCGGCAGCAGCTACATCCTCTTTAATGCAGAGCTCCGCCTGCCGCTGCTAAAATATTTTTACAAAAGCGCCATTACGTCCAACTTCTTCCGCAACCTGCAATTTGTTGCATTTACCGATATTGGGGCTTCGTGGAGCGGTGTAAGTCCGTTTAACCGCGAAAACTCACTGAATACCATAGAGATTATCAGAGAGCCCTTTGCAGCCCGTGTATCTAACTTTAAAAACCCCTTCCTGATTGGCTTAGGAAGCGGTGTGAGAACCATGCTGTTGGGCAGCTACTATACAAAGTTTGACGCAGCATGGGGAATTGAAAACGAACAAATTCAAAAACCTGTGTTCTACTTTACGTTAGGATATGATTTTTGATTTTTGCGGTACTTACTACACCGATTAGGTGAACTTTTGTTAAATTCGCACACTATTTTTACTAAGGAAGGCAAAGTGGAAAAAATAAAACTCGAAATACTTGGTCTTTCATCAAGTCAGTCGCAATCGGGTTCGTTTGCGTTAGTACTTGGGGAGGTTGGCAAAAAACGACGTTTGCCCATTATTATCGGCATGTTTGAAGCGCAGGCAATTGCTATTGAGATAGAAAAAATCACCTCTGCGCGCCCCATGACACACGACCTTTTTAAGGCTTTTGCCAAAGCCTTCCACTATGATATACACGAAATAATCATCTCTGAACTGCGCGAAGGAGTATTTTATGCCAAAATTGTTTGCTCTGCCAACGACTCGTATGAGCGCATAGAGATAGATGCCCGTCCTTCCGATGCAATAGCCATCGGGCTGCGCTTTGATGTGCCCATCTACACCTATGAAGACGTGCTCTCGGAAGCAGGCATCACTATTTCCGACATGGAGGAAGAAGATGAGGAGGATATGGAAATGACCACCGCAAGCGCTCCGGAACGCAGCAGCGAAAAGCGCCTGACTACGCCCGAAGGACTTGCCGGCATGACCGTAGAACAATTGGAAAGTGAACTTCAGCGGGCAATTGAGGCAGAAGATTACGAAAAAGCTGCCAAAATCAGGGACGAACTCAACAAGCGTAAATAAAATTGGTACGCACTGATTTACAACTTATATTGGCTTCGCAATCTCCACGCCGTCGGCAATTGCTGAACGAAATGGGCTTTACCTTTTCAGTACAGGTAAAAAATACCGATGAAACTATCCCCGCCCATATCAGTGCAGAAAATGCGGCAGCCTATTTAGCCGAAAAAAAAGCACGTGCTTTTGAAGGTGAACTCACAGAAAATCAGGTAGTTATAACTGCCGATACGGTCGTGGTATGCAAAGGCAATATTCTAAATAAGCCCACAGACGAAGCAGAAGCTACCACCATGTTGCGGATGCTTTCCGGCCAAGTGCACCAAGTAATTACCGGTGTGAGTTTGATGACCCCTCAGCAGATAATCACCCGCAGCGATGTAGCAAAAGTCCATTTTCGGGAACTTACAGCAGAGGAAATAGCGCACTACATTCAGCATTACCGACCATTTGACAAAGCGGGCGCATACGGTATTCAAGAGTGGATTGGTATGATTGGCATCTACAAAATTGAGGGTTCATTCTTTACCGTGATGGGCTTGCCCACTCATTTGGTTTATGAAATGATTCATCAGTTGCCTGCATAATCTCCGTTTAAAACAATATCAAACTATGGCACACACTTACTTCCTCACCCCGGGGCCTTCCGAATTGTTTCACACCGTTCCGGGGCACATCAAAACCGCTCTGAAAGAAAATATTTGTGCCATTTCGCACCGCAGCAAAACCTTTCAGCAGGTAGTAGCCCATACGCTGGCACAACTGCGCGAGTTGTTTCAGCTACCCGAAGGCTATCACATTGCTTTTACGGCCTCTGCAACCGAAGTGTGGGAACGCGCCATCCAAAATATGAGCGAAGAAACAACGCTGCATTTGGTCAATGGCAGTTTCTCAAAAAAGTTCTACGATTTCAGCAAACAACTGCAACGCAAAGCAGAAAAATGGGAAGTCCCACTCGGGCAAGGCTTTGACTTAGAACAAATGCCTGATTTTCAATCGCCTGAATTGCTTTGCATTACCCACAATGAAACCAGTACAGGCGTTGCCATGCCTTTAGCAGATATTTATGCCTTGCGGAAGAAATTCCCCGATGCGCTGCTGATAGTAGATGCCGTTTCATCTGCACCCTATCCGGCTATTAATTTTACGCAGATAGATAGCTTGTTTTTCTCCGTTCAAAAGTGTTTTGGTCTGCCTGCCGGTTTGGGCGTATGGATATTCAATGAAAGATGCCTTGCCAAAGCTGAGCAGTTACTAAGCAAGGGTAAGAGTATTGGCACTTATCATACCCTGCCCTCATTGGCAAGTGCTATCCGCAAAAACGAAACCCCCGAAACCCCTAATATGCTGGGGATTTATCTGTTGGGCAAAGTGGCGGAAGACATGAACCGCCGCGGCATAAAAGCCCTGCGTCAGGAAACAGACGGCAAAGCTGCCATTGCATATCACAATCTGCAAAAGCATCCTGATAAATTTTCATTATTTGTAGAAAATCCGGCACACCGCTCTGCAACAGTTATCGTAGCCAACGTGCTGAATCGCCCTGCTGCCGATTTCATATCCTTTTGCAAAGAACATCACATTGTAGTAGGCAGCGGCTATGGCAACCTGAAAGACAGCCAAATACGAATCGCTAACTTTCCGACCCACTCCAAAGAGGTGTTTCAGCACCTGAGCGACTTAATGGCACGATGGTAGGCATATAAAAGCCCCAACAGTTTTAAAAGACGGTTGGGGTTTAACTTTTTGATTTTCAAATATTTATAAAATTCTGATATTTTTTCCGTATCTACGTTGTTTCGGCTATCACGGAAGCAAGCGCCTGTTGATATTTGTAAATCACAATATTTTGGTCAAAACGCTCTACGGCAAGTTTGCGGCTGTTGCTACCCATGCGCACCAATGTCGCTTCATCTGCCTGCATCATTTTTTCCATCTGTGCGGCGAGGTCTGCCGGGTCTTTTACTTTACATAAGAAACCGTTGAAACCGTGCTGAACCGTATCGCGACAGCCGGGAACATCGGTTGCAATAATGGGTTTACCCAAACTGGCCGCCTCTAACAGCGTGCGGGGCGTACCTTCCCGATAGGAAGGCAAAAGTACGCAATCTGAGCGGCGAATAACGGAGATAACATCATCCGTAGTACCTAAGTATTCTATCAATCCCTCGGCCTCCCATGCCGCAACTTCTTCCGGAGGGATACCTAAACCGGCTTCTGTATCTATCTTGCCCAACAACCAGAATTTTGCCTGAATCCCTTTACTGCGCAGTAGGCGAATAGCTTCTACATATTCCAAAATTCCTTTGTCATACAACACACGCGCTATCAGCAAGAAGGTAAAAATTGTATTTTTCTTAGTTTGAGCAGGTATAAACTTATCTACGTCAATGCCTGAACCCGGTAATACATCTGTAATTTCAGGACGTACAAGTTTCATGTTTACAAACAAATCCCTGTCCTCCTGATTCTGAAAAAATACAGTCTGCGGAAATCGGAATGCCCAACGGTAGAGCTTATGAGCAATGCGGGAAGTAAGATTGCGATGCAAAAAAACAGTACCCAATCCTGTTACATTATTGATGGTCGGGATACCAAGCATTGTGGCGGCAAAAGTCCCGTAAATATTAGGTTTGATGGTGTAGTGTAAAATTACATCCGGCCTTTCTGCCGCATATATTTGCACCAATTGGGTAAATAACCAAAAATCGTTAATCGGATTGGAGCCTTTATTGTCAATCTCGATGATGTGGTGTCGGCAGCCCAATTTTTCAAGATGCGTTACGTACCCATCATCGGGGGCAATAGTTACAATCTCATGTCCTCCTTTTTTCAGCGATTGAATCAGTCCGGCGCGGAAATTATAAATATTCCAAGACGAATTAATAACAATACAAATTTTCATCGCTCATTTGTCAGTGTAGTACAATTCATTGCCGTGGTAATGCTGGTTCAATTTAACATCTTTTAAGCCGCAAAACCCTTACCAATTTTAAGCAGAACTAAGTATTTAGCAAAATTTTAAACTAAAAAAAGTAAAAGTTTATATTGAATTAATTACAAATTCATACCTAAAGCCAGATATCTGCCGGATATTCCACTTGACAAAGAAAAAGCCCCTGTGGAGGCACGGCGCGCCCTGCCTGCGTTCGGTCTTTGACTTCTATCATTTGCCGAAAATCGGTTATGGTTCGCTTCCCAAGCCCGATGTCGAGCAGCGAGCCAACAATGGCTCGTACCATTCCACGCAAAAAACGGTCTGCCTTGATATGGAAGATGCAACCCGTATCGGTAGCCTGCCAAAAAGCATACATAACCTTGCATCGGAAGGTCTTTACATCCGTCTTTACTTTGCTAAATGACTGAAAATCATCGTATTGCAACAGCAAAGCTGCAGCCTCATTCATGGCATCCAGATTTAAGGCATACGTGAACTGATAAGACAAATCCTTGCTGAAAGGGTCTTTTTCGCGGGTAATATGATATTCGTAAGCCCTGCTCAAAGCACTGAAACGCGCATTGGCCTCAGGATGAACCGGTAAACAATTCTTAACCAATATATCAGGAGGCAAACAGCGATTAAGGGAAAAGATAAATTTTGAGATATTCTCAATCGGGTTTGCCGTATCAAAATGCACGTATTGGCTTTTGCAATGTACGCCCGTATCCGTTCTGCCACTGCCGATGGTTTCTACCACGGGCTGCCTGAGAATAAATCCCAAAGCCCGATTGAGTTCTCCCTGAACGGTCAGCGTAGTATTCTCTTGTGCTTGCCAACCGTGATAGCGAGTGCCTTTGTAGGCTATTTCCAGAAAGTAACGCTGCATCATGCTTGTAATGGTGCAAAATTACAAGAAACACCTTGCTTTGTCGCATTTTGGACAACATCAGTTTTATTTGTATTCCAATAAACGGTTGTTTTTCCCATGCGACATCGAATTAGAGGCGGACAATGCCTAAACTGCCAACTGAAATATCCTGCACATTACAATTACTGTCCCCAATGTGGTCAGGAAAATACTGTTGTCCGCGTATCTTTTTTGCAACTGCTGCGCGATTTATTTGACAACTATATTACGCTTGATTCCCGTTTTGGCAGAAGTATCGTACCTTTTATTTTTCGCCCGGGCTATTTGAGTCAGGCGTTTAATGAAGGTAAGCGCATTCACTATATCCACCCGGTGCGGCTTTATATTCTGATGAGTCTTTTATACTTTTTTGTATTTGGCTATGTCGCAGGAATTAAAAACCTGACCATCAGAGCTTTGGGGAAAGATGAGGTAGTTATGGACAGTATCAGGCAACAAAAAAACCTTATCACTGTACGCGGGGATATTAACTTCAGCGCCATTTCGCAGGCAAATGCTACTAACGAAAATTCCGACTCCTCTTTGCGCAGCGTAGGCAACAACTGGTTTTTTCGCACCATCCAAGACCCGACAATGACAGAAAGTGCGCTGTTAGACAGTCTGAAAAATCATGGTTTACATATCAGAGAAGCGAATTTTATTAAAGATTTAGATAAAATAGTTGCAAAGCAATTGTTAAAAATCGGACAGCGCGATTTGCCAATGTTTA
The DNA here is from genome assembly GCF_021206925.1 of Rhodoflexus caldus. Classification (NCBI taxonomy): domain Bacteria; kingdom Pseudomonadati; phylum Bacteroidota; class Cytophagia; order Cytophagales; family Thermoflexibacteraceae; genus Rhodoflexus; species Rhodoflexus caldus. Next base: position 101,632 of record NZ_JAJPRF010000002.1, on the reverse strand, counting down.
TTAATGAAATTCTTGGCAATATTCCGCTGATGATGATTGTTATGTTACCACTGCTTGCTGTAACGCTGCGGGTTATCTATCCTTTTTCACCTTTTTATTATATTGAACACTTTGTCAATACGCTTTATTTACAATCGTTTGTCTATTTTGTTTTCTCAATCAGTATGGTTTTTATGGGGTTGCGTGTGCTGGCTGACGTTGCCATCCACGATGAATGGATGGGCTGGTGCGTTTCCATCCCACACGTGATTCTGTTGCTGTACAATTATAAAGCCTTCAGGCGCATGTATGGACAAGGACGCATGATGACGATGCTGAAATTGTCTGCTTTTACTTTTTGGTATGCCACACTGTTTTTTATTTTTCTTACATTAGAACTGTTAATCTCATTTTTCACTTTCTAAAACCATGAAAATAACGATTTTACTGTGTACAACGATGGTTGCCTTGTTATTAGGTGCTTGCCAGTCTCAAAAGAACAAGGAAATAGCCGACAATGAAGCAAAACTCATTTGGCAAGATGAATTTGACGGTAACGGTATGCCCGATACTACCAAGTGGAGCTATGATGTAGGCGGACACGGCTGGGGTAATCAGGAGCTGCAATATTACACGAAGGCTAATCCTAAAAACGCACGCATTGAAAATGGCATCCTGATTATTGAAGCCCACAAAGACAGCATGGAAAATAATCCTTACACTTCCGCAAAACTTATCAGCAAGGGTAAAGGTGACTTTACTTATGGCCGTATAGAAGTGCGTGCCAAGTTACCCAAAGGCAGAGGCACATGGCCTGCCATCTGGATGCTTTCCTCCAAAGACCCGCTTCAATGGCCTGATGACGGCGAAATTGACATTATGGAACACGTTGGCCACAATCAGGGCTTTATTCACGGAACAGTTCATACCAAGGCCTATTACCACTCTATCGGCACGCAACGCGGCGATACGCTGCAAGTTCCTGATTGCTCAGAGAAGTTTCATATCTATTCTATTGACTGGACTCCCGAAAAAATTGACTGGTTTGTTGATGGAGAAAAATATTTTACTTTCCCCAATGAACATAAAACCGAGAAGGAATGGCCTTTTAATAAGCCGTTTTATCTGATATTGAACATTGCGGTAGGTGGCAATTGGGGTGGCCTTAAAGGTGTGGATGAGACCATCTGGCCGCAACGCATGGAAGTGGACTGGGTGAGAGTTTATGCCAATGACAAGCAAGTAAAATAAATTAGCCATTTCAGAATTTGGATTGGGGCTTTAGATTAAAAATTATTAGCAACAATCCGCATGTTTGTGTTGGCGATTCTGATTGCATAATCACAGCATTTAGTACCCGGCAACCAAAAGTCCCGACGGGTTTTTAAAACCTGTCGGGATTTTTTTAATCGTTAAACCAACGGCTTTTGAATCTGTCAAAACAAGCAAACAAACCCGATTTGCCATGCCAAGCAACCAACAACATCTTCAACATCTTTATCTGCGCGCCGGATTTGGGCTGCTGCCCGAGCAACTGCCAACTGCCCTGCAACTGCCCATCCATAAGCACGTAGAAGCCATTTTTTCGGACAGCAAGTCCTATCAGTCGTTAAACCTGCTGAATGACAATGAGTTAAGAGTTGTAAAACTGCTTTTTAGCGACAAAGAAGAACGCAAAGAAATGGCAATGGATGCACTGAATCGCGGGCGCGAGCTCAACCTGTTGTGGATGAGGCAAATGGCGGAAAGCAAGGCAGGTCTGCGCGAAAAAATGACTCTGTTTTGGCACGGACATTTTGCCACGCGCACGCTCAATGCCTTTTTTGCGCAACTGCAAAACAATCTGATACGCGAAAAGGCATTAGGCAAATTTGGCGATTTGCTAATGAGCATTTCCAAAGACCCCGCAATGCTGCAATTTTTGAACAATCAGCAAAACCGAAAAAACAGCCCCAATGAGAACTTTGCCCGCGAGGTGATGGAATTATTTACACTTGGTCGCGGCAATTATACCGAAACCGATATTAAAGAAGCAGCAAGAGCTTTTACGGGCTGGGGCTTCAACCAACAAGGAGAGTTTGTTTTTCGCCGATTTTTTCATGATACCGACCTGAAAACTTTTATGGGAAAACGCGGTAACTGGGGCGGTGAAGATATTATCCGCATGATTTTGGACAAACGGGAAACTGCTGTCTTTGTTACCCGCAAAATATATCGGCATTTTGTAAATAATACTCCTGATAAAGGTATCATCAATGAACTTGCAAACATTTTTTACGAAAGCGAATACGATATCGGTAAACTAATGAATAAAATTTTTACTTCCGATTGGTTTTATTCACCAAAAAATATCGGCAGCCGTATTAAAGCGCCTGTGGAGTATATTACGCAATTTCGTCGTCAGTTCGGGCTACAATTTGAGCCTGAAAATGCGTTGCTATTTATCCAAAAATTACTGGGACAAGTGGTGTTTTATCCACCCAATGTGGCCGGCTGGGCAGAAGGTAAAAACTGGATTGACAGTTCAACACTTATGGTGCGTACGCTCCTGCCTTTTTCTATCATGCGCGAGATAGAACTACCCGTAGAAGCAAAAGATGATGGCGACGTAAATACGGAGTTTTTGGCGCAGCGCAACTTCCGCAAACTGAAAGCAACGGCAAACTGGGACGCGCTTTCAAAAATTGCATCCGGCAGTTCAGAAAAGGAAATATTGGAACAATTGGCAGCCTACCTTTTGCAAAATAAATTGTCGGATGCCAATAAACAACTAATACTCAGAAACACACCAACTGCCAATCGTGAAGCAGCTGTTCAGTTTATAAGCCTTTCGCTGGCATCTTTGCCTGAGTATCAACTTTGTTAATACTATTTACCAAGATGCAGTAAAAAAAGCAAAGTTGGGCGCATGAATGCTGAAATTGCCCACAGCCGCTAATTATATCACCCAAAATCGCAACTAATCAACAATCGCTTATGGCTTCCCGCAGACATTTCATCAAACAATCTTCATTGGCAGCCGCCGGCACGATGATGATTCCCGCTTTCCTGAAAGCCTTTGAAGCACAGGCACTTAGCCCTGATGATAAAATTCTGGTCGTTATTCAATTGTCCGGTGGAAACGACGGGCTGAATACGGTCATTCCTTACCGCAACGACATCTACTACCGCGAGCGACAAACCATTGCCATCCCAGCAAACGATGCGTTAAAAATCAGCGATGAGTTGGCTTTAAACCCCGCTATGGAAAAATTTCGTCGCCTTTATAACGACGGATTAGTCAGCATAGTCAATAGCGTCGGCTATCCGAACCCCGACCGTTCACATTTTCGCTCAATGGATATTTGGCATACGGCAAGCAACTCCGATGAGTACCTGACTACGGGCTGGCTGGGGCGTTATCTTGATTCGCAGTGCAACGGTATCTGCCAATCACATCAGGCAATAGAATTAGATGATACGCTAAGCCTTGCACTGAAAGGACATAACGTAAAAGCTCTTGCTCTGCAAGACCCGAAAAAACTCTATCAGGCAGTACACAGCCCCGTGTACGAAAATATTGCAAAATATGGTAAACCTGCGGATGACTCCCATGAAAATGTAGCGTATTTGTATAAAACGATGGCCGAAACCATCTCATCTGCCGATTATATTTACCAAAAATCAGAGATAAAAAACGGCTATGCGGATTATCCTAACAGCGCATTGGCTAAACGCCTGAAAACAGTGGCAGAACTGATAAATGGCGGTGCACAAACACGGGTCTATTACGTATCACTCAGCGGATTTGATACACATGTGCGCCAAAATCAGCAACAAACCCGCCTGCTGACTGAATACAGTGAGGCTGTTTATGCTTTTATGCAGCATTTAAAAAGTATCGGCAAACAACAGCACGTGGCAGTGCTTACTTTTTCGGAGTTTGGCAGGCGCGTGGCACAAAACGCAAGCAACGGCACCGACCACGGAACGGCTAATTGCCTGTTTCTGATGGGGGCATCGTTGAAAAAAACGGGAGTATTTAACCCTGTGCCCGACCTAAGCAATTTGGACAACGGCGATTTGAAATATCAAATTGATTTCCGCAGCATCTATGCCAACTTAGTGCAGGACTGGCTAAAAGCCGACATTGCCGCCGTACTGGGGCGAAATTTTGAACCGATTCGGTTGGTATAGGCAATTGAAGCGCATTAAAACGCTTTTATCAATCGGCAGATTTTTCTTCCTGAAACACTTCAATCAGCGTTCATCGGTATTACCCGCTAAAATCCGTATTCCGGTAGGCTATACTTTAAATTTTTCCGACTATTTCTTTTGAATTTTCTTCCATACGCCGTCGGGGCGCAATATTTTTTCCAGATTGGCGTATGGAATTTTTACTTCCTGCGGCCCTGAAGCATACGGAGCTACTTGGTAAGGCGAAAAATAAATTTTAATTCCTTGCGAAGTCAGTTCAAAATCTTTGAAATTGGCAAGCACAGGCTCAACTCCCTGCTCTATCATGGTGGAGTCGGAGCCTATTTCATTGACACGGCTCAGCAAATCATTGCGACAATAAGCCGATAACTGCGCTAAGTAATCAGCATTAGGAATAAATAAATCAGATAATTGTAAGATTTTTTTATTGGATACATCAAAGTTTAGCTGCTGAAAATACTGCATACCATGCGCCCCGCCATAGAAAGCATCAAATGCAAATTGGACGGCGATAAAATCTTCGTTGATAATACCGGGCAGGTAATTGATGTGGAGAGATGTATTTTTCCCGATGGAAATATAATTGGCAGCTTCTGCGGAGTCAAGCCATACCTTCTCCTGATAATCACCGGGAACCATTTCTTTTTCAAACATGGCAATATTTTCATCTACTATATTTTTTACCAATGTGTTGAAAATCTGCTGTGCTTCCTCATTCTCCCAATCGCTGATAACCGGATAATGAATAGACAGGATGTGATGAGTTGTATCTACAACGGAACTGTCCGACTTGCGCAGCCACAGCGTGGCCAAATCGCGTTCAATGTGTTTCGCCTCAAATGTAAAAGGCAAGTCGCCCTTATCACCCGTTTTTTTGTTGCATCCGACAATGCACAACATCAAACAACCTACCAGAATGAATGAAATATTTTTTTGCATGAGTTCAGTTTTCTAATCGGCAGCTAATATAAGAATTGTCGCTCATTAGCGGCGGCACATTGCCGATAACTGTTTAATTTCGCCGGAATTGAAAGGTATATGATAATGAAAAAGTTACACCTGCAACAGTGGGGCTTATTGTGTACGCTGCTGTTGCTCCTACCCTGTGGTGTCGGTGCGCAGGCACTGAAGCCGATGAAAACGGGCGAATTGCAACTGGCACTAAAAAAACTTCGCGTGCTGGGTTCTGTGCTTTACATAGCTGCCCACCCCGACGATGAAAACACGCGCCTGATTGCTTACCTCGCCAAGCATAAACACTACGAAACCGCTTATTTGTCACTGACCAGAGGCGATGGCGGCCAAAATCTCATCGGCAGCGAACAGGGCTACTTGCTGGGTGTCATACGCACGCAGGAACTGCTTGCAGCGCGGCGAATAGACGGCGGCAAACAGTTTTTCAGCACGGCCAACGACTTCGGGTTTTCCCGCAATCCACGCGAAACGCTGCTGCTTTGGGACAGCACCCGCGTACTGGCCGATATGGTTTGGACAATTCGCAAATTCCGCCCCGATGTGCTTATCACGCGTTTTCCCACCGATGGTAGCGGCGGGCACGGGCATCATACCTCCTCTGCACTGTTGGCAGAGGATGCCTTTCGTGCGGCGGCAGACCCTAAAATGTTTCCCGAACAACTAAAATACGTATCGGTATGGCAACCTAAACGCCTGCTTTGGAACAAATGGCGCGGCGTAAACGATACAGCCAAAATTGATGAAAGCCTGTTTTTGCCGATGGATGTAGGCACGTACAATCCTTTGTTGGGTGAAAGCTACTACGACATTGCTATGGATAGCCGCAGCCAGCACAAAAGTCAGGGTTTTGGGGCGGCCAAAGAACGCGGCACCCGCATGGAATACGTGCAGCACATTATGGGCGACCGCGCACAGAATGATTTATTTGACGGTATCAACACCACATGGACGCGCATCAAAGGGGGCGAAAAAATCGGCAAACTGATTGACCAAGCCATTGCCCGATTTAATCCTGAAAATCCTTCGGCTGTTGTACCGCTACTGTTGCAGGTCTATCGCAGCCTCAACAAATGGAAACCTGCCAACGACGATGAACGCTATTGGATAAATGTAAAAAAAGAGGAAGTAAAAGAGGTCATTCGCGAATGTGCCGGCCTTTGGTTTGAAATTGTGGCAGAAGACTACTCGGCAGTGGCAGGCGACAGCGTAAGTACCATAACCACTGTACTCAACCGCAGCAACTTGCCCTTCAAATGGCGGATTTATGACGTAGAGTTTGCACAGGGATTTGAGCGCTCAAACGGAGGAAAAGCAAGCAAAGACATTTTACTTGTCAATAATGTGCCGCAAATCATCAAGAATAAATATCGTCTGTCGGAAAAGTTAGCTATTTCACAACCTTATTGGCTCATTAAACCGCTCAATAAGGGCATGTATCAGGTAGATGACTGGCAGCTTGTCGGTCTACCTGAAACTCCGCCCGAACACACCGTACTTTTTGGAGTAGAGTTAGACGGCGTACAGCTTACCTACCGCATCCCGATGATGTATAAGTGGACGCACCGCGTAGATGGCGAACAATACCGACCGTTTGAGATAGTGCCGCCCGTTACTGCCAATATCAAGGATAAAGTTTACGTGTTTTCTGACCGCAACCCGAAGGAGATCAGCTTGTTACTTAAAGCGGGGCGCAACAATGCATCAGGCCGTGTGTCATTGGTTCTACCACAGGGCTGGCGCAGCAAACCCGCTTTCATTGACTTTGCACTGGCAATGAAAGAAGAGGAGAAAACCGTCAATTTTCAACTTTTCCCGCCTGACGGGGGCAGCACGGCAGAAATCAGCGTGATGATTAACGGCGAGCCTGCACATGGGCTGGAAGAAATCAACTATCCTCACATTCCTATTCAGATGCTGTACCCAATGGCTACGGCAAAAATTGTCAAGTTGGATATCCAAACCAAGGGCAAACTCATCGGCTATTACGATGGTGCAGGCGACGAAATCCCCGCAAGTTTGCGCCAGATAGGCTATCAGGTAGTCAATCTGACCGATGATAATTTTGACAATATGAATCTTTCACAATTTGATGCCATCATCACGGGCGTTCGCGCGTATAATGCACGCCCCCGCATCAAATTTCACAGCCCTAAACTGTTGGATTATGTGGAACAAGGCGGAACGCTGATTGTGCAGTACAACGTGAGTTTTGGGTTGGGTACACAACAAATCGGCCCGTATCCGTTTCGTATTTCGCGCGAGCGCGTAACGCTGGAAGATGCGCCCATTACTTTTGTCAGCCCGAATCACCCACTGCTGAACAGCCCGAATAAAATCACGCAGGATGATTTTAAAGACTGGGTACAGGAGCGCGGCCTCTATTTCGCCGACCGCTGGGACGATAAGTACGAAACCGTTATCTCCTGTGCCGACCCGGGCTCTGACCAACTGAAAGGCGGCCTGCTGTTTGCCAAATACGGCAAAGGAGCATTTATTTACACCGGTTATGCCTTTTTCCGCCAACTGCCGGCGGGTGTTTCAGGCGCTTACCGTTTGTTTACTAACCTGATTTCTTACGGCAAATGAGCAACGAGGAAGAAAAAGAACATCTGCCACCGTTTTTCCGTTCGTGGCGGCAAATGTATATCGCATTGGTAGTTTACCTGCTGCTGCTGATTGGCATTTTTTATGCCTTTTCGGTTTGGATGAGATAAAATTTTGGCATTATCCAAATTAGCTTGTGTATATGCAAAAACGCAAGTGGTTTGCGATTTTTTTTGTGTGATCTATTGAAAACAAGCACAAAAACCTGACAGGTTGTCAAGTCCTGTCAGGTTTTTGTATATTTTTCTTCCTTACACACCTGTAATCTCCGTTAGCGGCTTGTCAGGTTTGGCATAGCTCAAACGCGCGAGCCTTCGGGTGGTGTGGTAGCTGTCCAACGAAGAACAGGTGATAGTACCGGCCTTTTCAATGTCCAGATAACCGTCGGACGCTACGCAGTCTGCCGGAGCAAAAACCTCCTCTACCCTACCTATAATCAGCACGGTACCGTTGATAGCGAGCTCGTGGCGTTCTGCAAATGACAAACCGATACGTATGTAAGACTCTGCCACATAGGGTGCTTTGATGTTTTCTGTGTAAAACGGTGTAAGCCCGACTGCCTCAAACTCCGACCTGTCGTAGCGGGCAGAAGTCTGATGTGCCTCTTTGAAAAAATCGGCACGGATGTGATTGAGCGTAAAAAAGCCCGTTTCCTGCAAATTAATGAGTGTGTCGCGGCGAACCGAATCGGGGCGCACCAACATCCCTATCAGTGCGGGATTAGCCCCCACATGAAACACCTGACTGAAAATTGCCAGATTAGTAACGCCTTCCTTACTTTGAGTACCTACAAGGCAGACACTTTTGAATCCGCTGAGCGAATTAATCAAGTTTGTGCGAAATTGCTTTTCCATCTGCTCAAAGTCAGATGCGCGAAAAGTTGCAAAGTTGATTGTTTCCATATCTTTGCTATAATCCGATTTTGGCTGCAAATGTTTTCACAAATTGTTTTTATGGATACTGTTGAGGCACATCGTCGCCTTTGGCCGCTGACGGTATCCCGCCCGATTGCCGAACTGCGTACAGGTATTTGGCGCATCCGCGAAAAATGGGCGTTTCATTTCCCGACCATACCTATGTCATGGCTTACCGTGGGCTATCTGGCCGATTTTTTCCCGCTAACCCCTGCCAAAGGCAGCATTATGTACATCGGCGGCGGTGTATTGCCAAGTGCCGAACTTTTGCAAGACATGCGGCAACTCTCCATCGGCGAAAGCCTGTGGGCTGATAATTATCCGGTTGCTTTCCACTCACCTCGGCTGTACAACCGAGTGGAAGAGGTACGAGAAGCAGCATCCTCCCGACCAAATCCATACAAATACCCCTTGATTATCAGGGAGCTAACCGATATTTTTAATCTGAATCGCACGGCAATTGAGGCCGACATAGCCGCCATCAGGCAACAGCGACGCAGTGCAGTTATTACCGATAAACACACAGCCATTTATGCGGCCGATAACATCTTCATTGAAGAGGGGGCTGTTATCAAATCAGCGGTGCTGAACGCCGAGACAGGTGCTATTTACATCGGTAAAAATGCGGTCGTAGGCGAAGGCAGTCTTATCAGAGGCGCTTTTGCCCTGTGCGAGGGGGCACATCTGAACATGGGGGCAATTATCCGCGGCGATACAACCGTAGGCAACCACTGCAAAGCAGGAGGCGAAATCAGTAACAGTGTACTCACAGGTTACAGCAACAAAGCCCACGAAGGTTTTTTGGGCAACAGCGTTATCGGCGAATATTGCAACTTGGGCGCAGGAACTACTGCTTCCAACATGAAAAATACCATGGGCAATATCAACCTGTGGAACTACGCGAGCAGCCAGTTCGCACCTTCCGAACGTCGGTTTGGGGGGCTTTTTCTGGGCGACTACAGTTTTACGGGTATTGGCACTGCCTTTAATACGGCAACCGTTGGCGGCCCTGCCATGAATTTATTTGACGCAGGCCTGCCTCCCAAATTCATTCCGCCGTTTTCGTGGGGAACACCTGCCCGACTGCAAACCTACCGTTTTGATGAATTTATTAAAACCGCAGCACGCATGAAAGCATCCAAAGGACAAGCATGGACAACAGCCGATGTTTCACTTTGGGAAAATATTTTTCGGCAAGCTGCTGATTATCAAATCAAAAGCGTGTGAGCGGGGAAGTAAACAGTAAACTTGCTACCCTTCATCAACTCACTCTCGAGCTCAATTTTGCCGTTGAGCGCCTCTATCTGCGACTTAACTAAATACAGTCCCAGACCTTTGCCCTCTACGTGGGTGTGCATACGTTGGTACAGCCCAAAAATTTTGTAGGGGTCTATGGCCTGTAAGTCAATACCGATGCCATTATCTTTTACTTCAAGGCAAACGTAATCGCCGTTTCTGTAAGAAATCACATGAATTTGCGGTTCAATATCGGTGCGGCGGTATTTGATGGCATTTGAAATCAGGTTGTACATAATGCTTTGTAGGTATGCCTTAATTGAATACACACCCGGGTATTGGCTGAAATCCTGATAAATTTTTGCACCTGCCAATGCTATTTCATTTTCCAGCGTAAGTGTTACCCATTCAAAGACCTCCTGAAAAGAAATCATTTCTTTGGATTTATTGATGCCCTTACGGATGGAAAGAATCTGGTTCAAATCGCGGATGACCGTATCAAGGCTGATAACTGCCTTGTCTAAGTGCATAATAATCTCTTCGTTGATTGCTTGGGTACCACTGTTTTCAATTTTAATGATATCAATCAATCCGGCGATGCGTGCAATCGGAGAGCGTATGTTATGAGAGATGATGTATGAGAACTGCTGTAAATCCTGATTTTGTTCAGTCAGTTGGTCAATGGTTTGTTTGAGTTCATCCGTCCGTTTTTCAACGGTGCGTTCCAGATTTTCTTTCAGCGATAAAACATTTTCCTGCTGGCGTTTCAGTTCTTTGTTGAGCTTTATCAACACCTCATTGTGGCGCTTTTTGGCTTTATTGTTCCTCATCAAAATGGCGATAAGGGCAATACAAGCCACCAAGGCTACCATAACTGCTATTGATACAATGCGTTGATTTTTTAACGACCGTTCACTTTCCGTCAATTTGGCCTGATGGTCGCGCTGAATCCGCTCCAATTCGTACTGGGTTTCAAGTTCGGCCAACTGTAAATTTTGTTGGCGCTCATTGGCAACTTCTTTTAAATCGCGGTAAATAATGTAGTATTCTAACGCCTTGGCCGGATTATTCAGGGTTTTGTAATACTCGTAGAGCGTGTAGGAAAGTTGGAGTTGCAAATTGATGTTGTCGTGTTGCACGGCATGTTCCAGCCCTTGCAGTGCGCTGTTGATTGCCAAATCCCGCTTGCCAAGTTCCCAGTATAACTTTGACATTTCGCCGTACACGTTCACATCATTGGTTACAAATTCGCTTTTTTGACTATGCTCAATGGCTTTGTTGAGATATTCCAGCGCATCGTCATATTTTTTTTGTTGCTGATAGATACGTGCAAGCGTTGTGTAAATCTCAGGGAGTTTATATGTGCCGCCAATGCGGTCGGAAATTGTCAGGGCTTCCCGAATAATTTTAATTGCCTCGGGATATTTTTTCAGTTCGTAGTAAACAAGTCCTAAATCTGCCAGATTGGAAATATGCCGCATGTCGTCTTTCCCTTGCACCGCATACCGAATACCGTCCATGTATGCCTCTGCCGCGCGCTCATATTTTGCTTGGTCGGCATATACATCGCCGATATTGTTGTAAGAAATGCTGATACCACCGAAGTCTTTAATCCGACTGCGAATTTTCAGCGCATCCAAATGATAATCTAACGCTTTGGAGTAATTGTGTTGCCGCCTGTTGATAAAACCAAAATGGCTGTATGTGGTAGCCAACTCGGCGCTGTCATTAACCGCCTGCTGTAAAGCGAGGGCACGCTCTAACTGCATGGTTGCCGAATCGTAATCGGAGCGCAAGATATACGCAGAAGCCTGCATGTTGAGCAATTTTATCACCGACAGCGTATCACCGGCGCGCCATGCAACGGCAAGCCCTTTCTTGGAAAGGCTGATAGCTGTTTTCAGGCTAAAAGCCCGACTGGTACTAGCCAGTCGGACATAATACCCGACACTGTCATTAATGGTTTTAGCAGTTTTGAAGTCTTCCAGTATTTGGTTGTAAACTTCGCGCTGCGCCCACACGTTAGCGGTTAGTAACCATCCGGCGGTTATCCATAAGGTTATCTTAATGAAAGTACGTGGCATCCCCCCGATATTTATACGATTGTTTAATGTGCTGCTTTTGCCCAAGTATCTTTCAGCGTAACTGTGCGATTAAATACGGGCTTTTGAGGAGTAGTGTCCGGGTCGGTACAGAAATAACCCAACCGCTCAAACTGCCACAAACTACCCGATTCAGCCTGCAAAAGACTCTTCTCTATCTTGGCATGGCTCACTACTTCCAGCGACTTCGGATTGATAAAATCCTTCCAGTCTTGGCCTTCGGGAATTTCCGATAAGTCGGGGATAGTAAACAAGCGGTCGTACAGGCGCACTTCTGCTTCTGCCGCATCGTGTGCGGCTACCCAGTGAAGCGTTCCTTTCACTTTCTTACCCGAAGTATCCGAACCGCTCTTGCTTTCGGGGAAGTAGATGCAGCGCAACTCTGTAACATTGCCGTTTTCGTCTTTTACAACTTCTTGACACTGAATGATATAAGCATATTTTAAGCGCACCTCGCCTCCGGGTGTCAGGCGGAAGTAACCTTTGGGCGGGTTCTCCATAAAGTCGTCCTGCTCAATGTAAATTTCTCTTCCGAACGGTACAGAGCGACTGCCCATTTCAGGCATTTCGGGGTTTACAACAGCCGAAAGCATCTCAGTTTGTCCTTCGGGATAGTTGGTAATCACCACTTTCAAAGGACGCAAAACAACCATTGTGCGGGGGGCCGTTTTATTCAAATCTTCGCGGATGCAAAACTCCAACAAAGCTACGTCAATTATGTTATCGCGCTTAGCAACGCCAATTTTATCGGCAAAATGGCGGATGGCAGCAGGTGTATAGCCGCGTCGGCGAAGGCCTGAAATGGTCGGCAGGCGGGGGTCGTCCCAACCGCTAACATATTTTCCTTCTACCAACTCGAGCAGTTTGCGCTTACTCATGACCGTGTAGGCCAGATTCAGGCGTGCAAACTCTATTTGTTGCGGGTGATAAATGCCCAACTCGTCAATCAGCCAATCATACAGCGGGCGATGGACTTCAAATTCCAGCGTACAGATAGAGTGCGTGATGCCCTCGATAGAATCGCTGAGCCCGTGGGCAAAGTCGTACATCGGATAGATGCACCAGCGGTCGCCCGTGCGGTGGTGATGCGCTTTCTTGATGCGGTACAGCACAGGGTCGCGCATGTGCATATTGGGCGATGACATATCTATTTTGGCACGCAATACTTTGCTGCCTTCATCAAACTCTCCGGCCTTCATGCGGCGGAACAAATCCAGATTCTCCTCGACGCTGCGGTTGCGGAAAGGGCTTTCCTTGCCTGGCACGGTCGGTGTTCCGCGCGTAGCGGCTATCTCTTCGGCAGTTTGGTCATCTACATACGCCTTGCCTTTGCGAATAAGTTGTTCTGCCCATTCATACAATTGGTCAAAATAATCGGAAGCAAAAAATTCACCGTCCCACTCAAAGCCAAGCCAGCGAACGTCGTTGCGGATAGAGTCCACATATTCCACATCTTCCGTTGCCGGATTGGTATCGTCAAAACGCAGGTTACATTTGCCGTTGTATTTTTGAGCCAAGCCAAAGTTTAAGCAAATAGACTTGGCATGGCCGATATGCAAATATCCGTTCGGCTCGGGCGGGAACCGCGTATGTACGCGCTTCTGGAAACGCCCGGACTCGTTATGACTGTCTATGATTTGTTCAATAAAATTGACCGATGATTTATGTTCTGTTGCTTCCATTACGAAACTTGTGGTAACTTCTCAATACTTTTAAGGTGGCAAAAGTAGCAAGTAACTGCTAAATAACCGTATTTTTCCGCCAATACTTACAGGCAGGCCACACCCAAGCAAGGAGGTATGTATCAGGAAAAATTGCTAACTTGCACCTGAAAAACCCAAGCACCGAATTAGAGCATTTGGAAAATTTTATTGTCTCTGCCCGGAAATACCGTCCTGCTAATTTTGAAACCGTAGTAGGTCAGCAACATATTACTACCACACTCAAAAATGCCATCAAGAGCAACCATTTGGCACAGGCATTTTTGTTTTGCGGCCCTCGGGGCGTAGGAAAAACCACCTGTGCCCGTATTCTGGCAAAAACAATCAATTGCCAAAATCTTACACCGGAAGGCGAAGCCTGCGGCGAATGTGATTCATGTCGCGCTTTCATCAACGGCACATCGCTGAATATCAGCGAATTGGATGCTGCTTCCAACAACTCGGTAGATGATATCCGCGGCCTGATTGAGCAGGTTCGCTACCCGCCCCAATTCGGCAAACGCAAAGTGTATATCATAGATGAGGTGCACATGCTTTCCACAGCAGCTTTCAATGCTTTTCTGAAAACGTTGGAAGAACCGCCGCCTTATGCCATTTTCATTTTGGCAACTACCGAAAAACACAAGATTCTACCCACTATCCTCTCCCGCTGTCAGATATTTGACTTTAATCGGATACAGATTAAAGACATGGCAGACCATCTGGCAAACATTGCCGCCAAAGAGGGCATTGCCACCGAATACGAAGCACTTCGCCTGATTGCGCAAAAGGCAGACGGCGCTCTGCGCGATGCGCTCTCTATGTTTGACCTGATTGTAACTTTTTCAACCGACAGAAGCATCCGCTACAAGCAGACCATCGCCAACCTCCATATTCTGGACTATGACTATTACTTCCAAATAACCGATGCGTTGGTGAATAGCGATTTGTCTTCTGCGCTGTTGATTTTCAGGCAAATATTGCAACAAGGCTTTGACGGGCACAATTTCATTATCGGCCTGAACAAGCACCTGCGCGATTTGCTGGTTTGCAAAGACAATGCTACGGTGCAACTGCTCGAGGTTTCCGATGAGGTCAAACATCGGTATATTGCACAAGCCAACCAAGTGAGCACGGGCTTTCTTCTTTCGGCGCTTACCATTGGCCACGACTGTGATATTCACTACAAGGCCAGCAAAGACCAAGCGCTACACGTAGAAATAGCCCTGATGAAAATGGCACATCTGACCTCCGCTATCAACCTTGCCCAACTGGCCGAGGAGTTAAAAAAAAAACTGAACTGATAGCCCGACAGCCCCAGACACAAGGGCAAGCGCCTGCGCAAAAGCCTTTAACGGCAGGTTATGCGCCGCTGAAAAGTGCGCCCAAAATACAAGTGCCTGTTGTTGAGAAAAACCCGCCGCCGGTGGCTGCTCCCAAAGACACTGCGCCGCCTCCCGATGTGCCGCCTCTTGTTGCAGCAGAACCGACGGCAACAATGCAAAGCCCGCCTCCCACGCCCGAACAAGTACAGGCCGCATGGGATGCTTTCGCCGAATACTACAAACAAAATGGTAAACCTCTGGTAGTCAGTATGCTGACATGGAAGCCCGTTACTTTTCAGTATCCGGTTATCACACATGCACTGCGTACCAATGCGACCGATGCAGATGCTTTCAAAGAGGTGCGGAACGAGCTGCTCGGCTTTCTGAAAAAGCAACTGAACCACTCCTCATTGACCCTTGAAACAATAGAAGTAGCGGCAACCGAAGCAGGCGCTTCGCCAAAAATTTATACCAATACCGACAAATTTAATTTCCTTGCAGAGCAAAATCCTTTGCTGAACGATTTGCGCAACCTGTTAGGTTTAGATATTGAGTAACATTATGCAAACATTACATCAAGCTTTAACAAATACGCTGATAAAACACAGACTTTCTTTTGCCCCTGTTGTGCCTTTCAACCTGAACGGTGAAAATATTTGGCACATCAACCTGACTGCAAGCAATCCTGCACTCCACCAAATTAACTTAGCGGATACGGAAGCATTCAGCCGATATATTTTCGGGGAAATGGAACAGCAAAAAGCCGTTGCAGCCATTGGCGGATACAATGAAGACCGTTTCTTATACCATCGCAGCCGACATTTTGACGGCACAACGGAAGCTCGTACAATCCATTTGGGCATAGATATCTGGGCATCGGCAGGTACACCCGTTAGTGCACCTTTGGCAGGTACTGTCCATAGCTTTGCCAACAATAACAACTTCGGTGATTACGGCTACACAATTATTTTACGGCATGAACTGGATTCTTGCCAATTTTTCACCCTGTACGGGCATCTCTCGGCTGCTTCGTGTGAGGGATTGTACGAAGGGAAAGCAATAGCCAAAGGGCAAACATTCGCATGGTTTGGCGAACCACAGGAAAACGGGCATTGGCCGCCGCATTTGCATTTTCAACTGATAACCGATATGCTCGGAAAGTCGGGCGATTTCCCCGGAGTGTGTGCCCCAAGCGAGCGCGACTATTACCTGAGCATATGCCTCAACCCTGCTATTTTGTTAGGGGTATAAGGTTGAAAGTAAGTGCTACATCGTCGGCATATTCCTCCCCGCTTTCTTTCATGTCCACATCTTCGGGTTTGTAGTACCAATTTACGGTAACTGTGCCTTTTTGCTGCTTTTGATACTCTTCCAACATATCAAAAAGTTCCAAAAAGCGCCGCGATGTGCTCGTATTGTAATAAGACATGCGGAAATTCAGAACAATATTGCGCCCGGGTGTTTTCAAATATTCCGCCAGCCAGTTAAAAACCGGTTGGTAAAATTCCAGCGTATATTCATGATAAGATTCACCGCTGATATTCAACTCTCCCGATTGTGCATTAAAATTGATTTCGGGAATGAATGTATCGGCTTTGATGAACAGGTTCTCCATAGATATGTATGTTTCCGGTAATTTTTCCCTGCTGACAGGAGACAGACATGCAATAAAATAACGCAGCAAACAATGTAAATTGTTGTCAGTCGGCATAAGAAACCGACTTGCTTACTTTGGCAACAAAAATAAGGAACACGTTGCCATCTTCCATCGGTATGATTTCGTAGTGAATAGGGCTGCCCGATTTTCTAGCTATCTCAATCAGTCCTATGCTGCCGCCTACGCTTCCCTCGCGTGCAGGTTGTCGGCGCTGCTCTCTGTAATATTGCTTCAATTCTTCGGAGTCGAGCGTATTGATATGGTCGCATTGACGGGCTATGTAGGAGGCGCTTTCCGTATGTGCCACATTGCCGGAAGCTACCAAATAGTGCGTATCGGACTCACCTACGGCTACAATACCAACGCCGATTTCGCGCTGGTCTTTTACTGAAAATTCTTTGATGGCCGAATAGTGAAAAATATTTTGCGACAACTCAACAACAAGAGCAAACAGCCTTCGGGCAACTACCTCATTGTCAGGCCGACGCTTCAAACTAAGTGCAATTAGTGAAAGGATATCCTGCGAAATCAGCCCCTGCGCGACCATTGAAAAATGGTGCGACTTCAATTGGCTAAAAAATTGATAAATACTGAAAGGCTGCTCAGTAGCACTCATGCTTAGCAAAATTTACGTGCAATTTATACTTAAATTCGTTTAGAATCAAAAATACCGCAACCGTCATATTTTTTTATGGCTGTGTCATCCGTACAGAGTGCCAGCATCTGCTCGCAGGTAAGCCCCAATACAGGATGTCGCCAATCGGGAACAAGGTCTGCCAAGGGCTGCAAAACAAACCTCCTGTGCCTCATGGCAGGATGCGGCACTACCAACCGTTCAGATTCAATGACCAAATCGTCAATGGCAATAATGTCAATATCCAGCGTTCGCGGCCCCCAATGAACAAGTCGCTGCCTGCCTGCCTGTTGTTCAATCTCTTGCAAAACGGCCAGTAATTCTTCGGGTTGCCAATGAGTTTGCAGCGTCAGTGCCTGATTTAAAAAATCGTTCTGGTCGGTAAACCCCCAAGCCGCAGTTTCGTAAACAGGTGAAACGCCGTAAATGTATCCTGCCCGTTCCTGAATCGCTTTCAGGGCAAAATGTAAATAATCGCAACGATTACCCATGTTTGTGCCAAGCAGCAAATGGGCAGTATATTTGGGCATAAAAACGTAGTTTTACCGCAAACATAATCTGAACATGGCTCAATTCTTCAAATTCGTTTTTGCCACCATGGTGGGCATTATTTTACTCACTTTATTAGGTGTATTGTTGTTGTTTGTTGTTGCTTCGGCAGCAGGCGATAAGGAAAAGACCGAAGTAGCAGACAACAGTGTATTGAAACTCTCCCTTAACAGACCTGTGAATGAACGTAAAGAAGATAACCCGCTGGAAAATTTAGAGATTCCGGGAATGCCTTCACAACGTACCATCGGTTTGCTCGAGCTTCGTCAGGCCATTGAGAAAGCAAAAGATGACGATAAAATTAAGGGTATCTATTTAGACGCAGGCAATATATCGGCAGGTTTTGCCACATTGGAAGAAATCCGCACGGCATTGAAAGATTTTAAAAAATCGGGCAAGTTTATCTATGCCTATTCGGAAACCATGTCCGAGCCTGCCTATTACATTATCTCGGTAGCCGATTCAATTTTTCTGCATCCGCAAGGAGGCATGGAGTTTAACGGCTTGGTCGCCGAGATTGGTTTTGCCAAAGGTTTATTTGAGAAAATCGGCGTAAAGCCCGAAATATTTCGTGTAGGCGATTTTAAAAGTGCCGTAGAGCCTTTTATGCTCGACAAAATGAGCGATGCTAACCGCCTGCAAATCAGTGCCTATCTGAACAGCATCTACAACCATTATCTGAAAGGCATTGCCGAATCACGCGGCATTTCATTTGAAGAGCTCACCAATATCTCCGACAACATGCTCGTACAAATGCCCGAAGATGCAGTAAAATATAAACTCATCAGCCGCACTGCTTATTACGATGAAGTAGAAAAAACTATTCGCAAAAAGCTGGGCATTACCGATGAGAAGAAAAAAATCAACTTCGTTTCGCTGAAAGCCTATGCTTCCGACAAAGCGGAAGAAGGTGGATACAGCAAGAAAAAAGTAGCGGTAATTTTTGCCGAGGGCGATAT
This sequence comes from Rhodoflexus caldus, assembly GCF_021206925.1. Taxonomy (NCBI): domain Bacteria; kingdom Pseudomonadati; phylum Bacteroidota; class Cytophagia; order Cytophagales; family Thermoflexibacteraceae; genus Rhodoflexus; species Rhodoflexus caldus. The sequence goes on along the minus strand of NZ_JAJPRF010000002.1, from coordinate 82,801 downwards.
TCAGAGCGGCAAAAGCACCCGCGAAAGCATCGGCTCTGAAACCATTGCCGAAGAGTTGCGCAAAGTTCGCAATGACGACAAGGTAGCAGCGGTTGTGTTGCGCATCAACTCACCCGGAGGCAGCGCGCTTGCGTCTGATGTAATGTGGCGCGAAGTGTTGGAAACAAAAAAGAAAAAACCTGTTATTGCCTCCATGTCCGACGTTGCCGCATCAGGCGGTTATTACATGGCCATGGGCTGCAATAAAATTTTAGCACAACCCAATACCATCACAGGCTCTATCGGTATTTTCGGTATGTTGTTCGATGCCAGCGGATTACTGACCGATAAACTCGGCCTTACTTTTGACCGCGTAGAAACGGGCGAATATGCTGATTTGGGCACTCCTACCAAAAAATTCACCGATGCCGAGCGGCAGATTATTCAACGAATGGTAAATGAAGGTTATGAAAATTTCACCTCAAAAGCTGCCCAAGGTCGCAATATGCCGTTAGACACGCTGAAGAAATATGCAAGCGGCAGAGTGTGGACAGGCGAGCAAGCCCTGAAAATTGGTTTGATAGACGGATTTGGCGGCTTGAACGATGCCATTCAACTGGCAGCCAAAGAAGCAAAAATCAAAGAAGGCGAATATGCGGTTCGTTACTACCCTGTTAAAAAGAGCTTTTTTGAAGCCTTGCAAGGCAGCGAAGATTTAATGGAAGAGCGCCTCCTGCAAAAGAAAGCAGGCAGCCTTTATCCGCTGTTGAAACAAATTGAAAAATTGCCTAATTATCAGGGGGTTCAAGCAAGATGGCCTTATGAGGTAAAAATTCAATAAGGTTTCAGCCCACATACCTTAGCACATATTGCCTAACCGCTCCGATTGGTATGGCAATGACAAAATAAAGGCAGGAGTCATCTCATTTCGGGATGGTTCCTGTTTTTTTTATGTATAAGCGCAAACTGTTGTCGAAAAGTATTTCGCATAAGCTGTTCAAAATCAGAAAAAAACCTGACGAGTCGTGGATACCCGTCAGGTTTGTGTGTGTGTGTGTTATTAAATCACCCGTTAATAACCGGGATTCTGACGCAATATCGGGCGACCATCGGGGCCATTACCTGTTACGTCTATCTGCACCTGTGGAATCGGATAATATTCGTTCTTACCACGAGTGAAACGTGCGCCTCGGAAGAACGCTAATTTGGTGCTTTCATACTGCAAGTAAGCATTGAGCACTTGGTCGGCAATTCCCCAACGAACTAAGTCAAAGAATCGGTGTCCTTCCATACCCAACTCGAGTCGGCGTTCAAAACGCACGGCAGCGCGCGCAGTTGCTGCATCCGGCCATGGAGCAGTGTACTCACTAATGCGATAGTTGGCAGCAGGCACACCGTTGTTCATTACGAAGCCGGCCGGATTGGCTGCGCGGCGGCGCACCTGATTTACGAGTTGACGGGCGCGCTCGAGGTTGCCAAGTTCTACCTCACACTCGGCAGTCATCAATAACAAATCGGCATAGCGCATAAAACTGTAGTTCAAGGCTGTGTATCCGGGTGTCCATGAAGAGTTGTCCGTTAAGCGACCCTGTTGTGCGCGATAGAATACATTTTTCACAGGAGAGAAAGGCCCGCCGTTGCTGGCGTCGCGAATCCATGCGTTGCCCGGGTGAATGCCCCAATCCAAGAATGGAATACCTCTTCTGCCTATTGTCCAGTCAATGCGTGGGTCAAGTGGCCCGGGATCCGGTGTAAACGGACGGTCGGAAGGAATACCCATGTCGGTACGCAACTCGTTTGCAGGCAAATTGTAAGAGCCGTCGAGCAAAGGAAGCCCCGCCGCAGTAGTACGGAATGAGTTGGCAAGGTCAAAAGAAGGCTGGTGGAAACCACAACAGCCGGCAGGCATTGCTCCTGCCCATCCGTTGTTATGCGGGAAATTAAGTACCAAGTCAGGGTTAGCATTGGCTGCCCCCGTACCATCGTTTACCGAAGCCTGAAATGCAAAAATAGACTCGTTGTTATTGTCAAAGTCTGCATTAAAGTTTTTGGAGTACTGGTCTAACAAACCGTAGCGTTCGCCCTTAGATGTTTTTCCATTAGCTATACAAGCATCAAATACGGTTTTGGCTTCGGCAAATTTCCGTTGAAACAGCAAAACTTTGCCCAGAAAGGCGCCTGCCGCCCACTTGTTGGCTCTTCCGACTTGTGCCTGTGTTTCGGGCAGGTTGTCGTAGGCATGTTTAAAGTCTGCCTCAATATTAGGCCATATGTCTTTGTCATTAGGAATGCGGAAATTACCGGCGCTGTAGCTTACGGTTTCATCGATGTAAGGAATCATGTTAAACATTTTCTTTCCTTCTAAATGATAGAAACCGCGCAGGAAGCGTGCTTCGGCAATGATGCGTCGCTTGTTGGCTTCCGAAATTTGCTCGGGTTTGAGCGCATTTGCCGCAATAATTGCCTGATTGGCACGAGCTACGCCATTGTATACGGCATTCCATTTCAGGTTAAAATCACCATTAACCGCCTGACCTTCAAAACGAATAATTTCGTTCATCTGCGACTGGTCGCCGGCGTTAGAACCCTTGTTTGCGTCGCCGCCGTTGGCACTGCCATAAATCCAGTTGGTGAAAGAAGCGTTCCAGTTAGAGCCGTTCAGCACTGCGTAAGCACCGATAAGAATTTGCTCAACGCCTTTCTGGGTAGCCACTTGGTTGTTGCTGAGCTGCCCAATCGGGTCAACTTCAAAATAACTCTTTTTACAAGATGTGGTAGTTGCTACGGTTATTATTACCGAAAGCCCCACCGCTTTCATCAGAAACCTTTTCATATTTACAAGATTTTGATTTTGATACATTGTGTTGAATAAGAATGTTTTAGAAGCCTAAGCTTGCACCCAGCATAAAGGTGCGTACAAAAGGATAGTTACCACCTGCATCAATACCAAAGCCCGCATCACCGCCTGAAATTGCAGGGTCGAGGCCTGTATATTTCGTAATGGTGAATAAGTTGGCAGCTTGAACAAACAGGCGCAAACGTTCTGCACCGAAGCGGTTCAGCACATCTTTCGGCACGTTGTAGCTGATTTGCATATTGCGGTTGCGCAAGTAAGAAGCATTCTCCAAGAAGTAAGAAGACACTTGCGTATTGGTACTGAAATTAGCTACGTTTTCAAAAATAGGTACGGTAGCGTTGGGGTTCTGAGGTGTCCATGAGTTCAGCACGCGCTCGCTGATGGCAATACCGGGGAACAGCGGATAAAAGTCGGTAAACACTCTGAATCCGTTGAATGCGTCTGCGCCTGCCACCCAATAGAAGAAAGTCTCGAAATCGAAGTTTTTGTAAGAGAGTTTCAAGTTCAGACCCATAGTAAAGTCAGGTATCGGGCTGCCGATAAATGTACGGTCATCGGCAGTGATGCGACCATCGCCGTTAATATCAGCAAATTTCAAACGACCGGGTGCTGCGCCGTCCTGTACGGGAGAGTTGCGCACATCTTCGGGGCTTTGGAACAAGCCAACCACTTTATAACCGAAGAAGCGAGAGAAAGAACTTCCCACCTGATTGCGGGTAGTCAGCCCCAAACGCGTAGCATTACCGGCATCAAAGAAGGTAATACCTGCATCAGGCGCTAATGACTCGATACGGTTGGTAAAAGTGGTAAAAGTCAGGTCGGTTTCAAAACGCAGGTCTCTGGTAATATTGCCGCGGTTAATGATTTGCAAGTCAATACCCTTGTTGCTGATAGAGGCAATATTTACGGAAGGAGGTGTTACCTGTCCTAAGACGCCCGGTAGTGGTACTTGATACAAAATGTCATCGGTACGCTTTTGGTACAAGTCTAAGATGATGTCCATTTTGCCTTTAAAGAAGGAACCATCTATACCAATGTTGGTCGTAGTATTGGTTTCCCACTTCGCATTTCGGTTGCCTAAGCGGCTTTGGCGCAACGCAGGGTCTGCACCCGTGTTTACACCCGAAATGTCATAGGAAGTAGCCACAAATAAGTCAAACTGGTTATTGGGGTCAATCAGAGAGTTACCCATTTGCCCCCAGCCGCCGCGAATTTTCAGGTCATCAATCCAATTGATTCCCTTCATGAAATTTTCGCTTGAAATACGCCATGCGGCAGAGAAAGCAGGGAATACACCGACGCGATTATTTTCACCGAATACGGAAGACTGGTCTTGACGGATTGTTCCATTAATGTAGTACTTATCGGCATAGCCATAGTCCACGCGGGCAAAGAGTGAACCAAAACGGCGCTCAGGGTTGCCTCCGCTGCCTGTCTGACGGCCAACAGTTTCAGTAGTGGAAATAGTGCGGAAAGCAGGATCCATCGAGAACGGATTCAGACCAAAACCATTGAGAAAACGGAAACCGTCACTTACGATATATTCATAACCTAACAGACCCTTAACTGCGTGCTTGTCAAATGTTTTTTTGTAAGTAGCCGTATTAGTCCACGTCCAAGTATAAGAGAAACCTGAGCTTTCCGATACAGAGTTAGCACCGATATTTTCTGAGCGTTCGTAGGTGCGGAACTGTGCGCTGCGAGTATGGAAAGAGGCTAATCGTCCGCCTATGCTGGTTCGCAATATCAAGTCCTGAATAGGCTCAACTTCTGCATACAAATTACCCATTGTTGCAAGGCTGAAACCTTTGTTTTGGCCGGCGCGGGTGCGGTCTGCCACAGGGTTGCGGGAGTTGTTGAAGCCCGGCGCGGCAGTACCCGCCCAACCGCCAAACTCGTCATACACAGGTATAAACGGATTGATAGTCATGGCCATAAACAAGTCGTTTTCGCCTTGGGGAGCGTTCAAATCTGTACCGATGCTGGGGTTTTCCCGAAAAGTTACCTGCATGTTTTCACCGATGCGTACTTTTTTGGCAATCGTAAATTCGGAGTTTACACGGGCAGTATAACGTTTCAGCCAAGTATTCAGCACGACACCTTGTTGTTCGTATTGACCTAAGCCTACATAGAAACGACTACCCTCGCCGCCACCTGAAAGCCCGATGCTTTGGTTCAAAATAGGTGCATTGCGGGTAATTTCTTTGTACCAGTTAGTACCGGCTTTGTTGCCGCGCACAATCTGATAGATGGGGCCGTTGTCGAAGTTGATGTTGTAACGGTTGCGGTCAATGCGGGGGTCGCCCTCAAACAAGCCGCCAACACCACCGACGTTGATATAATCGGGCAATACAGGAGTTGCGCCTGAACCATATTGCGGGTGTGTAGCCGCCTGTCCTGCGTTGCGGCGGGCAATAAATGTCCACTCGGCAGTTTGTTGCGGATTGAGTACGCCTGTGCGCCGCTCACCGGGCATCTGAGTTCCGTACTGCATTTCATAATCTACACGCAGCTTGCCGGGTTTGCTCAGGCCGCGCTTAGTCGTCATTACGATTACGCCGTTAGAAGCACGCGCACCGTAGATGGAAGCCGCACCGGCATCTTTTAAAACCGTAGTGGACTCAATATCAAGACCGTTCAGGTCAGACACATCGGTCAGCGGCACGCCATCTACAATGAATAGGGGGGCGTTATTACCCAAAGTAGTAAAACCGCGCACCCTTACGGAACTCTGCACGCCCGGCTGGCCGGAGGTAAGTACTGTAACGCCTGATACGCGCCCCTGTAACTGTTGCTCTACGTTACCTTGAGGGATAGCTACCAAATCTTTGGACTTTACCGTGGCTACCGAACCTACAATATCTTTTTTCTGTTCGGTCAAATAACCTGTTACAACCACTTCGCTCAGCATTTTGTCGTCTGCCGCCAGCGCAATGTCTATGTTGCTCTGATTGCCAATGGCTATTTCCTGTGTTTTGAAACCTACATAAGAGAACACCAGCATATCAGTGCCTGCAGGAACATTCAGCGAATACTTTCCCTCTGCATCGGTAGTAGTACCGGTCTGCGTACCTTTGGCCAAAACCGTTACCCCCGGCAAAGGCGTGTTGGTTTCTGCATCGGTTACTTTACCTGTGATGCGTTTCTGGGCAAAAGCCGGCTGCATGCTTACTAAAAGCAGCAAAAGGATGGGAATCCACCCTGTCAAAAGTTTGTTGATTTTCATTTTCATACTTTGAATTTGGTGAAAAAATAATCTTGGCGCGCTTTATAAGTTACGCCATATGAATTTCTAAAAAAGGAAAATGAAAATCAAATAATGTTTCAACATTTATTTGGCAGTAATCGGATGCAATATGCCGCACGTAAGCGCACGTGTTTTTGAAATTTGGTTTGCATTTAGTAAATTAGGTACACTAACCTATGTGTATGTGTTATGAATACGCTCAGCCCCAATTGGTTAACTGAACATTTAATTGATTTTGAGTACAAGAAATACGTGCTGCTGGCTTACCTGCAAAACATACGGAAGGAACTTGGCGCGCAGAAACTCTATCCGGCATTTGCCGATTTAATTTTTCATTATCGCAACCTATGCCATCTGCGTGACAATAAAAACCTATTTTACGAACAATTTCCGCAAAAAATCAGCCATGCCGATTTTGAACGTCTGCAATTGGTTTACAAAAACATTGTAGAAGATGATGAAACCATGCGGGTTATAGAAGATTTGGTACATTATTCCATCCCTCTGATAGGCGGTGCTTTGGAGGAAGCCCGCGAAATATATGACCACATCGAGCGGCAAATTGAAATCAGCCCGGTGGGTATTACTCCTCTCAATACCGACAGAGGCTATATGTTCCTGAGTAAAGCACAAAGCCACGACACCATTATTTATACCTACCATATTACAATATTTGAAGACCGGCACGAGCGTTTCCGCGGTATCCACACCGCCTATTTGGAAACCGCAAGCATCACGCTGACGCAAACCTACGAACAATTGAAACTGAACCTCACCCGAAGGTTTACGCAATGGCCGAATCCTGCTACTTTTGCAATAATTGCCAAAGTTGCCTGCCCGCTGGAAGAGTCGTTGTTGCCTATTGCAAGGCGAGCTTTGGTGAAACACATCAGCCAAATGGCTGCCTAAACCATCGGATATGCTCGAAACCCGCAACCTGCACAAATATTACGGACAACTGCACGTACTCAAAGGAATCAACCTGCAAATTCACACGGGTCAAATTACTACCATTGTAGGCCCTTCGGGGGCAGGAAAAAGTACACTGTTGCACATATTGGGTACTTTGGACACCCCCGACGAGGGCACTGTTGCGGCAGATGGTATCATATTGCAAAACCTTGGCGAACAGGCACTTGCCCGATTCCGCAATCTGGAAATTGGCTTTGTTTTTCAGTTCCACAACCTGTTGCCTGAGTTTACCGCATTGGAAAATATCGCCATGCCGGGCTACATTGCCGGCAAACCGGTAGAAGAGTTACACAACCGTGCCACCGAACTGGCACAAATGCTTGGGGTAGCGCACAGGCTTTCACACAAGCCTGCCGAACTGTCGGGCGGCGAGCAGCAACGCATTGCCGTAGCCCGTGCGCTCATCAACAGCCCGAAAATTGTATTTGCCGATGAGCCCAGCGGTAACTTGGACACTCGCAATGCAGAAGAACTGCACCAATTGTTTTTTAAACTGCGCGATGAGTTAGGACAAACTTTTGTAATTGTTACGCACAATGAGTCGCTTGCCAATGCCACCGACCGAAAAATTACCATTGTGGACGGCCGCATTGCGGGTGATGAAAGCAAATAACACGCTATCTTAACAACCAGTTTTCGGCCTTTTCTGAATTGTCAAAATATTTTACTTGAAAACTACACGCATTATACTCCTCCATCGTCTGCTCAATAGAAAGTTGTGCAACCATCTCTTGGCTGATAATAATGGCATATTTGCGAAGGCCTGCTTGTATGAATCGAGGAAATATCTTTTCATTCACCCATTCCTGTAACCGCGGAACGATGATAAAATGAAAATTCGTCGTATCATCATATACTTTTTCAATCCGATGCAGTTCTGCCATTTGTGCAATTTTCTCCACTTCCGACCGAAAATCGTTTTCCGACATGTTGGCCGTCTGTGCGAACCAATGCTTGCGAAGCAGCTTCAGCGATTCATCTATTTGAATCTGCTGAAATATGCTGATGTAACTCTTCATTTTTTACAGGATTCCATGTTAAAACCGATAGTAAGTTAATCACATATCGGCAATTTTATCGCCTGTTTCAGTAATTTTTTTTACCAATCCGTATCCTGTAAATTCTTGTTTGATTTTTCATTTGCCGTATATCTGTTTCGGGAAAACATCGGAAATGATGTGCAATTGATACAAAACTTACAGAGACAGCAGTATTTTCTCCGAAAAACATCTAACTTAATCCACCCAAACAACCGAATCAGGATATGAAAAAATGGCTTAAAATCACGGCCGGCATTATCGTATTATTGCTGATTGCATTTTTTGTGCTGCGCACATGGACAAAGTCGTACAGTCCTGAGGCACAGGAAAAAATCGTTAAAAACGGTTTCAGCGCCGAAGTAACTTATTGCAGACCATCCAAAAAAGGACGCGTTATTTTTGGCGAAGTAGTGCCCTACGGCAAAGTGTGGCGCACAGGTGCTAATGAAGCTACCGTCATCCAACTTGGACAGGATACAGACATAGCCGGCTCCATACTGCCCAAAGGCAATTATTCGCTGTGGACTATCCCCGACCGCCAAGAGTGGACAATTATTTTCAACAGAGAAACCGGCCAATGGGGTACTAATTACAACGCCGAGGAGGATATTTTGAAAGTAAAAGTACCTGCCTCGCGCTCCGATGAGCCTGTGGAAATGTTTACTATTTCTTTCAAGTCATCGGGTAATGAGGTGCAAATGCTGCTTTCGTGGGAGAATACCACAGTTGCCGTACCGATGAAAAAAGCTCCTTAATCAGTATGCAGCGAAGAAAATTTATACAATTAACAGCGATTGGCAACGCCGCCCTTTGCTGCATGCCTGCTAATGCCTTTGCCTCTAAGCCGTTAGTGCTCAAAAAAAGCCTGAAATACAGCATGATAACCGGTGGCGAGAGCATTGCCGAAAAGTTTATCACAGCCAAACAAGCCGGTTTTGACGGTGTAGAACCCGATAGCCGCATGAACTGGCAGGAAGTAGCCCGTGCCGCACGCGAAAGCAACATGGCTGTACCCGGGCTGGTTTGCTGGGAACACTGGCGCTCGCCCCTTTCGCACCCTGAACAGTCGGTGCGCGACAAGTGCTTAGATGCCATGCGCGAGGCATTGGAAGCCTGCCCGCAATTGGGCGCTACTACCGTATTGTTGGTGTCTGCCGTGGTTAATGCGCAGGTATCTTACGAAGAAGCCTACAAGCGCTCGCAGGAAGAAATCCGCAAACTCGTGCCACTTGCCGAGCGACTCAAAGTCAGTATTGCTATAGAAAATGTGTGGAATAATTTTTTACTGAGTCCGCTGGAAGCTGCCCGATATATTGACGAAATCAATTCGCCGTATGTAGGCTGGTACTTTGACGTGGGTAATATCGTACGCTACGGCTGGCCGGAGCAATGGATTAGGATTTTAGGCAAGCGCATTCTGAAAATAGACGTAAAGGAGTACAGTCGCAAAATGGCCGAAGAACAAGGCATCTGGAAAGGATTTGAAGCCGAATTGATGACAGGCGATTGCAACTGGGCTGCTGTGAAAACGGCTCTTGCCGAAATAAATTACAAAGGAGGCTGGATGAGTGCCGAGGTAAAGGGAGGCGACCTCAATCGGCTGACAGAAATTGCCAAAAAATTAGACGAAATCAATCGGTTGTAGCAGCAAACAGGCGAAAACTGCGCCTATGCAGCGGTGTAATGCCATGCGAAGCAATGGCCTCGTAGTGCATTTTTGTCGGATAACCGGCATTCTGTTGCCACCCGTAGTGCGGATATTGCTCTGCGTATTCCTGCATCAAATGGTCGCGATGGGTTTTGGCTATTACCGATGCGGCAGCAATGGAGTAGTACAACCCGTCGCCTTTGACAATGCAGTGATAGGGAACAGCCAGATGAGTTGAAAAAAACTTACCGTCTATCAACAGCAGTTCCGGCACAGGTGAAAGCATTTCTATTGCCCGGTTCATGGCAAGAATAGAGGCCTGCAAAATATTGATGCGGTCTATTTCTTCGGGGGTAGCGTTTCCGATACCGATTGCAAGTGCATCGCGCTCAATTTCCATTTGCAACTTTTCACGTTGCCTGTAATTGAGTTTTTTAGAATCGTTCAGCAGCGGGTGTGTGTAGTCTTTGGGTAAAATAACAGCCGCAGCCACCACAGGCCCTGCCAAACAACCTCTTCCCGCCTCATCCACACCTGCCTCTATCAAAACATCTGTGTAAGACGGTATCAGCATCAGGCAAAAACAATCAAAATGGCATTTTTTTCTACACGGTCGCCTTTTTGCACTTTCACAGACTTAACCGTAGCATCGGCAGGTGCTTTCAGCACATTCTCCATTTTCATGGCTTCCAAAATCAATAAAGTATCGCCTTTTTTTACCTGCTGTCCTTCACTTACGCTCACTCCCAGAATCAGGCCGGGCATAGGTGCTTTCAAATCATTGATTTTATGACCGGCAGCATTGCCCATACCCATTTTTTCAAGCAATAAATCGAATCGGTCTTTGGCCGCCAAATGGTAGATTCTGTTGTTGATACGGAACGTAAAAGACTTTGCCTGATAATCGGCCTTCACCACTTCGGCGTTAAAGGTCTGATTATCAAGCAATATATGATAGCGACCGGGTGCTATTTGCAATACGTCCCAGTGCAGTGGCTGCTCATTAACCACCGGAAACTCACCGTTGTTTTCTACCTGATAGGCATTGCCTTTTTCAACCTGAATACGATACATAGTTGGACTAATTCGCTGATTGGCGCAATTTAGCGGAAAATAACGTGTATCGGATATGTTGTATTTGAAAATATTGCTGGCAAGCCTTTGTATATCACTTGCTGTTCCGGCCATCGCGCAGGACATGGAGCGAGTACGCCAAAACATCCGCTTGCTTTGTTCCCCCGAAATGGCAGGCAGAGGCTACACCATGGATGGCGATAAAAAAGCCGCTCAACTGATTGCAAAAGCCTTCCGCGAAGCAGGCTTACAACCCTTCGGCAGCGATTATTACCAATCATTCTCCCTGACTGCCAATACTTTCCCTCAAAAGATGGTCTTAATCATTGACGGAAAATCCCTTATAGTTGGTAAAGATTTTATACCAAATCCTGTGTCAGGCAAAGGAAAAGGCAGCGCAAAATTGATATATTTGGATACATTATTAGCTAAAGGCGATTCGGCAGTTGTCAGAAATGCCATGCAAACCAACTATCAAGGGAAGGGAATCGTTTTTCGCATGTCGGACTACTCCCTGATGCTGGAGCGCTGCCCCGAACTTATCCCGCAATTGAATAAAGCAAAAGTATGGATAGGCACTTCTCCTACCCTAACGGCGCACATCAGCGGTCAGGCTTTACAACCTCCGTTTCTGTTGGCTAAGCCAGAAGCCATTGGCAAATCTGCCCAAAAAATCAAATTCCGAATGGACAGCCAACTGAAAACCAATTATATCACGCAAAACGTAATTGGATATATCAAAGGCACTGAAACCCCTGAACGCTTTGTGGTATTTACTGCCCATTATGACCATCTGGGCACCATTGGCACGCAGGCTTATATTCCGGGGGCTAACGACAACGCAGCAGGCGTAGCCATGTTGATTGAACTTGCACATCATTTCGGCAAAAATCCGCCTCCTTTTTCGGTTTGTTTCATGGCATTTTCAGGAGAAGAACTGGGGCTACTGGGTTCACTGCACTACGCCGCCAACCCGCTGTTCCCGCTTTCGCAGATTAACTTTCTGTGGAATCTGGATTTGATAGGCACAGGCAAAGACGGCGCAACCGTGGTTAATGCCACCATCCACACACGTGAATTTGAAAAACTCAGAACCATTAACGAAAGTTTACAGGCGTTACCTAAAATCATTCCGCGAGCGCCCGCTGCTAATTCAGACCATTACCCATTCAGCATAAAAGGCGTTCCTACATTTTTTATTTACCTGATGGATAAAAACTACCCGCATTATCACAATATTGATGACAAAGCAGAAAACTTACCGCTGAGCGGTTTTGGCGGTTTGTTCAATCTGCTGATAAAAATGACGGAAAAATAGGGGTTTATATGTTCAGTCGGCTTTTTTCACGACGTGCCATTTCTTCTTGTGTGGCCTGCAATTCTTCCAGATTTTGGCGCATCTCTTCCTCCTGTGCACGCAGATTTTCCGCCAACATCTGACTTTCAATCAACATACGACGCATTTTTTCATTGTTTTGCGCATTGATGATGAAGCCTGCCAGAATCTCGGCGATGCGCTCTACAAATCCCTGTTGCTTTTCTGTGAGAACTTGCAAAGAAGCGATTTCAATAACGCCTACCACATTGTCGTTCTGTTTGATGGGGACAATCATCAAGCAAGACGGTGGCGTACTACCCAAACCCGAAGCAATGGAAAAATAGTCAGGCGGCAGGTTATCTATACGCAGTGAGCGTTTTTCTATATAAACTTGTCCCGTGAGATTATCACCCGATACAATGGTGTCTTGCTTGAATTTATGGCGACCGTAAGCAAAGGTTGCAACCAACGACAAACGGGCTTGCTCCATCAACTCATCGTGTTCGGCGAGATATAAACATCCCTGCTGTGCGTTAAGAAAATTCACTAATTCAGAAAGTGTTTGCCGACACAGCACATTCAAATCGGTGCCTGCATTGCGTATCAGGTCAGAAAAATTAGCCAAGGCCTCACTCATCATCCGCCGTTCGGCTTCGTGCTCGGCACTTGCTTTGAGTGCATCGCGCATGGTCAGCAAGGCATTGCCCAATTTATCATCTTTGCTGAGTGGCTCAAAATGTGTGTCATAGTGCTGCTGCCCGATGTCGGTAGCAAATAAGGTAGCTCTCTCCAAACCTTCAATGGCTTTGTTAAGAGATTGGGTAAGTTCGCCCACTTCGTCTCTGCGCGAGGTATCTTCCAACTTCTGAAAGTTGCCTCGGCTCATCTCGTTGAGCGAATAAAGAATATTTTTTACAGGCCTCAACAATCGGTTTACAAAGTTGTATGAAATAGCAACATTGACCACTACAAGCAAACCAAAAACCAAAGCAATAAACTGGATAATTTGCGACAATAGCTGGTCGAGCATTTCCGACTTGGAAACGACTATCACAAGAAAAATCTGATAGGGCTCTATAAAGTAATAGAAGTGTATTTTATCCACTTTTGACTGCTTGCTCACCAACTCCTGATGACCTTTCTTCGTAGCACGCATCTTGCTAAAAAAGACCTCATAATCAGGGTCTGATGCGGCATTCTGCATCAAAAATTCTTTATTCGGGTGAAAAATGATGGTCCCCTCATTGTTAATAATGTAGGGGTAGCCGGTAGAGTAATACTTTTTGGTTTGCAGCAATTGATACAGCCCGCTAAAGTCTGTAACAACTTCCAATTTCAGAAAACCGTAATCGGTAAGCCCCAGACGGCAAGGTATGTAGCGCACCATTACCACGTCTAAACTGTCAAATCGGACAGTTTCTTTAATCTGTGTATCGGCTTCGTAAGTAAAGGGGGCTTGGTTATTTGGTATGAAAATATATTTGTCAAAATTCAAGCCGGCAACCTCATTGGTAATGTTGATATACCCGCCATCTACTTTCTGAAATGCCTGTAAGCGCATCCGCTGGCCAACCACTAATTTATATAATTCGCGCAGCTGATAAGGACGAAACGTTATCTCAACCTTGTTATTGTCTAATATGTTGCTTGCACTTACGGAAACATCATAATCCAAAGACTGACTATTAACTTTTAAAAAATTAAAAGCGGCTTCTTGTATCCTTGCCAGCCGCTTGACTTGTTCCTGATGGTGAATCATGAACATATGATGCAGGTCTTCTACCTGACTCTCTAAACGGTCTTCGTTGCTTGTCAAAATAATTTGACGTTGATACACATAGAAACCGACAGCCGTAATTATAAGAAAACCAGCTAACACTGAAGATACCACAAGGGCAACTTTCTGTGCAAATGAGAGCCTGTCCAGAAAATTCATGTGTAAGTACGGATTATTACTCTGTTATCAAACATCCTGCATCACCTACCTTTAATTACGTAAAGTTAGGCAGATTTACATGAATAAAAAAAAGTGCCTCAGAAACAATTCTGAGGCACTTGGCAGAGGGAGAGGGATTCGAACCCCCGGTAGGTTGCCCTACAACGGTTTTCAAGACCGCCGCTTTCGACCGCTCAGCCATCCCTCTGTGCGAATCGTGGTGCAAAGTTGCAAAGCCACATTCAAACTTGCAATACTTCAACGCAAGATTTTTTTAATAAAAATGCAATATGCTGATTGTCAGATAAAAAATAATTCATTCCGACAAATTCTTCCAAATCTGCCTGAGATGTTTAAATTTGTAGCCATTATAAACCTATCAAATACTGACAAACCGGATTATGGGAAAAATCAAAGTCGCCATTAACGGATTCGGGCGTATTGGCCGCCTGACTTTCAAGCGTTTGCTGGAAAAATCAAACGTAGAAGTTGTAGCAATCAATGACCTGACCGATGCTGCTACACTGGCTCATCTGTTAAAATATGACTCTATTCACGGCAAATTTAACGGCACGGTGGCCGTAGCCGACGGCGCCATTGTTGTTAATGGCCATTCTATCAAGATTCTGGCTGAAAAAGACCCCGCCAATTTACCTTGGGCTGCTCATAATATTGATGTGGTGCTGGAATCAACCGGTCGTTTTGTGGACAGCGCAGGTGCAGGCAAACACCTGACTGCCGGAGCAAAGCGCGTGGTTATCTCTGCCCCTGCCAAAGGAGACGATATCAAAACCGTCGTGCTGGGCGTAAATGATGACAAACTTACCGCAGACGACAAAATTATCTCCAATGCATCTTGTACAACCAACTGCCTTGCACCAATGGCAAAGGTTTTGGACGATAATTTTGGTATTGAAAAAGGCTACATGACCACTGTTCACGCCTATACACAAGACCAAAATCTGCAAGACGGCCCACACAAAGACTTGCGCCGCGCTCGTGCAGCTGCTGTGTCTATTGTGCCAACTTCCACAGGTGCCGCAAAAGCCGTGGGTTTGGTACTGCCTCACCTGAAAGGCAAATTAGACGGTTCGGCCATGCGCGTGCCTGTTCCTGATGGCTCTCTTACCGACTTGACCGTTATCCTCAAAAAAGAAGCTACTGCCAAAGAAATCAATGAGGCAATGAAAGCCGCCGCTAACGGCCCATTGAAAGGCATTTTGGAATTCTGCGAAGAACCTATTGTCTCAGCAGATATCATCGGTAATCCGCACTCTTGTATTTTTGATGCGGAACTGACCTCTGCCAATGGCACATTAGTGAAAGTGGTAGGCTGGTATGACAATGAAGCGGGTTACTCTGCACGTACTGCTGACCTGATTTCAAGACTTGGATAATTGCAATAACAGCGTTTCGTGCGGCCATGTGCGAGCGCCAAACTCTTCCTTCCATCGGGCAAGTCCTTCATTGAGGGCTTGCCCTTTGTTATAGGTAGAAATCCCAAAACTGAAATAGCGGTGAGTGGTCTTGAAATGTTGCAGTAACTCGCTGAATAACAAGTCTAATGCTGACAGTTCTTTCCCCGTGGCATTAGCCGCAATGTACTGCGCGTGCACTGCATTGTCAGCAAGGAACAATACTGTGCCTCCCACAAGTTCACAACCCTGATATACGCCATAAAATTGGATATTATCGGGAAATCGGCTCATTAGCAATTGTATTTCGGCGAGCTGATGTACGGGCAAAACTCCATGCCGCTTTTGCAAATTAGGTGTGAGTATCTGTTCCCAAAAAACAGGTACATCAGCAACATCACTTCTGATTTGCAAGTGATGTTGCTTTGCCTTGGCTATGTGCCGCTTTTTGCCTGTTGAAAATTGCAGGGAAGCGGTCAATTCTGCCACTGCTCCCATGTCTGTTTGTATTTGTGCAGCTTGCCAATACCAACGTAACCAAAACACGTCTTCAAAAGCAGGCAGGCGATGATAGAAAGACGGTAAAACCTTGTATATCAACTGTTTATATCCTTGCTGTAAAAGGAATGAGATAATAGAGTGCCAGCACTCCCCTACTCTTGCTACGGTTGCCTGCCCATCCAGCAATAAACCGCCGTAACTAAGCCCGCGATGAGAAACCAAGGTACTGCCCTCACAATTAGCCGGCAGCAAAGCAAACAGTTTACGCCGATAGAAAATCATTAAGGAAGCATCGGTAAAGCGGTCGGCGTGATAGTCCATGTAGCTACGCCGGTGCATAAAGGTTGCGTTCTTACACCGGGCAACTTGACTGTCCCACAAGTGGATATCTTGTGAGGTATAGAAACGCACTTCCCAACTCACACGCTATCAATGAAAGTGCGTTCCGCACGATTGAACATGGCTACTCCCACCAAAAACACCAGTACCGAAACACCAAGGCTAATGAATATGCTGACTGCCGAAGGATTGCCTACCCCTAAAAGACCACTTCGTCCAAGTTCCATGATAGGAATCAATGGGTTAAATAAGGCATATTTCTTAATTGATTCCGGCAAGGCGGACAAAGGATATACTACCGCAGAACCGTACATCAGCAATGAGAGGCCATAGCCGACGAACAGGTTTAAATCGCGATACTTGGTTGTGAGTGCCGCTACAATTGCTCCCAGCCCCATGCCCGACAATGCCAAGCACAGCATAGCTATCGGGAAGAACACCAGCATACTTATATCCACACTTACTTGTTCGCCGCGCCAAATGTACCAGCCCAAGCTCAACAGGTAAAAAATAAACAGAATCCCAAACTGCAACAATGCAGAGATAGCCCCAGACACAGGAACTGCCAAACGAGGGAAGTACACCTTGCTAAAAATGCCCGCATTCCCTAAAAAAGTATTTTGAGCAGCATTGAAACAGCGCGTGAAATAGCTCCACATCATCATGCTGGTGAATTGGAACAGAAACGGCGGAACACCTTCCATCGGAATCTGTGCAATAGCACCAAACACGATTGTATTGATGATGGTACTGGCAAACGGGTTGATAAAATGCCACATGGGGCCAAGCAAGGTTTGCTTGTAGGCGGCCACAAAATCGCGCCAAACGAAGATGCGCACCAAGTCGCGATAGCGATACAACTCACCTAATTTTAAGTCCCACCAAGGGGTTTCAGGGCGGATAATTTCCGTCCATTGTTCCTGATTATCAGTTGGTTGCTCCATATTTGATTATCTAACCAAACTTGACAGACATTGTAAACCTGCCAAACCTGAAGTATTGACTATCGCTAAGTAAGCAGTTTAAATTGAACTTATCTCAATCCGCTCACAGGGTCTAACGACCGCTGTTAGGGATTCACGAAAGCCTGTTAGCGGTCGCAAGACCCTAACAATGGTTAAATGCTCACTCGCTTAACTTAATAATTTGCACAGCATGTTAATTGCAGCCGTAAAGGTAGCCAAACAAACATAAACCTTATACACAGCCCGAACTATCGGCTGCTCTGAAACAGTTGGTAAAAAGACTCTAACACGTTGCTCCGAATACTTAAATCGGAAAGGCGATTGTTGTTGCGCGTAGGATATACCCGATTGGAAAGGAATACATACAACAAGCCGTTGTTCGGGTCTGCCCAAGTAAAGGTACCTGTAAAACCGGAGTGCCCGAAACTCTGTTCGGAAACGGATGGAGCTGTATTATTACCACGCAACTTGTCAAAACCGATGCCCCGCGGGTTGGCTTTGGCAGGGTCTTTACCATTGCAGGAGTGGCAGCGCGTAAAATACTCAACTACTTCGGGCTTGATATATTGCCTGCCGGCATAGAAGCCTTTGTTCAGGTACATTTGCATGAGTTTGGCAAGGTCTGCCGCGTTGCCGAATAAACCCGCATGACCGGAAACTCCTCCCATCATAGCAGCGCCTTCATCGTGAACAGTTCCGTGCAGCAATTGCTTGCGAAAGACTGTATCCAATTCGGTCGGAACGATGTTGCGCAGCGCAATGCCTTTGTATAACGGGTTGAAAGTCAGCGTTGATGCCCCCAAAGGCCTATAAAAATTGGCATCCAGAAAATCATCAAAGTCTTTCCCTGAAAGACGCCGTACCATACGCGGGTAATAGTAGTAAGAGAGGTCACTGTACACGTATTCGCCGCGTTTGCCCAATGGTGAATCCCTGATTTGCAGCAATATGCTGTCCACATAGTTGTGGTTGATGTAAAGTTTATCGGCAACTTTCAATGAGTAGGTGCGGGTAGAATCTTTGTTGAAAACTGTGGCACGCAATGTACCATCGGGCTGGCGGGTATTTTGCCAAAACGGAATCCATGCTTTTAAACCTGCCTGATGGGTCAAAATCTCTTTCAACGTCAGATTTTTTTTATTGGTCTTAGCCCACGACCTCTCGTAACGCGAAAAAGGCTTTTCAATATCTATTTTCTTGGCTTCGTACAATTTCATCAATGCAGCTACCGAAGTGCTTATTTTGGTGATGGAGGCGAGGTCGTACACATGGTTTTTCTGCACGGGCAACAAAGAGTCAAAAGTCTGATAACCAAAGGCTTTGTAGTAAAAAACTTTCCCGTTTTTAGCTGCCAGCACTACGCAGCCCGGTGTGGCCTGCTTTTCTACTGCCAGCCGTGCAATGGAATCCGTCGGGCGCAATTGCAGGCGGGAAAGACCAAGTTCTTCAGGCCAAGTAAATTTCATTCGGCCTAATGCCTGCGTTGGCACACCTGTATCTTTGTCAAAAATCGGGGGCAGATGAAAAGGCAATTTTCCCTGAAAACCAATCGCTCCGAAAATAGCCTGTGCCATCAGCTCCTGCGAATCTTGCGTATCATCGTAGGTGAGCGTAACTGCCTCTATGCGGTCTAAACGGTCTATCTGCAAAAGCTGAATCGGGCTGCCAAATACGGCCAGCACCACTTTGGTTTTACGGTCTAACTGATTGATAAGATAGGCAACCTCCGACTCTATGGTGCGCGAATCCTGCAACAGGTCGGGTTTGCCGTGCAAGCCAATAATAACCACGTTGAAAGGCTTCATCTTTGCCAGCAACTCATCGGCGGCTTGGCGTGTCAGGTTGCGGCGTGCCGAAAATAACTTTACGGGTGCATAAAGTTGCAAAGTGTTGCCAAAGTCGGATAGCATAGGGCCATCGCTGACAGAGATTGCAGCAAAACTAAAATCTTCCAAGTCTTTGAAAGGCAACAGGTTATCCTTGTTTTGAAGTAATGTAAGTGCTTTTTCTGCTGCTTGTCGTTGCTCCCATGCAGCCTGCCAGATGAAATGTTCCAAACTGTCGGCACGGTTGCGCAAAACTTGCGCCGGAACAGGTTGCTGCAATACGACAGCCACACTTACGGTGATAAAAAAATAAACAAACTTCATAAGCAAAAATAGTGAGACAGGGCTACATTTCATCAACCTTGGTTACTGTACCCTTGAAATTGCCGTTGGTAAAGAAAATGGTGTAGTAATAAACCCCTGAGGGAAATCCCTTGCCGTCCCATTCAAAATCTTTTTGGTTGCTTTGAAAAACCAACCTACCCCAGCGATTATAAATTTCAATTTTCAGAAACTCATTTTGACAATTTTCAGGCGGCCAGTTCGGAATTCGGAACGTATCGTTAATGCCGTCTCCGTTTGGCGTGAATACGTTGGCAGGCTGAAAATTGCGCAGGTCAAACTCGGCCGTGTATCGCATTTGCACCAGAATCGTATCGGTTCGGCTCAAACCGCAGTCGCTTTTGTCGCGCACTGCAAAGCGGATGTCAAACTCGCGGCGGCGATTGAGCATATTGCAATCGGGAAGCCACGTAAACGGTACTTCCAATGGTGCGATGCCCTCCCTGTTTTGAAAACTCATACCAAAATCGGTTAGTGCAAATCCCTGAGATTCAGCAGAAACGGTGATAACATCGCGGTCGGCATCATCACCGCGAACGGTAAATGCGATGGGCTGCCCGGGCTGAATATTGATGAGATATCGGCGGGTTTGCGGCACTTGCGTTAAACTCGCACCAATTACCGGCGGATTAGGATTCGGCACAGGCAGCAGGCGCAGCGTAATGCGAATGGTATCGGCACGGTTCAAGTTGCAAAGCCTACGGTCGGAAGCTATGAAAGTCAGTTGAAACTCTCTCGGCTGGTTGTTGGTCAGCAGGCTGCACAGCGGTTGCCACGCAAAATTGCTTTGCACGGTTCCTCGCCCTGTGATAGGGTTTGGCGTAAGCGACATGCCCGTTTCAGCCAAAGTAAAGCCAACGGGCGTACCTGTGAGCGTAATTGTATCGTTGTCGGCATCGGTAGCACGGAAAGTAAGACGCACCTGCTCGCCTGCACGGATTTCGCGGAAATAGCTTTTTGCGGCAGTCTGTGTCAAATCGGTTGGCGTAATGACGGGGGCGCGGTTGTTTTGCTGTCGGTACAGCAGCACCAAACGCACACGAATGGTATCAACAGCAAAAGGCTGGCAATCTCTGAAATCTCTCGCAAGGAAGTCAATTTCAAAAGTTCGGCTGAATACGCCTCTTGCCAAATCGGGCAACAGGCTGCAGTCCGGATTCCATGTGAGCGCTGACCGCAATACAGGTCTTCCGCTATGGTCGGCGAATCGCATTCCCACATCTGCCAAATTAAAACCTCGCGGCAAAGCGCGAAGCAACAGGCTGTCGCGGTCGGCATCATCGGCTAAAATATTGGCCGTGTAGGGTCTTCCAAGTTCTACCGTATCAACGTAGAATTTAGCAAATCCTGCCCGAAGCGGTAATTCAGCAGCGGCCACAGGTCGTCTGTTAGGTGTAGTATTGGGCAAAATGCGCAACCGCACACGTGCCGTATCAAATTTAGGACGGCCACATTCGTCAAAATCGTTGATGAGAAAGTTTATAAAGAAATCTTGTGCACGGGTACTGTCGGCCAACAGCGAACAGTTGGTAGGCCAGCGGAAGTTGCCTGTAACAGGTGCTCTGCCGCGCACATCGGGGAATACCATGCCCAATGCCTGCGGATTGAGGTTAATCCCCTGTAAACGCAAGAGTACGCTATCGCGTTCATTATCTGTTCCCTGTACCGTGAAATTAAATGCACGACCTACAACGACAGAGTCAAAATAAGTGCGTGTGCGGGCATCAAAAGGTAAATTCGGACGCACCGCAGGGCGCAAATTCGGACGGGTTTTTACAAACAACCGCACCCGCACCACCGAATCGGAAGTAGCAGGCGGGCATATCTGAAAGTCCTGAACACGGAACTCAAAATCAAAGGCGCGACTACTGCCCGGCGGCAAATCTCCTACCGCATCACAAGGCGGTGTCCATTGGAAAGTACCGTTTAAAGGCGGCAAACCTGCCAGTGTAGGGAATTGGGCACGCACGGCTGCCATATCAAAACCTATCCCGCGGGCACTCAGGCGAATGCTGTCGCGGTCGGCATCCGTTCCCCTGACAGGGAAGCTAATCGGGCTGCCAACAAATGCAGTATCATAAAACACCCGCGTTACAGGGTCAAAGCGCAGACTGCCAATGGTTGGCACCGGTTTTTGATTAGGTATCTGCTTGTTTTTCAGAATGATACGAACAGTAGTCTGTACACTCCGCGGCGACTGACAACGCGGCTGGTCGGTTGTAGTAAAGCGAAGGACATACTCGCGCTGCGCCTCATTGGGTGCGAGCAAATCGCATCGGGGTGTCCATTGAAAAGTATTTCGCAACGGCGGTGTTCCGCTCAATGCGCCGTTCAATGTCATGCCAAGGGCAGCAGGATTAAAACCGATGCCTTCCATCAGTTGGCGCAGGGTGTTATTTTCACGGTCGGTTGCCGTCAGGTTGAAACTCAGGCTTTGCCCTATTTCCAACTCAACGGTGTATTCCCTCCGCACGCTATCGTAGCGGGCAATATCTGCCACTAACTGAGGCGGTGTATTGGGCGCAACTTCTACCAACACATTCACCCGCACGGTGTCCGACTGCGGCAAGGGACAACTGTTATCGGTTACAATCAAGTCAAAAGTATAAGGCAACGGCCTGCCATTGCCATCAAAACGCTGCGGACATTCCGGCACGCAAAACTGCTGCCGAACCGTTCCGCCGTTGGGTAACGTTACGCGCCCGGGGAAGGTAAAACCGGCGGCGTCGGTAAAATTAACAGGTACTGCACTGACAGTAAGGACGGTATTAGGGTCTTGGTCGGAAAGTACCAAAGTGCCGCATCGGTTGGTATCATCTGCCCTGAAGCGAATAGTGTCGCGGGCGGTCAGAAAAGTACCCGGGCGGTTCGGATTGTCCACCTCTGCTACCGGCGGACGACTGCGGGGGCAATTCAACACGTACAACTGATACTCCCGCACCGTTTCACCGATTTTTACACCGTTTCTGAATTCGGAAATGGCAATGGCAAATACGTACAGCCCTGCTGCCTGAGATGTAACGGATAGCACACCCGTATTGCTTATTTGCAGCGGTGGACTGCCCGGAATCATGTTATTTACTCCTATGCCTGGTACAAATCGCACATTGGGATAAGGCCCCGGATTGGGAGGGTTAGGAGCAGGATTTGCCTGTGTGCTCGTGCCGTTAATAGGGGTGCGCAGTTCATACACCAAGCGGTCGCCGTCAGGGTCGGTTGCGCCGTAGTTAAAAGTAAATCGCTGCCCCGCACAGGCATAGTCGCTGACAGGCAGCGTCAGGTTAGGCGATGAGTTGATAAAGCGCACCCCGTTGCGAATCAGCGGCGGAAATTCCATGTAAAACGTCTGCCCTGCTGCCCCGGGCGCCATGATGTTGTCAATCACATTGTTGCGGCAACAGCGCTCCCAGCTCAGATAATAGCCGGCTTCTTCGGTGTAAATATTCGGATTAAGCACTACCGTCGCAATGTACGTAATGCGCCGCGTTACAATTTGCCCAACTGCACAAGCAGGCACTGTATAGTTCACAGGGCGCTCCTCTACCAGCGGTAACTCAAATACCTGAATCAACCGATTGGCAGCTTTGGAAAATGCCCCTATACGCACCGAAGGACGGTCAATGGCAGCGGGGTTGCCGTTTACTGCATCAAAGTAAACGTTCAGCGTGAGGCGGTACGAATTGCCTCCGACATGCGTCATCTGAATTTCGCCCCCGACAATGTGTGTAGCCCATGCTGAGGTAGCCATCAAACCAATGGTTAGTGCAAACAAGCAGCAAAGGCGATAGAAGTTTATTTGTTTCATGTATTCAGCATCTTTCTACTAAATTAAGCGAATAATGGCAAATCATTTATTTTTGCCTATGCCAAAACTCAAAATCCATACTACACAAGTAAGTCATCCGTTGCATTTTATCAGGCAAATACTGCAAATTATCGGGTTTACCGTATTGTCGGCACTTACTTTTTTGCTGTTCGGCTGTGGTGAAGGGCAACCCAATGCCGTATTGGAGTTGTATGTGCTCAACGGCTTTGGCGACGGCGTACCCAATGCCCAAGTTGCCATTTACCGAACCCGCGAAGATTGGCTCAATGAAACCAACCCCGTAAAACCACCCAAACAAACAGCCGATAACGGCGTGGTGCGTTTTGTGGGGCTTGAAGCGGGCGAATATTATATCAACGCAGTAAGCGACAGCCTCAACAACTGGGAGGGAAAATTTCGCACAACTGTCAAATCTATTGGCTCTTTTTATGTCAATACAGAATTTACGGTTATCAGCAAAAATAACAGCGGATTGCTGGCAGGCGCAGGAGGCAAGCGATGGCGGATTGTAGATGTTACACTCAACGGGCAACCTTTCCCGGGAGGCATTGCTCCCTGTGTACGCGACAACTTCAATATTTTTTTCAAAGCCAATAAGTTTGTCCGCGACGAAGGGCCTACCAAATGCGCAGCCTCCGACCCGCAGACGCTGGAAGGCACTTGGCGTTTTAACAGCACCGGCACCGACCTTATTTTTGATTACGGCAATGAAATTGAGGTCTGGAAAATTATAGACATCAGCAAAGACCTGTTGCGGTTTCAGCTTACCTTCGGTGCGGCGGTAGTAGTAGTCAGCCTACGGCCTGTACAATAATTTTTTGCCGCACATGCAACTTTTTTACTATTTTTGCGGTCTTGTAAACAGAGCGTTCATTCTTTTATTGGGGTTGACTGGTTTTGACAGCATGAGTGTTTGCGAGTAAGCATGTCGGGAGTTGGAGGTATTTCCCGTAAATAAAACCTGCCGAAAAGATAACTGGCGAGACTAACTACGCCCTGGCTGCTTAATCCGGAGGATTAAGCGCCTGTGTTCCGGGTAGCCCACGTGCTGCCGGCTACCAATCGGGACATCACCATGCAGCGCTGGCTTGTGCGATGTTGTTAAGCGCAAGCGAGATTCTAGCAACTAAGGTTGGGTTTCGGCGAGTTTCCCGCCCGGCCCTTCCCGACAACCAAAGGAAACTAAGCATGTAGAAAGCTCGACAAAGCCGTGTTCTGGACGCGGGTTCGAATCCCGCCAACTCCACTAAAAAGCCTGATAACAAATTGATTGTCAGGCTTTTTTTATTGTAAGCAATGGAGCTATTGCAAGCACATTACACACATACGCAGATGAGACGCGGTTTTTCAACGATTTTTTTGAAACCGGAATTCCGAAATGCCGCTTTATTTTGCTGCCTGCTTAACTGAAATACTTTTGACCATCGCATGAGCTACTCCAGAGTCGTCATCAAAATTGGTTCTAATGTGCTGGCTACTCCCGAAGGCAAGCCTGATGAAGTACATATCGCCCACTTGGTGGAGCAAATTGCAGCCCTGCGCAATAAGGGCATAGAAGTACTGCTCGTTTCCTCCGGTGCGGTTGCCTCCGCCCGCGGGCGCGTGCATCTGGCCTCCGATATTGACCAAGTTACAAGGCGGCAGGTTTTGGCAGCAGTCGGACAAATTCAACTCCTGCAACTCTACAATCGCTTGTTTGAAGAGAAAGGCATCACCGTTGCACAGGTGCTTGTAACCAAAGACGATTTCCGCGACCGCAATCATTATCTCAATATCCGCAATTGCTTCACGGGGTTGCTGCAACATCAAATCATACCCATTATCAATGAAAACGACGTAGTTTCGATAACAGAACTTATGTTTACCGACAATGACGAACTGGCAGGGCTGGTTGCTTCCATGATGGATGCGGACACGCTATTGATTCTCAGCAATGTAGACGGTATTTACACGGGACACCCACAGCATCCGGACAGCCATTTAATCAGCGAAATAACGCCTGAAATGAACCTAACCCGCTATATCAGCACCGAAAAATCAGGTTTCGGACGCGGCGGGATGCTCACCAAAAGCAACATGTCGCGAAAGGTGGCACAGTTGGGTATTGGTGTTCGTATTATCAACGGCAAGCGACAGCACATCCTCACCGATTTATTGTTAGAAAACAAACAGACAGGCACTTATTTCAAGCCGCTGCGAAAGGCCTCGAACATCAAGAAACGCATTGCCCACAGCCGCGATTTTGCCAAAGGTAAGGTATTTCTCAATCAGGGAGCCGTAGAAGCCGTCAGTTCAGACCGCGCTGCCAGCTTGTTACCTGTTGGCATTACGCACATCACAGGAGATTTTCAAAAAGGAGATTTGGTACAAATTTACAATCCTGAAAATCAGCTCATCGGAATAGGAATTGCTCAATACGGCGCAGATAAATTACAAGAACGCATAGGCAAAACAGGACAAAAGCCCTTCATCCACTACGATTACCTGTTTATTGAGTAAGGCTTACTCCTTAATAAGCCGTATGTGTCGCGTCAGTTCGCTGCACTGCACATACACGAAATAACCGCCCGAAGCAAGGTTTTGCATCGGAATTTCAATGCTGCCGTTACGGGTTTGAACTCTACCCTCCCAAACAATGCGTCCTAAATGGTCAGCAAGCGTTACCGTTACCAATTGCGATTTTGATAAATCAAAACCGACGACAGTCTTTGTTTTTGCCGGATTGGGGAATAAAACAACTTTGGGCTCATGAATGGCGGGTTCTTGCGGCAAGGAAACCGTACCCTCAACAGTAATGGCACGAGTAAGGGTCTGTTCGCAGTTGTACTCATCACGAACGGTTAGGGTTACGTTGAACGTACCCGCACGCTCGTAAACCGTTTTAACTTCGCGTCCGCTCGCCGCTTTGCCATTGCCCAGATTCCAAATCCACGAGACAGCCGCATTGCTTTCTGCCGTTAGCCGCACGGTATCACCCGCAGTAAGTACGATGCCTCCTGTACCTGTTGCCGAAAAACGGGCATGAAGGGTGCTTACTCGCAAGGTCAGCGTCAGCGGCAAACTTTCCCGTACAGAGTCGGCATTGGTAATGTAGATGGTTTGAGGCGCTGTCAATTTGCCCAAATTCCAAGAAGCACCTTCTGCCACATGCTGTCCTGTGGGTGGCGGCGTAGTATAGAATCGGAACTTCGTACCATTGGACGGCGCAATTATCACCGTTTCATCCGGGCAAAATATGCGCTCCGCTACCACAGGTACGGCACCTTGCCCAACCACTCGAATTCTTTTCTCGATGGATGACACACAACCCAACCGGTTCTTGATACTCAAACGAACGCGGTACTCTCCCGTGCGTGCGTAGCGATGGGCAGGGTCTTGTACAGTAGAACTTGTTCCATCGCCAAACTCCCACAGCCACTCCGTAGCTCCCAAACTACGGTCATAAAAAAGTGTAGGCGGCGTATCGGGGCCTAAACCAACCACCTCCGGTACTTCAAAGTCGGCAATGGCTTCTATGGCTACAATCTGCAACTGCCGTGCATCACTTTCAACAATTGAATCAACCGAAGTAACCCAAAGTTGTAAGTTGCGGTCGGCTAACAATTTGTAGAAAGCACCTGTATGAACCGGTCGGGTATCGGACAGATTCAAATAAAAATTAAATCTCGAACCGCCTGACGGTCTGATGGTTACAGAATCCCCTTTGCAAACTTCCACATCTCTCACCGTAGGAACGGGGGCTTTGCGACCTACCCGAAACGTTCGCTCGGTGCTATCCTTGCAACCGAAAGCGTTCGTAACTACCAGTTTTACCGTGAACACCCCCTGCCGATTGTACATGTATGAGGGGCTACGGTCGGTAACTTTGGGCGAACCATCGCCAAAGTCCCACTCCCATCGCGTAATCGGAACGTCGCTCACGCTGCGGTCGGTAAAAGTAACACGGTCGTAAATCACGGTATCAAAACGCGGCGCATAGTCAAAATTAGCCCGCAAACGGATGCGACTGATTTCAACTTCGGCAGGGAGGCTCTCTAAGGCAGAATCTATGCTGGTTATCAATACTTTACGCACCGCATTGTTGGTCAGCAGGTAACTTCTGCCCGTAGCGGCAGGCCTTGCCGAAAGGCTGTCGTGATAAAAATTGAAATTGCGCGCATTCAGCGTAGAAGGCGCTATCAATAGCGGGCTGTTTTCACAGGCATAGAGAATAAACGGTACCTGAGGACGATTTCCTTTGGCCAAACGAACAACTTTGACGGTTTTAGTAAATACTGCCTGACAACCTTTGTCATCGGTTATTGTCAGTCGGATGCGATAGTCCCCCGGATTTTGGATCTGCACCATCGGATTTTTTACAGTTTGCACGGGTAGCCCGCCGCCAAACTCCCAGTGCCATGCAATGGCGTTGATACTTTCATCGAAGAGATACAACTTATTGGAGTCTGCAATGTTCAGGGAATCAATGGAGCGGAAACGCGCTACTGCTGAATGGATTTTGACAGTGTAGGGCACCAATGCGCTTTCTATCGGCTGGTCATAGCCGCTGACAAAAAATGTTTTGCCTTCATCGCCCATTGTCAGCGGTAAATAAGCACCTTCTCTGATGGGAGTTTGCAAGTTGTCCGGTGTATAAAAACGGAAGCGGCTGCCATTGCCCGGAACAAAACGAACCGTATCGCCACCGCAAAGGTAGTCGGGCATTATCGGCGGCTGACTGCGTGCCGTAGCAGGATTTACTTGTAAAGCACCCTGATTAACAGCATTTTGCAAGTCATTCAAACTACTGCCCACAGCTATTACAAAGGAAACTCGCCTTTTTTCACCTGCCTCCAAACGGGAGATAATGGCAGTAACAACATGTGCCACGTCAGCGCCTTCTGCTCGGTGCATACCTGCTTGTGCCCGTACCACTCCCGTAGAAAGGCTTGTAAACTTTTCAGCGATGCTGAAGCCATCCGCAAAGTTGAACTGATTGGCAACACCAGCCTCTTTATCTATCGCATAATAACCGTTTACTTCGCTCATGGACTTAATGCCCGCCCAAAGGCCGCCGTTTTTATACACATAGCCGAAACCGTTAGCAGCATCCCATCCGGCACTGTTATTCAAATCGTCAATATCCCAGTCGGCATAAATGCCCACCCGTAGGCTGTCAAAGCGTGCCGTTGAGTTGTTGGTAATGTCGTAATGCACAATGATATACTGCTGATGGGGCGTATTGATTCTGCCGCTGATTGTTTGTTCTACATTGATATTCAGGCGATTAAAATTATTGATTGCATCGGTAAACGAAGCATAAGCTACTGTTTGCTGCAATCCTCTTTCCAATATCCTCGGATGCTTGATAGGCGTAAAGTCTGAAGAGCGTTGCCCGGGGCTGATATATACGCTATTAGAAACAACCGTAGGCGAAAGACCGACCATTAACCCCATTTCAGCCAGTATCCGACGGTTATCAAAACGAAGCCCGATACCGGAAAGATATTGACTGTCGGTCATTCCGATACGCCCGTTGGCAGCAGCAGAAAGGCTGATGCGATTAAAATTGAAAGTCATGGGACTGGTTGAGGTCGTAATGGCAAACATTTGCCAATCCGAATAATCCCCGTCTGTGTAATTCAGTCGGAAATGAATTACCTCGCCTGGAGGCGTATCGGGTGCGATGTACACCGAAAAAGGTTGTTGCCGATTGCTAACGGAATCCAGCGTAGATAATTGACCAATCGTAAAACTTCCCTGCAACACCCGCGCGTAGCGCGAACTTGTTGTAAGCGTCACCCTTGCATTGACAAGCGGGCGGAGCATATTGCGAAACACTGCCGATATTTGAGCGGTGTCATCGTTGGCCACCTGCCCAATAACACCCCTTGCCGAGCATTCAATCCGGTTAGCAACTATTGCCGCAGCAGTAGCCTCATTTTGCAAAGCGCGCAGCACATTCAGCCGACCTCTACCCAATTTGTTAATAAAAGGTGCATTTTCGGGCAGTGCATACACGTCATCAGCCGTTACTCGCAGCAGAGCCGCTACCTGCACTGCTTTTAATCGCGGAAATTTAGAACGAATCAAACCTGCCGCACCGGCAACAAAGGGCGCAGCAAATGACGAGCCCGACAGCGAAGATGTATAATCGGGGCCGGTGAAAGTGCTCCAAATATCTACACCGGGAGCCATCAGAGCCACGTGGTTGCCGAAAATCCCGTTGCTTGCGCGCCTGTCCTGCCTGTCGGAGGCTGCAACCGCCAGCACATTTTCATACGCAGCAGGGTAAAAGGACACCTCGGCACCGCCAGCTACCGACCAGTTTCCGGCAGCCGCCACCACAAGTACATCCTTTTGATGTGTAATGTAATTGATAATATCCTGCTCCCAGCGCAAAAACGTGGTGGCCTGACCAATGGAAATGTTGATGATTTTTGCACCGTTTTCTGCTGCATACAAAATCGCCTGATATAACCCGACGGGATTCAGCGAACCGACACGCGTAACTTTCAGCGGCATGATGCGGCAATTATACCCCACACCGGCAAAACCTGTATTGTTGTCGGGAACAGCAGCCGCAACACCTGCAACAGCCGTGCCGTGAAAATTATTGTAAATGTTGGTGTTCTCTGCAAAATCTACCCCCAAACTGTCGTCCACAAATCCGTTGCGGTCATCGTCTATACCCGGCCTGCCAAAGCGTTCGCGGTTGTTGTAATAGAAATTCCTGCGCAAGTCGGGATGGTCGGTACGCACGCCTGAATCCACTATGGCTATCACGGTACTTGTATCGCCTTTGCTGATTTCCCATGCCTCAAAAACACGTGCCAGCCGATACCCGTACATGCGCCCCGGAAACAGTACTTCATTAAAAAACGGGTCATTGGGCGTAAAAGACTCATTGCCAAAGGTTTCGTAATGCAGTGGTATAGGCTCTGCATAGGCGACTTGCGGTTCTGCCTGCAATAATGGCAAGGCTTTTTCGGCAGAGACACCCGCCTTTAAATGCACTTCATACAAATATGCTACTTCGTAATTACCAAACGTCATGCGATTGGCAGCAGGATGTATTTGCCTAACAGACTGAATACCAAGTTTTGCACTAACAGCAGGTGGCAGAGGTTGAGCAAAAGAGAATGATGCAGATGGTTTGAATTTAACGATAAGCCTGTCTTGTGCAAACAAAGCACTCGCTTCGCTTAGCGTCTGTAACTGACGAGCGACTCCCTCTCCACAATACCAAAGGAAAAGCAAATAAAGTATAAGTCTTTTCAAGGGCGAGCTGCTTTAAACGTTACTTGTGCGATAAACTTCCGCTACCGACCAGTCAGGTTATCCACTAATTTAGAGAAAATACGTGAATATTGTGGTTATGTTTCGCAATTTCACCCAAAATTCACCTGTGGCAGATGTAGCAGTCATTGGCGGCGGCGCTGCCGGCTTCTTTGCTGCCATTCACGCTGCAAAACTGTTGCCCGATAAGCGCGTTTTGCTGATGGAAAAGGCGAATAAATTACTCATGAAGGTAAAAATATCGGGCGGCGGCAGATGTAATGTTACGCACGCTTGTTTTAACGTAAGCGAAATGAGTAAAAATTATCCCAGAGGGGAGAAAATCATGAAAAAATTATTGCCACGCTTCATGACAACCGATACGGTGCAATGGTTTGAATCGCGTGGAGTAGCCATAAAAGCAGAGGCAGACGGCAGAATGTTTCCTACGACCGATGATTCTCAAAGCATCATTAACGCATTGATGCAGGAAGCACATCGCAATAACGTGCACATTGAGAACCAATGCGAAGTAACGGAAATAGAACCCATTGATAGCCAAGGATTTAATTTGCATATTAAAGGTACTGCACAGCCTGTTTTCTGTCGCAAACTGATTGTGGCAAGCGGGGGCAGCCCCAAGGAAAGCGGCCTTGAATGGCTCAAAAAATTAGGGCACACCATTGAGCCGCCCGTGCCCTCACTCTTCACATTTAATATGCCCGATGAAAGCATTACCGAACTGCAAGGCATCTCCGTTCCTCGCGCCATGGTCAAGATTATTGACAGTAAATTTTCTTACGAAGGTGCACTGCTCATCACACACTGGGGCATGAGCGGCCCTGCCATTCTGAAACTTTCGGCATGGGGCGCCAGATGGATTGCAGAAAAAAATTACCGATTTTCTATCATGGTACGATGGGCTGCCAACCACGAAGAAGACGAACTCCGCAGCCAACTCCTGCAATATAAACAGGAACACGGCCAGCGCCTCATCGGCAACCGCAACCCTGTAAACCTGCCCGCCCGACTTTGGGAATATCTGGTTGCTAAAATCGGTTTGCCAACCGATAAAAAATGGCAAGATGTCGGAAAAACAGACATCAATCGCTTAATAAATATTTTACGCAACGACACCTATCAGGTATCGGGAAAAACTACCTACAAAGAGGAATTTGTTACCTGTGGCGGCATATCACTGAATGATATTGACTGGTCGGATATGCAAAGTAAAAAAGTACCCAACTTGTATTTTGCAGGAGAAGTACTTGATATTGACGGCATTACGGGTGGCTTTAATTTTCAAGCGGCATGGACAACCGGCTACGTTGCGGGTACTTCTGCCGCACGCTCCCTGACAACTCATTTATCGTAAACATTGTATGAAACAGTTCGCTAACTTTTTTTGCTGCGCTTGGCTGCTCATAACGCTTCTTGTTGCAGGCTGTCAATCCGATTCTCAACAAGCGGCAGAAACATCTGCAACAACAAAATCAGCCAACACCGTTAAATACTCTAAATTTTTCAGCATAGAACCGCAAAAAGATTATACAATTCTGACCGTTACTCCTTTTGAAGGCAATGAATTGCGTTACGCCCTCTATCCCAAAACATTGCCCAAACCAACCATACCCGACAACTGCCAACCGATAGCCGTTCCGATTGAAAGTGCGGCCTTATACGGCACTACCTATGCGCATCTGTTTGAACTTATTGATTGTCAAAATATTATCAAGGGTTTTGCAGGCACTTCCTATCTGTACAGCCAATCGTTGCGGCAGGCCGTTGCAGCGGGAAGTATCACCGAGTTGGGTTCGGGCAACCAACCGAATGTGGAATTGCTGAACCAACTCAAACCCGATATTGTCATGATGTATGCAGGTGCCAATGATATGGACAAACTCTCATTGTTACAGCGCGCCGATATAAAAGTTATCATTAATGCCGATTTTTTAGAAAACACCCCATTAGGCAGAGCAGAGTGGATTAAAGTAGTCGGCTTACTTTGCAACAGAAGCAATAAATCGGATAGTATTTTTAATCAAGTTGAGCAAAATTATCAGCAACTCAAACTAAAAGTTAATCAAATTGCACAGAAGCCTACCGTATTTGCCAATGTTCCCTACGGCAATACGTGGTATATGCCGGGCGGCAACAGTTTTATGGCTCATCTGCTGAAAGATGCCGGGGCAGATTACCTATGGCAAGAGGAAGCACAAACAGGCAGCCTGCCGTTGAGCTTGGAAACAGCATTTTCCCGCATTCAAACCGCCGACTATTGGATTAACCCCGGCAGTATGGAATCGCTCGATATGATTCGGAAAACCGACACGCGGTTTGGACTGCTAAAGGCCGTACAAACAGGCAAAGTTTTCAACAACAACAAAAGGCAACTGTCGGGCGGTGGCAACGACTATTGGGAATCGGGTAGTGCAAGACCCGACCTTGTGCTGGCTGATTTAATTGCCATTTTTCATCCTGAAATTGCACCAGACCATTCATTTATTTACTTTCAGCGACTACAATAGGACATGAAAATCATCCTCCGCATCATCGGAACATTGGTTGCATGCTACCTTCTGCTCATGGCAGTTGTCTATTTCGGGCAGTCTTATGCGATATTTCACCCTGTACAATTAGCGAAAAATTACCAATTCCGGTTTGATGCTGCCTTTGATGAATATACACTGTTTACCCCTGATGGAGAACAGCTCAATTTGCTGTATTTCAAGAGCCCACAGCAACCGTCAAAAGGTCTTGTGCTATACTTCCACGGCAATGCGGACAATCTGCAACGCTGGGGAAAGTACAATAAAATTTTTCTTGGGTCGGGATATGACTTCATGGTTTGGGATTACAGGAGCTACGGCAAAAGTACAGGCAAACCGACAGCAGATAATATGCGCAGCGATACTGATTTAGTTTATCAGTTTGCCAACAAAAAATACAATAGTAGCCAAATTATTATTTACGGCCGCTCGTTGGGCACAGGTTTGGCTACGTATGCCGCTGCC
Source organism: Rhodoflexus caldus (assembly GCF_021206925.1). Taxonomy (NCBI): domain Bacteria; kingdom Pseudomonadati; phylum Bacteroidota; class Cytophagia; order Cytophagales; family Thermoflexibacteraceae; genus Rhodoflexus; species Rhodoflexus caldus. The sequence continues at coordinate 49,245 of NZ_JAJPRF010000002.1, read as the reverse complement.
CGCCACGATGTGGCACGCCTGATTTTGGAAACACCTTATTACAGTTTGGAAGATGTAGCAAAAACCTATGCGCCTATTTTGCCCTATGGCAGCCTGCTCCGCTATGAGTTCCCGACTTATCGCTTACTGCCTGAGGTAAAGTGTCCCGTTACTATTTTCCACGGTACGGCCGATGAACTGCTGCCCTTTGTCTCCACCGTCAAACTGCAAAATCTGCTCAAAAAAGGTGATGAATTTATCGTCATAGAAGGCGGTAAGCACCATAACTTGGGTGATTATGAGCAATACCGCAGTCATTTGCGGGCTATCCTGCGCTGATTGTGCGTTCCAACCGATAAAGCGACAACAGAAAAGGCCTTGCACCGCAGTACAAGACCCCTTCCTAATAATGCTAATGAATTACCTAACCTAAATATGAATCACTTCGCCGTAAGCGGCAGCAGTAGCTTCCATAATGGCTTCGGACATGGTCGGGTGCGGGTGAACGGCTTTGATGATTTCGTGGCCTGTGGTTTCCAATTTGCGCGCCACAACTGCCTCGGCAACCATCTCGGTAACGTTTGCACCAATCATATGACAGCCTAACCACTCGCCGTATTTGGCATCAAATATCACCTTTACAAAGCCCTCTTTTGCTCCGGCGGCACTGGCTTTGCCCGATGCCGTAAATGGAAACTTACCCACTTTGATTTCATAGCCTGCTTCGCGGGCAGCTTTTTCGGTCATACCGACAGAAGCAATTTCGGGGCTGCAATAAGTACAGCCGGGGATGTTGCCATAGTTCAAAGGCTCGGGATGGTGGCCTGCTATTTTCTCCACGCAAATAATACCTTCGGCAGAAGCTACGTGTGCCAATGCAGGGCCTTTCACGATATCGCCAATGGCGTAGTAGCCGGGAATATTGGTGCGATAGAACTCATCTACCAGCACTTTGCCTTTGTCGTGAGCGATGCCTACTTCCTCCAAACCGATTCCCTCGAGGTTAGTTGTAATACCTGCCGCAGAAAGCACCACGTCGCATTGAATTTCTTCGTAGCCGTTTGCGGTTTTTACTTTTACCTTACAACCTTCGCCCGAAGTGTCCACCGACTCAACCGATGAGGAGGTCATAATCGTCATGCCGGCTTTTTTGAAAGTTTTTTCCAAATGTTTAGAAATTTCCTCATCTTCCAGAGGCACGATGTTAGGCATATATTCCACAATGGTAACTTTTGTGCCAATGGTGTTGTAGAAATAAGCAAACTCTACTCCGATAGCGCCCGAGCCGATGATGACCATGCTCTTAGGCTGCTTTTCCATTGCCATTGCTTTGCGATAGCCGATGATTTTTTCGTTATCAATCTTAATGCCGGGCAATTCGCGGCTGCGTCCGCCTGTTGCTAAGATAATATGCTCGGCGCTGTACTCGGTTTTTGAGCCGTCTGCGGCAGTTACTTCCACTTTTTTACCGGGCTTTACTTTGCCAAAACCCATCAGTTTAGTGATGTTATTCTTGCGGAAGAGGAACTCAATACCTTTGCTCATGCCTCCTGCAACGCCACGGCTGCGTTTAATCATGCCGTCAAAATTGACTGCATAATCTTTCACCTCAATTCCGTAGTCTTTTGCGTGTTGGATATATTCAAAAACCTGAGCGCTTTTCAGCAGGGCTTTGGTAGGGATACAACCCCAATTGAGGCAGATACCGCCCAGTTCTTCTTTCTCAACTACGGCTACTTTCATACCTAATTGAGAGGCGCGAATAGCAGCTACATAGCCCCCGGGGCCACTGCCAATCACAATTACATCATATTTTGTGGAAGACATATCGTTTAGAAAATGGATGTTTAAACGCTTGTGCAAAAATAAGCCTAAATGTGAGATTTTACAGAAGCGGAGAGATTTAACCCAAAAAGTCAAAATTGCGTTAATCCATTAAATTGCAGTCAAAATTATTTCAAACCGACTTATGCGAATCAAATCCATATTTCTTACGGGAGGTTTTGCGCTTATGGCAAGCGTAGCAACTGCGCAAAACGTTGCTCCCGGCTCTTTGGGCTACTATAACGATGCGCTCCGTTTTTCACAAACCCGATTTGGCGGCACGGCGCGTTTTCAGGGCATTGCAGGTGCCAATACAGCGCTCGGCGGCGATGTTTCGTCTGCCTTTGTCAATCCGGCAGGGCTAGGGATGCTCCGAAAGTCGGAAATGACTTTCAGTTTTGCGGGAAACACCGCCAATACGCGCAGTTCGTTTTTGGGCGAAACAACAAGTGCGGGCAATTTTAACCTGAACCTCAATCACTTAGGTTTGCATTTCTCTTCGGACAGGGGCGCTGAAAGTACGGTGCGCGGCAGCACTTTTGCCATCACCATGACGCGCAACAACGATTTTCAGGAACTGATTGACTATCGAGGTACCAATAACCGCAATTCTATTGTGGACTATTTCTTAGACCGCACCGATGGTCGCGTACCATGGAGCGACTTAGACGATGAATTACGAAACGGTATTTTCAGCCTCGAGGGCTTGGCTTATGCCACCTATCTGATTAACCCTTTCTTTGGCGACAATACCACCCGTAACTCTTACGAGTCATTTGTTCCGCTGGCTCCTACCATACAAGCAGAAAATATCAAGAGAAGCGGTGCGCAAAGCCAGTGGAATTTGGCTTATGGCTTGAATATTAAAGATAAATTCTATCTGGGAGCGGGCGTTGGCATCGCTACGCTGCGCTACTCACAAGACAAAGTCTATACTGAAACTGTCATCAATAGCACCACACCGCTGCCCGGAGGCCAGCGCCTGCCGCTGAACAATCTGGAATTGACCGAAAAAAACCGCCAAACCGGAACAGGTATTAATGCCAATATAGGTGTCATTTTGCGCCCGACTGACTTTTTCCGCATTGGAGCATCGGTTACAACACCTACCGTTTACCGCATTACCGACAGTTATGAGGCGCAACTTGCCGTGTTGTATAACAACTATCCATTCACGGAATTTCGGAACGGCCAGCCGATCATTAGGGTGCTTTCCAACGAGCGTGCCCGTACCGATGTGATTGAGTCGCGCTATACCATGCGTACTCCTGTGCGTATCAATGGCGGCGCAGCGTTTATTTTGGGCAAGCGGGGCTTTATTACGGCCGATGTTGAATTGGTGGATTACGGCAGCGCACGGTTTTCTAATCCCGACCCGAATTTCTCCTTTGCAGGTGACAACGCTACCATTTCATCCATTTACCGAAGTGCGGTTAATATGCGACTTGGCGGAGAAGCCCGTTTCGGCAATTATCGCCTTCGCGGGGGATATGCACTCTACCAAAACCCCATGCAGGATGCCAACGATAACCGAAGCCGCAGTTTCATCACGTTTGGCGGAGGTTTGCGCAAAGAAAATTTCTTCTTAGATGCAGCCGTTATTACGAGTTTCTTTGACAGCCGTTACCGCATCTACCGATTGCCGCAAAACGAGCCGACGGTAAACATGAGCAGCAGCCGCATTGGCTTGACCGTAACCGCAGGTTTTTCTATCTGATAAATAAACCCGACAGGTTTTGAAAACTTGTCGGGTTTCAAAATAATTCCAAAATCTTGCCTATTGCGACCAACTCGTGGGCGTTCTATCCCAGCGATGATGACGGAGTGCTGCCAACAGTTCCTGACTCATTGGCCGACCTGTACTGACCGCAATGTTTTGGCGAACGTGTTTTTCTTTGCGCATACCCGGAATAATCGTGCTGACTGCCGGATGATGCAGAATAAATTCCAGCGCCATTTCAGCCATTGTTTGTCCTTGCGGTACAAGTGGTTTTAATTTTTCTACCCGCTCGACCGTATTTTTCAGATTCTCGGGTACAAAATAGGTACTTCGCCAATCGCCGGGCGGAAAAGTAGTTTCCATGGTAAATGTGCCCGTCAGGCTGCCTTCATCAAAAGGCACACGGGCAATAATGGCAATATTCTTTTCCAAAGCGACAGGAAACAGTTTATCCTCGGGAGCTTGGTCAAAAATATTGTAAATTACCTGAATGGCATCAATCAGGCCTGTATCAATTGCTTTGAGGCAATTTTCAGGCTCCCAGCGGTTTACACTGATGCCCATGCGGTCAATTTTGCCTTCTTTTTGCAATTTGAGTACGGCCTCTTTCCACTCGTCGCGGTCTGCCCAGCCATCATCCCACACGTGAAACTGCATCAGGTCTATGCGCTCCATGCCCAGATTTTTCAGGCTGCGCTCGGTGTACTCCACAATGTGCGAAGCCGGATAACAATCTTCCAAACGATATTCCGGCTTTGCCGGCCATTTAAAATTTTTAGCGGGAATTTTAGAGGCTACATAAATTTTTTTGTCGGGATGGCGGCGTACCAATTCACCGAGCAGTTGCTCGCTTTTACCGTTGCCGTATGCCCATGCGGTATCAAAAAAATTACAGCCCAATTCTACGGACAAGTCTAATGAAGCCGTACTTTCTGTGTCGTCGGAGCCTGTCCAGCCTGCCATGCCCCACATGCCATAGCCAATTTCCGAAACCTTCCAGCCTGTTCTTCCAAAAATGCGGTATTGCATATTGAAAAATGTTTAGTGTGTGAAAAACTATCTGCCCCACAAGGGAGGCCGATTCTTAATCGGTTAATACAAGAGCAATTTGCCAATGCTATTTGCCTCAATATCGGCTTTATCCATTCGCTGAAAACGGTATTGCCCGGTGTTATACATAACGGCTTGGTCGTCGTAATGCTTGCTCATAAAATGCCCGGACTCGCCCGTAGGTAACACGCTTTTGGAACGCAAGGGCTCGGCAAAGTCAATCACGCGGCGCATGGCAGGGCCGAACGAGGCAGGATACAAACCGCTGCCCGTTACAGTGAACGAAATATTATTGATGACTTCCTTACCGCCCATCACAGGCAATGGCCCCACATTAAAAATGCGGTCAAAAGGTTTGCGGCGGCCAATCGGGTGCACATGTTCAATGGTATGCACTTTGCCCCATTGCCATTGTGTCATATCATTAGTGCCAAATTGTTGTACCAAATCGGCTACGGCTTGCTTCAAGGCTGCTGCAATAATTTGCAAACGCGTTTCTTTTTCGGGTGTATTGACCTTGTCCCACCATTTAGATTCCGTATTGGCAAGAATTTTTGCAAAACTTCTGTAAAATACATGCGTATAAACCAGAATTTTCAGGTCTTCTGCTCCGATTTCATCTTCAAAAATGCCAACGTTCAGGTGGTGCATCAACTTGTAATAGATAACGGGGGCTGTTGCTTCTAAGGTATGGTTGCCGTCCCATGCCTTCAACAGGTCAAGTGCTTTTTGCTCATCAGCCGACAGCGTACCTTTTAATTCACCGGCTATCAATGCAATATTTTTCACAGCCTGTCCTGATTTCACATCAAGCGCCATTTGTGCAATTTCCTCTGCGCTCCATTTTCGGTCATTGTTCAGATAGGCCGTGATATAGTCGGCGCGGTCATTCGCCAAATAATAGCCGGGCTGCAAATAGCCTTTTACGGCATCGGGCTGATTGTTGGCAGAATAGACAAAACCCGAAGGAGGGTTGATACTTTGCGGATTTTCTTCAAACGGGTGATACCCCTGTGGCAACGATTGCAGGGTTGTGCCGTCCAAAATAAACTCGGGGCGCACGGCAGGGTTGCGCTTGGGCAGTTTGCCTGTTGCCCACCAAGCAATGTTGCCTGCTGCATCACCGAACATGACGTTCAGGCCGGGTACGTCTAACATAGCAGCCCCTACCCTTGCTTCCTGTAAATTTTTGGCACGGGTCAGGATATAAACCGCTTCCAAACTATTGGTCGGAAACTCGTGCAGCGTCCACCACATAGCCACCGGGGCTTCATTTGCTTGGCTGACATAGTTTAATCCATCATTGATTGGTTTCAGCACATCGTTCAGGATGACACCAAAGGGGCTTGTTTTTACCTCAAAATCAATGGAGTTGCCGCCTTTTACGCGGATGGTTTCCTTGCGCACCTGCAAGTCCTGTGCTTTGCCGTCTATCTGAACTTGCTGATTACCAACTGCTTTAAGGCGGTAAAAATCAATGTCGTCATTTTCAAACATGGTCAGCCCCCAGCCGACATCGGGCGAATGCCCCAGCACCGCAAAAGGAAAGCCGGCCAAGTAGTTGCCGTAAAAATTCAGCCCGGGGTAGCTGATGTGTGCCTCAAACCAAACCGAAGGCTGCGCATAGCCGATATGCGTATCATTGGCCAAAATTACCTTGCCGCTTTTGGAGCGGGAAGGCGCTATTACCCAGCCATTGCTGCCTTGCAATAAGGGGAATCGGTCGTCAATTTGATTAACCAACTGCGCAACCTTCAACAACACCTCATCAGCAGTTTTTACCTGCGGATGGTCTGAGGGAAACCGACCCGTAACATTAACTTGCGAAGCCTTTGGAGCCGCCTCATTTTCAGGCAAATAAACAGGGATTTTGGTAACGGTCGTATCAAAATTCAGGGAAAAATCTTTGAGGTAATCTTCGCCCAGTTTGCGATACATTTTATCCAGCAAGGGGTCGGTACGGAAAGCCTGCGCAAAACTGAAAGTCATATAGCCATTGACCAAGTAAAAATCTTCAGGCGTGTAGTTTTCCTTTTCAATACCCAGCAATACAAATTCCGGCGGTGTGCTGCCTTTGTCAATAAAATCATTAACGCCTTGCAGATAGGCAAGCGCAGCTTTTTTCCATGGCTTATCTATGGTAGCAAAATGAGCCTGTGCGTTTTTCTTGGCGACCTCTGCCAAACCAATGGTACGGAAAAATCGGTCGGTTTCTACCAAATCGGGGCCAAGAATTTCAGCCAAACGGCCTGCTGCCAGTCGGCGAAGCATTTCCATTTGAAACAGCCGTTCCTGTGCATGAACGTAGCCCAGCGCGTAGTAGGCATCGGGTTCGTTTTTGGCAAAAATGTGCGGAATGCCAAACTCATCAAACTGAACCTCTACCGAATCTTGCAAAGCGGTAAGGTCTAACGAACCGCTCATTTTGGGGCGAGTACTCAACAACCATCCGTACAATGCCGCAACGGCAATTACAATCAGCAATAACAAACCAAGTAGTAGTCTTTTCAGCGTTTTCATTTCATGTGAAAGGGTTAAAACGCCCAAAAGTTACTACCTCAAATTGTCAATCCGAAATAAATCAGCGAGTAAACAAGTAGGCCAAAACACCTGCCCCCACCAAGAGGCAGTAAATAGCAAAGTACAGCAAGCGACTGTTGCGCACCAAGCGAATCATCGCGCTGCAAGCAAACATACCAACCAAAAAGGCCGCCAAAAAACCACCGACCAAAGCAGTCACAGGTACTTTTTCAGGGTCTGTTACTTCCAGATAGTCTTTCACTTCCAACAAAGTAGCTCCAAAAATAGGCGGTAAGACCATCAAAAAGGAGAATGGAGCGGCATATTCGCGTTTGACACCCAGCAGTAGCGCCGCCGCAATGGTTGAACCTGAGCGCGAGATACCCGGTAAAATGGCGATTGCCTGCGCAACACCTATCAGGAAGGCTTTGCCGAAAGATACTTCCGTGCCCTGTTGCGGGCGAGCGTAATGGGCAAACAAAAGCAGCAAACCTGTACAGAGCAGCATAGATGCCACCAGCGTAATCTGCCCCTCAAAAAAAGATTCTATTTGCTTTTTAAAGAGCACCCCGACAAATCCGACGGGAATCATGGAAACAAGGATTTTGGCAGCAAACTCCGATGCTTCATTCCGACGAAACTCTAAAAGACCGGCTAAGAGTCTGCCGATTTCTTTGCGGAATACGACCACCGTACTCAATGCAGTGGCCGCATGGACAACGATGGAAAACAACAGGTTTTCTTCTAATTGTGCTCCCAGAAAGAATTTCCCAAGCTCAATGTGGCCGCTGCTGCTAACCGGCAAAAACTCCGTTAATCCTTGAATAATCCCTAAAAGGATGGCTTCCCAAACGCTCATTCAGACTTAGGTTTCATCATAATAGCAAAAAAACCGACTACGAAGCCTGCCAAAACCGTAACAGGCCCGATGGTTAGCCCGAGTATGCCAAAACCAAACTCTTCGCTGTCTAATGCCATCAGCAGGAAGCCCAGCATTACGACCCCAACGCCGACCAACATCAGCACATAATTTTGTTTGGCAAAAGGAAAGCCTTTTTTGTTTTGCATATATTTGATTTTCAATAGTTTAACTAACGACGGTACAGTTCGTCAAGCGAACGGTTCAAGTATTTATTAACGGCAAAGAAAGCACTCAACGCCGCAATAAATGCGCCTGTGAGCAGCAAAGATAAGAATATTAACAAAGTAGAAGACCATTCTTGTACTTGTTTAAATTCCGGCAGTACGTCGTATAACCAAAACAAACCGCCTGTAAGTAATACGGAAGCGATAATTCCGCTCAACATCCCGTAGAGTCCTGCACGCGCAACAAAAGGTTTTTTAATAAAATTATCGGACGCACCCACCAACTGCATACTTCTGATAATAAACCGTTGTGAATAAAGCGCAAGTTTGATGGCAGTATGTACAAAAAAACCTGTCAATACAATCAACAGTGTGACAAGTACAAATACAACAAGCCCAATGATGCGAATATTTCTGTCAATTTTATCCATAACGTCTTCCGCATAGGATACGCCAAAAATACCGGGTTCGCGATTGAGTTGCTCCTTGATGCGGGCGAGTTTATCGCTTTTATGATAAGCAGGTAATATATTGATAATGAATGAGTTACGAAGAGGATTTTCAAGTGCGTTACTCAAAATATCTTCTTTCAGTTCCTCTGAAAGCCTTTTCAGGGCTTCCTCTTTAGACTCATACCTGATTTTAGGCCGGCCGTTTACTTTCAAAATAAACGGTTGAGATGCCAAGAAATTCACAATGCGCAGGCTGTCTTTGCTGTCCAAGCCATTTTCAAGCATTATCTGAATTTCTATGCTAGACTGTATTACTTTTGTAAACCTGTTCGTATGCAATGCAAATAGGGTAAACGCGCCAATAAGCAACAAGGCAGCAGTTATGCTGACAATAATGTTGCGGCTTTGGTAGGTTCCGACTCGCGAAGAGATGTTGCTGTCAGAGGTTTGTTTCGTATTTGGCTTTGCCATTTTGCGTTGTAAGTGAGTTTAGGGGTAAGTTTTGAACAAAAATAACTTTGTAGGCTAATGATAAACAATTATTGGATGAAATTTTTCAAAACAGCTATTGCCGGAGCATTGGTCGGCTCTTTGAGCATCAATGCTTACGCACAGGAAAAAAATGCCGACAGCCTTCGCTATCCGCAGGAAAAACACTTGCGCAACATTCGCCAACTTACTTTTGGGGGCGATAACGCAGAGGCTTATTTCAGCTTTGACGGACAAAAAATCGTATTCCAGTCTAACTACAAAGTCTGGGGCTTGGAATGCGACCAGATTTTCTACTTTGACCTCAGAGAGGGAGATATGTCCAAAGGTCGCCCGCAGATGGTCAGCACTTCGCACGGGCGCACGACCTGTTCCTACTTCATGCCGGGCGATACCACCATCTTATATGCGTCCACACATTTAGGAGGCATGGCCTGCCCTATTGCCCCGTCGCGAGAAGGTGGTAAATATGTTTGGCAAATTCACCCCGACTATGACATTTTTGTTGCCGACCTGAAAGGGAACATCAAAAAAAAGCTGACCAAACACAAAGGTTATGATGCAGAGGCAACCGTTTCACCCAAAGGCGATAAAATTGTTTTTACTTCCATGCGCTCCGGCGACTTGGAACTGTGGGTAATGAACATAGACGGCAGCAACCAAAAACGCATTACCAAAGATTTGGGCTACGACGGCGGTGCATTTTTCTCGCCCGACGGTTCAAAAATTGTGTTCCGCGCTTCCAGACCTAAAACGCCCGAACAGATTAAAGAATACAAAGACCTGCTTAAAAAAGGTTTGGTGCAACCCACAGAAATGGAAATTTTCATTTGCGATGCCGACGGCTCCAATTTGAAACAAATTACCAATTTGGGGAAAGCCAACTGGGCGCCGTTTTTCCATCCGTCGGGCAAAAAGATTTTATTCAGCTCTAACCACGCATCGGCAAGGGGGTTTCAGTTCAACATCTACATGGTTGACCTTGAAACAGGTAATATGGAACAAGTTACATACGACGGAGTGTTTGACTCGTTCCCGATGTTCTCTCCCGATGGCAAAAAACTGATTTTCAGCAGCAATCGCAACAATAAAGGTACCAAAGACACCAACTTGTTCATCGCAGACTGGGTTGATTAAATACCGACAAAACCGTTGTGTCCGCTATCTTAAAACCCGACGAACCCCGAAAATTCGTCGGGTTTATATTTTGGATTATCCGTAGAACTTTTTGTATATTGATGTATTGTTAGCCGTCATCCCATATGCGCACCAAGTTTCAGGAGCCTCCGCGCAGCGTTCCGTTTCCGCTAATACTGCAAGTTACTTTCAATAACGTTTTCAGCATGATTGGCTGGATTTTTTTTGGTGTAGGAATGATTTTTTTCCTGCTGCTGGGGCTTGAAAGCAATCTTTTTACTTTCCATCGCTTCATGGGCGAGCTTGAAAAAGCAGAAGGCAAAGTCCTCAAAACCGAATACACCAATTGGAGCATTGATGAAGAATCGGTGGTCAGATGGCTGTATACCTTTGATTATCAGGGAAAAAAGTATCTGGGAACTTCTTATTCTATAGAAAAAACGGCGATGCCCGAACAAAGCGTAACAGTAGAATTTTCGGCCGACAGCCCCGAGCACTCGCGCATAGAAGGATTTAACGAGGCCATAACACCGTGGTGGGTTACCATTATTGTGATGATATTTCCAATGCTCGGCCTGCTGTTTATTTACTTGTCGGTTAAACACGTGCCTAAAACAATCAGCCTGCTGCGCAACGGCATCCTCACCTATGCCGACTATGTGGACAAAGAAAAAACCAATATGATTGTCAATGACGCACAGGTCTATAAACTCCGATTCTGTTTTGAAGACGACAGAGGCGACAGCCATTATGTATTTGCACTGTCGCACCAGATAGACGACCTGATGGATGACCCGCAAGAAGCCGTTATTTACAACCCGCAGGAGCCGGCGAAAGCGCTTGTGCTTGATAACTTACCCGGCAAACCCTACCTGAACGAGGAAGGCCAATGGAAATGGCGGGCAAAAGGATATGCCTACCTCTTGCCCGTTGTATTGGCTATTGCGGTTAATAGCATTATCGCTTTCTTCAAATTTTTTTAAACAGAATGTGCAATGGCTTGTGCTATATCACGCCAGATGTCATCAATATGCTCCAATCCTACCGAAACCCTTATCAGCCCGGGGGTAATTCCTACGGCGGTGCGCTCTTCTTCTTTCAGTTTGGAGTGCGTAGTCGTGGCAGGGTGCGTGGCAATGGTGCGTGTATCGCCCAAATTGGAGGTCAGCGACAGCATTTGCAGATTATCCATGAATCTTCGGGCGCGCTTAATACCTCCTTTCAATTCAAAAGTAACCATACCGCCACCCATGCGCATTTGTTTTTTGGCAAGTTCATATTGCGGATGGGTAGGCAAAAAAGGATATTTCACCCATTCAACTTCCTGATTGCCAAGTAGTTTTTCAGCAAGTGCATGAGCATTGGCACAGTGGCGTTCCATGCGTACTGCCAGCGTTTCCAAACTTTTGGAAAGTACCCACGCATTAAACGGCGACATGGAAGGGCCTGTGTGTCGGGCAAAAAATCGGATTTCTTTAATCAGTTCTTTTTTGCCCAAAATAGCACCACCGATAACGCGCCCTTGCCCATCAATAAACTTAGTGGCCGAGTGCGTTACCAAATGTGCGCCGTATCGGGCAGGATTTTGCAGGTAAGGTGTGGCAAAACAGTTATCCACATTGAGAATAATATTGCGCTTATCGGCTAATTTTCCTAACCACTCCAAATCAATTAAATCTAATGCAGGATTAGACGGCGTTTCTACAAAAATCATCTTTGTATGTGGCTGTATGGCTGCCTCAAAACTTTCGGGTCGGTCTAAATCGGCGTAAGTATGAGTAATCCCCCATCGCGGCAGAATTTGCGTCAGAATCTGATGGGTGGAGCCGAAAACCGAACGGGAAGCCACTATGTGGTCGCCTGCACGCAGCAATGCCGCCATACTGGTAAACATGGCTGCCATGCCCGAAGCAGTGGCGATACCATCTTCCGTACCTTCCAGCAGGCACAGTTTTTCAATCAGTTCTGTATTGTTCGGATTGGAAAAACGGGTGTAAATATTGCCCGGTATCTCATCGGCAAATAGTGCCCGCGCCTGTTCGGCATCTTCAAACGTGAAACTTGAAGTAAGATACAAGGGCACTGAGTGCTCTCTGAAATCGGATTGTTCGGCCTGTGTGCGAATGGCCAGCGTCTCAAAATGGCGGTTCTGATTTTCCATGTCGCAAGTTAGCAACTCAGGCGTATTTTTGAAGTAAACACCGGACTTGTTCCTAATTTTGCATCATGGCTGAAACACTGATTATAGACACCTCGCTGGGCAAGGCTGAAAAATACGCTGCGCTCCTGCCGCAAATTAAGGCGCTGACCGAAACAGAATCGGACTTGACTGCCAATCTGGCAAATATTGCAGCGGCACTGAAACAAGGCATGGACTTCTTTTGGGTCGGATTCTATTTGGTTAAAGACAATCAATTGGTTCTGGGGCCTTTCCAAGGGCCTATTGCCTGCACGCGCATTCCTTTTGGCAAGGGCGTATGCGGCTACACATGGCAACAGGCGCAAACCGTCATTGTTCCTGACGTGGAACAATTTCCGGGGCATATTGCATGTAGTTCATTGTCCAAATCAGAAATTGTTGTACCTGTCATCAAAAACGGTGTAGTACAAATGGTACTGGATGTGGACAGCACCGAACTGAATGACTACGATGAAACCGACCGCCAATATCTCGAGGAGTTGGCGCAATGGATTGCCGAGCGGCTCATGTAATCGGCCAAATTAGAGGTTTTCCTTACTAAAGCGGAAAGGCAACAACACATTAATGCCTTCGGCTACCCATATTTCACCGTTTTGCCCTTCCATGATAATACGGATAGGGCTTTTTTGTTTGTCTTCATACTCTGCCATTACCTGCCTGCACGCTCCGCAAGGGTTTGCAGCCGTGTAGTGCGCTTCGCCTTTGCGGCGGGCAGTTACGGCAAGCATCTTCACCTGTAAATCAGGGTTATTTGCGCCGGCAGCAAACAAGGCTGTCCGTTCTGCGCACAAACCCGAAGGGTACGCGGCATTTTCCTGATTGGTACCCCTGATAATCTCGCCGTCGGCAGTAAGCAGCGCCGCGCCTACGTAAAAGTTGGAGTAGGGAGCATAAGCCTTTTCAGTTGCACGCCGAGCTTCCTCCAATAAATGGCGCTCGGCCGCCGGTAATTCTTCTATGCTGCCATATGCCTGTAAGCTAATATTCAGTTGAATTGTTTTTGCCATATTTTTTTCAAAAAAGGGCATACAAATTAGGCCAAAACAGATGCAATACAAACTGTATGGTTAAAAAATAAAACTGCCGACAGCTAAAGGAGGCTATCGGCAGTGGTAAAAACACGCATCCAACCGATTAATAACCGGGATTCTGCACTAAGTTTTTATTGGTGTCTATTTCACGCTGTGGAATAGGCAGTACCAATGCATTGGAGTTGAAGTTAAAATTGGCATTAACAGGCAGTCGGTTGCGCTTCAAATCGTGAATTTGATGGCCTTCAAATGCCAGTTCCAATTTACGCTCCCGCAAAATGTCGTTCAATGTAACAGTTGTAAGTGGCGGAAGCCCTGCACGCTGACGAACTGCGTTGATATCGGCAACGGGAGAGGCGCCCACTTGCTGCCCCAATCGGAAATTGCACTCGGCACGGGTCAGGAACATTTCCGTAATGCGCACCACCGGAACATCGCCATATAAATCGCGGTGCTTGGATGTAAATGTGTTTACACCCGTGCGATAGAAAAAGTCTTTACGCACATCGCCCGGCGTATATAAATCGAGGTGCTTGGTTTGTACCCGAATATCGCCGCGCCCTTGAAATGCTGCTGAAGCATAATAGGTATTCATCGCATTTACACCGTCTTGGTCGGTAATAACAATTCGGAAGATGTGCTCGCGAGCATAGTCGCCGGAACTTTCGGTAAATACATCTGCAAAGTTGCGTGCCATGGCATAACGCCCCGAAGTGATTACGCGGTTAGCCGCATCGCGAGCTTCCGCATAGCGCCCCTGCATCAGGTACACACGCGAAAGCATGGCCGCCGCTGCGCCTTTGGTAGCAAAAATGCCGTTGGCAAGCGGCAACTGTTGCTCTGCTTTGGTCAGGTCTGCAATTACTTGTGCATATACCTGCTCTACAGTATTGCGCGCGCGAAAATCAGCCTCTGTAACGGTTCGCGTAGGAGTCAGCACAATAGGCACGCCAAGGTTGGTAGCATTATTTCCGTCCCCCCATGTTTTGCCAAACAGGCGCACCAGTTCAAACAGCAACGAGCCTCTGATAAACAAAGCCTCACCCTCTACACGCGCGCGGTCTTGTTGATTGACTTTTTCAAGCGCCGAGAGAACGTTATTGGCACGGTTTATCGTGTTGTAAGAGTTAGTCCAGATACTAGTAACTACGCCGTTAGTTGTGGTAATAGATTTCCGCCAAAGTTCGTCTAAGGTGGTGAATGTACCACCAAAAACAACTTCGCGGTCATCGCCAAGCAGTTCTCCCGTATATTGAATAGCACCGCCGTACACATTGACTCCCGACAAGCCGTCATAAGCCCCCGTTAAGGTTACTTTAACTGACTGGTCATCGCTCAAAGCAGTGGTTTCATCGATGCTTTGAGTCGGCTCTACATTGAGCCTGTTGCCGCAACTAACAGAAAGCATGGTAAGGGCGGCGACAAAAACACTTTTATAAATATTTCTGATTTCCATTGGAATAATCTTTTAAAAACGTGAAAAACTCCCTCTTGCTTAGAATCCTACATTAACTCCGAAAGTGATAGTGCGCGGTTGCGGCGCAGTGTAGAAGTCGTAGCCTTGTGCGATGTTGCTCACAATATCATCCGCATTTACTTCCGGGTCCCAACCTTTGTATTTGGTAAAAGTTGCAAGGTTTTGTCCGGTAAAAAATATGCGGGCGCTTGTCATCTTCAACTTGTTTACATAATTCTTAGGAACATTGTAAGAAAGTGTAACATTGCGCAGTCTGACAAATGAGCCGTCATAAATAAAGCGGCTGGAAGGTTGTGCACCGTTGTTGAAGAACAGACGTGCTTCGGGAATATCGGTATTGCGGTTTTGCGGCGTCCATGCATTCAACTGGTCGGCAGTTTGGTTGTCTTCAAAGCGACCGTTGGCAGATGAGAATCGGCCTGCACCATAGAAGTTGATTTTTTGGCCAAGTTGCGCATTAAAGAATATGCTCAGGTCAAAGCCCTTATAGCTGAAAGTATTGGTAATACCGCCTGTCCACTTTGGCAATGGGCTGCCAATAACTACCCGCTGGGCTTCGTTGTAGCGGTTGGTCGTGCTGCGGTCAAGTGTTCCGTCGGGCAGTACGCGGTTGCGATACCATAAAGCATCGCCATTTTCAGGATTTACACCTGCATATTCAGCCGTAAAGAAAACCCCCAGAGGCTGTCCTTCTACTGCACGGCTCATGTTGTTCAAACCCGCTTCAATAATTTGTCCGTCGAGGTTGGTAACGGTGTTGATGTTACGCGCGGCATTAAAACTTGTCTTCCATTTAAAATCGCCTACCAAATTGTCGGTATTGATGACAATTTCTACCCCTTTGTTTGACATCGCACCTACGTTACGCACCTGTGTAGTAAAACCGGTCGTTCCCGGAACGTTTACATTGAGCAGCAAACCGGTAGTATTTTTCTGGTAATAGTCAATTTCGCCACTGATGCGGTTGTTCAGAATGCCAAAATCTATACCCACATCCCACTGGTCGGTGGTTTCCCAACTTAGGTTAGGGTTGCCCAATTGTGTAGGCGCTTGCCCCGGATTGCCTGCATAGCCTGCTCCGGCAAATAAGCCACGCGCAGGAAAGTTGCCAATTTCAGCGTTACCCGTGCGCCCGAAGCTGGCACGCAACTTCATAAACGATACAATATCGTTGTCTTTCAGGAAGTTTTCCTCCGAAATAATCCAGCCCGCAGAAGCCGCAGGGAAGAAGCCGTACTTACTCTCGTTACCGAATCGGCTGGAACCGTCCACGCGCGCGCTCAGACCGAGCAGGTAGCGCTCCTTAAACTTGTAGTTGGCACGCAGGAAGTAGGATAAGAAACGGAAATTGGTTTCGGAAGAACTGCCGTCTGTTTTACGGGCAGCACTTACTATCATGCGATAAGCATCGGAAGGAAAATCGCGGCCTTCAATGAAGTTGCTTTTTTGCTGCGATTGTTGATAAGACATACCTCCTACCACATTCAGACCATGATTGCCGAAAGTTTTATCAAAGGTAAAGAAGTTGTTGGTGTTGTAATTCTCAACGCGGGTGTAAAGATTCTGACCCAAGCCAAGCGGCGCACCAAAGTTCCGCTGAGTTTTGCTGTTGTAATAAAGTTCTTCCTGCTGGTTGAGAATATCCACGCCAAATTCTGAACGGAAAGTCAGCCCTTTCAAAATCTCCAACTGCCCGAAAATGGTGCTGATATTGCGGTAAACCGTTGTATTATAATACGCATTACCCACATTAATCAACGGGTTGTAATATACCGGAAGGCTGATGTCGCCGGGAGGAGTACCAATCGGCAGGTTGGTAGTAGGGTCTATGCGCGGCGTAATAGAAGGAATAGCCACCATCTGCATGGGGTTATCAAACTGGCGGTCGCCTGAAATGCGGTTGTTCAAAGTGCGAGTCAAGCCCATATTAGCCCCCAAAGTAAATTTGTTTGACATTCGGTGCTCTAAATTGATACGCCCCGACATGCGCTGTAATCCGTTGCCTATCAGGATGCCTTTCTGGTCTAACAACTGACCGGAAACATAAAAAGAGGTCTTATCGCTGCCGCCGTTCATGTTCAGGTCATACTGGCTCAACGGCGCATCTTGGAATGCAAGCGAGCCCCAGTCTGTATCGGCATTTGTCCCTAAGCTGTTGAAAGCAATAAAATCTTTTATGTAAGAGGTGTAAGAGTCCGGGTCGTTTACCGGAATACCGTCTATTCGGTCGGAGTTGGCAGCCGCCATCAGATAAAAATCGCGGTACTCCTGTGCATTGAGGAAACGGACTTTGCGGCTGGGCTTGCTGTTACCGAATTGTACGCCAAAATTGATATTGGTTTTACCGGCTTTTCCGCGCTTGGTCGTAACCAAAACTACCCCGTTAGCCGCACGCGAACCGAAAATGGCGGCGGAAGAGGCATCTTTGAGAATCTCAATTGATTCAATATCCTGTGGGTTAATGTCGGCCAGCGGGTTAGTTGCACCGCCAAAAGAACCCAAGTCGGCAGTAGTTACGGGAATGCCGTCAATCACATACAGTGGCTCGTTAGAAGCAGAAACAGATGACTGCCCCCGCACGCGAATCTGGATACCCTGCCCCAACTTACCGCCGCCTGCGTTTACTACTACACCGGCAGCTTTTCCTTGCAAGGCATTGTCGAACGTAGGCACAGGCATATCTTTGATATCGCCACTGCCCACCTTGGCAATGTTACCTGTAACCTCACGCTTAATTTGCTGACCGTAACCCGTTACCACCACTTCCTGTAAAGTTTTGGTATCGGGCTGCAACGCAATGTCAATGGTAGTGCGATTACCGATTTCTACCTCCTGAGACACATACCCCACAAAACTGAAAACCAACACCTGAGCATTGGCGGGTACATTAATCCGAAACTTTCCCTCTGCATCGGTTGATGTACCCGAACTTGTCCCCTTAATCAGGATGGACACACCCGGGAGGGGCACTTTTTCTACACCGTCTGTAACAGTTCCGCTGATTTGCCTGTCCTGTGCAAATGCGGCCAACGCTAAGAATAGCGTACACAAGCCAAAAAGTACTGCTCTTTTCATTTGTGAAAACATTAATTTGAAAAATAATCGGTTTCACAAGGTAAAGAGACGGAAATTAATAATGAAAAAAAACAGGCAAATTTTCTTACAGCCGACAGCAATAATACTTTATTGTCGGCTCAACAGATTTTCAAATAACTGCACATAACGCTCTTTCTGAGACTTTTGCGAATAAAATTCCCACACGGTTTGCTTACCGGCTTCACCAATTCGCTTCCTGAGTGCTTCATTTTCCACCAATAATGAAAGTTTTTCCACCCATTCATCGGTAGTAGCCGCCAAAAATCCGTTTTCACCATCGCGAATGATATCCTTGTTAATCCCCACAGGTGCAAGAACGGCAGGAATGGCAAGGCTCATATAGGTAAGTCCCTTGAAACCACATTTGCCGCGTGTCCACTCATTATCGGGCAAAGGCATAATACCGATGTCTATCTCGCCCAGTTCTTCCAACTCTGTATCGGGATGCCATGCCACACCTTGTATGTTAAGCGCTGCATGTTTGTAGCGGCTGTCGCCAATGAGCTTAAAACGCACCTTTTCAGCATACTTTTTTTTGATTTCCAGCAATGCCGGAATACCGTACTCAAAATGTTCAATCGTGCTGAAACTGCCTGTCCAGCCGATAACAACTGCCTGATTATCTTTTTTACACATAGCTCTTGTCCGCGCAAAGCGCGGATTTTCGGGGTAAAAAACCGTTGTATCTAAAGTTGTGGGAACAACCGCCACATGCGAATTAAACTGGCGTGCATAAGCAGCCAGATAAGTATTGCCGACAATAACCAAATCACTTCGGCGAATAATTTCATCAATTTTTCTTGCATTCTTTAACCATGCAAGCATTTTATTCCCTTCCGAAATAACCGGAAGCCATATGGCATCATCAAAATCAACAATCATTTTCACACCTGACCACTTAAATAGCTTTTCAAAAATTGTCAGGCGTGTAAAGTGTGCCTCGCGATATAAAAAAACAATGTCATATTGCTTGATACGCCACAAATCACGCAGACGAATCCATAAGCTATTCAGCATAATGCGCAACTTACCTATATAATTGCCTGCAGCATAGAAAACAGCATCATCTTGCGGTGTTGGCAGCAGCGGAGAAATATCATAACTGAAACCTGCCTCCGATAATATCTGCAAATATTGCTCAAAGCGAAACCGCTGCCCGGGCGAGCGCCCAAGCCGATGATTGACCGCAAAAAGTATTTTAGGCGACCTTTCCATGCGATTTAAATATCGTTCCGGGAAAATCCCGCTTTCTTTTCTTGTTTTTTTCCAAAATAATCATCAAAGCGGAGAGATAAAAAGGCATCATAGGAATTTTATAGCGCACTAAGGTGCCGAAATTACCGGAAGTCAGCCCTACTGCCAAAGCAAAACCAACAGAAAATACCAAAGCAGCAAATACAAAGTGCTCTACAAAAATAGTGGTAGCAATTTTCGTAAGCCTGATTTTATAAAAAACCCTTACCGTAAGAAAAATGAACAAAGCACCTTCCAAAGCGGCTATCAGTTGCACGGGGCTTTTAGCTTCCCACAAATACGGGCGAAAAAGGGTTACAATGATGCCTTGGGGCGCATAACTCAGCAAGCCGCTCAACGAGCCGTCAAACTGCGGAATTTCATAGGCAGACCCCTGCCCTTCTGCTTGTTGATACAGATAGGTAGCCGTTACGCTTGCTTTGTTGGCGAGGTTATCTACTCTGTAAGCCGTGTCGCTGGTCAGCTTAACAATGGCAAAAAAGCTCAAAAAACTGCCTGATACAATTAAGAAGGGTACTGAAACTGTTTTCGCAAATCCGGAACGCATACTGTCGCGAAAGCGCAAAAACCACCAAAGCATGAGCGCGGGAATCAGGCAATAAACAATGTAAATTTTGATGGAAACAACTAAAAACAAGCCTAAACCGCCAATCAGCAGATTTCTAACCATTTTTTCGCGGCGGATAATACCAAAATAAAACCCATAGACCACAAGCCCCATTCCGCCAAATGTTACACTGTCTTTCATGAGACCCGACCCCCAAAAAATTACCGACGGAATGAACAGAATGGCAAGTGCCAGCGAACGGTAGTATGCGGGGTAAATATGAACAAGCGCCAGATAGAAAGCCCAACTACCCAAAAAACTAAAAGTGGCAAAAAACAAGGCCGTTGCCACATAAGAATCACCCGTTAGTACATTGAGCACACCGACTAAACGCAGCAAGAAGTAAGTATCCGTATCGCCCCGATGGTAAAACATATTAACAGCAAGGTACGGATAGGTCTCGGGGTCATATTGCAAAGGCCCGAAAATCAACTTAAAAAAAGCCGACGGGTTTTCGTAAAAACTTCTGCTGATGAATACGCCCAATTCATAATACAATTCTGTATCGCCGCCGCCGTAGTAGAAGTAGTAAATCAGCCCCAAAGAGACCGCTCCCAAAAATTTGAACAGGAGTGCAGGCAGGTAAAAATTGCGCAAATGCTTGGGAGCGAGCCTATTTCTGACCATTAGCATAACGATAAGTAGCAATAAGCCGTAAATAGGCCCCTTTATAAAATCATGAAAATACATGCGCTACCCCGCTATTAGTTGCTCAAAGTCTTCTTCACTGATAATTTTTACGCCCAACTTTTCGGCTTTTTCCAATTTGGCAGGCCCCATACCATCTCCGGCCAACAGAAAATCGGTTTTGGAAGATACCGAACCAACATTTTTGCCACCGTGTCGGGTAATGAGTTCTTTAAGTGCTTCACGTTCGTATTTTTTGAACACGCCCGAAATAACAAAGGTTTTACCGGCCAATTTATCGCTCAACATCTCGCGGCTGCCGGAGGTAGCCAACTGCACACCGGCTGCCCGCAGGCGCTCCACATAGGCGCGATTTTCCGCATCGGAAAACCATGCGATGATACTGTCGGCAATTTTCTCGCCAATTTCGGGCACGTTAATCAATGTATCTTTGTCGGCAGCAGCCAAGGCATCTATATTTCGGAAATAGTCAGCCAACTTTTCGGCCACCGTTTCACCGACAAAACGAATACCCAAAGCAAAGAGTACTCGGCTAAACGGTTGGTTTTTAGATGCTTCTATACCGTTTATGATGTTTTGCGAAGACAGTTCCTTGAAACCTTCCAATGCCAAAATATCTTCCTGCCGAAGTTGGTACAAATCGGCAGGCGTGCGAATCATCCCTTTCTCAAAAAACAAATCAACCGTTTTCCCGCCAATACTGTCAATATTCATGGCTTTTCTGCCAATGAAATGTTCAATTTTGCCTTTTAATTGTGGTGGACAGCCTTTTTCATTTGGGCAATAGAAAGCCGCTTCGCCGGGATTGCGCACCAGTGGCGTATTGCATTCCGGACAATTTTTGATAAAATGTATTTGCGGTGCACCGATTTTGCGCTTGCCAATATCTACCCCCGTAATTTTGGGGATAATCTCACCACCTTTTTCTATGAAAACGGTATCTCCTTCGTGCAAATCCAAACGGGCGATTTCATTGGCATTATGCAGCGATGCACGCTTAACGGTTGTACCCGCCAACTTAACGGGGCGCAAGTTGGCAACAGGCGTAACCGCTCCTGTGCGGCCTACCTGATAGCTAATGGAAAGCAGTTCGGTTGCGGCACTTTCGGCCTTGTATTTATAGGCAATTGCCCAACGCGGACTTTTAGCCGTAAAACCCAACTCTTCTCGCTGAGCATAGCTGTTAATTTTAATAACTACTCCGTCCGTATCTACCGGCAAATGCTCACGCTTGGTTTCCCATTCTTTTATAAATGCAAAAACTTCTGACAAATTGCTGCACTTGCGGTAATGCGGAGACACCTGAAACCCGATTTTTTTTAAATAATCCAATGATTCCGTATGTGTGGCAAACGGATTTTCTTCGCACAGTAAATCGTAGATATATGCGTTAATTTTGCGTTTGGCAACAACGGCAGAATCCTGCATTTTCAGCGTTCCCGATGCGGCATTACGCGGATTTGCCAAATAATTCAACAGCTTTTTGCCTTCTTTTTCCCGTTTTTCGTTCTCTTCGGCAATTTCCTCGTTAAGGCTGTCAAAAACTTCCCTACTCATAAATCCTTCGCCACGCACTTCAAATTCTTTTGGCAATTTGTCTGCCTGCACGCGCAGAGGCAAAGTGCGTATGGTTTTGATATTGGCCGTAATATCATCGCCTTGCTCGCCGTCGCCACGCGTAACGCCTTGTACCAACAACCCGTCCCGATAAGTCATGCTCAGGGCAACCCCATCCCATTTCAGTTCACAAACATATTCAAATGATTGACTACCAAGTAGTTTCCGCACTCGCTGGTCAAAATCAATCAGTTCGCCTTCGCTGTACGTATTGCCCAGCGAAAGCATTGGGTATTTATGCCTGACTTGTACAAATTCTTTCGTTATGGTACCTCCTACCCGTTGTGTAGGCGAATCGGGCAAGGCAAATTCAGGATATTGCTTTTCCAACGCTTCCAATTCTTCCAGCAACTTGTCAAATTCATAGTCGCTAATCTCCGACACGCTGTCATGGTAATAGCGGTGGTTGTAGTAATGTATCTTTTCGGACAGTTCCGCTATCCGTTTTTGTGCCTGTTCTGTTGTCATATGGATTGACGGTATTGTTTCCATTGTTCGGCTCCTGCATCTACCCACGTCCAAAAGTCGTTTGTTGCATATACGCGGGGCTCTGAATGGCGCAGCACATGCCGAAAGTTTCTTAAATAGTCTTCAGATTGTACAAGGGCAAAAATATAGTAAAACACATCGGTTTTACTGATGCTTCGCAAGGGAGCATCAAAATCGGGGCGGTCAAAAAAGGCACCGACCGATGCAATAGCCGCCGCCTGCCGCTCAAACCACTGCCGAAGCATCGCCATACTGTCTTTATCCAATGCCGCCTTTTCTCCCATTCGCTCAAATTTCCGCTCAATTTCGCCGAACAAACGGGCAATACTTGCAAATTGTTTTGCCAATACAAAATCAGGCTTTTCAATTTTTTTGACAAACTGTACAGCATCTTTACTTTCAGCCCACTGCACCCAGCGGCGCAACTCCTGCCCCAATTCAGGATGTACGCGGCACTGCTGCAACTCGTCCGTATCGGTTAGTTCTTGTGCGGTTTCAGCAAGTAGGGCGCGCTCTTGTTCGTACTGTTCTTCAAACTTGTAATGCTGTTTCAGGTACTCGCGGGCGGTATCCGTAATCGCTGCCGAAACATCTTCCGGAAACTCATCAAATTTTATAAGTAGTTGATTGTCAGATTGAACTATCCGAAACTTAACATCTAATGCCTCCGAAAGCGGTATCCCTTCAAAAAACGGGCACTCGGACGCTGCCAGCCAATTGCTTTCGGCATTAATAAGCAATTTCTCGGGTGGCTCCTGCCTGTTGGTGAAAAACTCACGAACCTTGCCTGCGTGTTGCAAAACAATAGTGAGCAAGTCATCAGCTTCAGGTAAACGAAAAGCGCGTATGCTGTCAAAATTATTCACTAGATATTGTCGCAAAGACTGCCATTTGTGCCCTGTAAGGAAGTTTCCGCCTACCGACAAATAAATAGCCCCCTTGGGAAGCAGCAAGCGTTCCAAAGCCTGCAACCATGCCACTAAAAAATCTTTGCCACTATAAGTGCTTATCGGCAAATGGCGCTTGTAAGGCAGTGCCGCAACAATTACGGGATATTTTTTTGCAGCTACCCGACGAACCGTCGCTTCATTAGCAGCCGTTGGACGAAACAAATCGGGTTGCGTAAGTTCGTAAAGAAATAGCGGAGAGGCAGCTATATCAGCCAATCCGACGTTAGTTTGCTCCGTGGCCGTCAGTTGTGCTGCTACTTGCATATAGTTCTGCACCGAAGTGCAGATGATTTCAGGTGCGGCATCTGCTCCCTGCCAAGGCGTAGTGTTTACAAAAAGTGCCTGTGCCAAACTGCATGTAAAGGGAGCTTTTATGCGTTCATTTACCGCTTTTGGCGATGCAGGCGCGGTGTTTCCCGTTGTCAGAATATCAGCGGCATCTGCAAACAAAGGTGTAGCTGCTAAGTCATGCAACGCTGCCTGCATGGTCTGCAAAATATCACCGGCCATGCGATTGGTCAGCGAAGGGTGCAAACAGACACGCAGCATCTCACGGAAAAACAAGAATTTTTTCCGCTTGCCGGCATCGGCGTTGCTCCAATAAGCCGTATCCCTGAAATCCACGGTTAAAAACACGTTGTTTTTGTATAAAAAATCCCCAAGGACTGATGCCCTCAGGGATAAAGTTTAACTTAAATACCTGTAACCTGCGTTATGCAAAGGCAGGAATGCCGGTAATTTCCTTACCGAGAATGAGCAGGTGAATATCGTGCGTACCCTCATAGGTAACTACGGATTCCAGATTCATCATGTGGCGCATAATGCTGTATTCGCCCGTAATACCCATACCTCCCAAAATCTGACGAGATTCGCGCGCTACTTCCAGTGCCATTGCCACATTGTTGCGCTTAGCTAATGAAATTTGGGCAGTAGTAGCCTTGCCTTCATTCATCAGCACGCCCAGCCTCCATGCCACCAACTGCGCTTTGGTAATTTCGGTAAGCATTTCTGCTAATTTTTTCTGCACCAATTGGAAAGATGCAATCGGCTTACCGAATTGGATGCGCTCCATGGCATAGCGGCGTGCCGTTTCGTAGCAGTCCATGGCAGCACCGATGGCACCCCATGCAATACCGTAGCGGGCAGAGTCAAGGCACATCATAGGAGCACCTAAGCCACTCTTATTGGGCAACAGATTTTCCTTAGGCACTTTCACATTGTCAAAAACCAACTCGCCCGTAATACTTGCGCGAAGGCTCCACTTGCCGTGTGTAACGGGCGTACTGAAACCTTCCATACCGCGTTCTACAATCAGGCCGTGGATTCTGCCTTGCTCGTTTTTCGCCCAAACCACCGCAATATCGGCTTCGGGAGCATTGCTAATCCACATTTTTGCACCATTCAGCAGATAGTGGTCGCCCATATCTTTGAAGTTGGTAGTCATGCCCGAAGGGTTAGAACCGTGGTCTGGTTCTGTCAGCCCGAAACACCCCAGATATTCGCCTGAACCTAACTTGGGCAAATACTTCCTGCGCTGCTCTTCGGTGCCGAATTTGTAGATGGGGTACATCACCAGCGAACCTTGTACGGAGGCCGTAGAACGCATACCGGAATCGCCGCGCTCAATCTCCTGCATAATAATGCCGTAGGAGATGTAATCTAAGCCGCCTCCGCCGTATTCCACAGGAATTGTAGGGCCGAAAGCACCTATTTCGCCAAATTTTGGGACAATAAATGAAGGAAATATATTGCGTTGTGCACAATCTTCAATAATAGGGCTGATTTCGCGCTTCACAAAATCGCGGATGCTTTGGCGAATCATGCGCTGCTCGGGTGTGAGCAAATCATCTACGCCATAGAAGTCCGGATGCTCAAACAAATCGGGAGCATTTTTACGCTGAATCGTGTCCAATAAATTTTCTGCCAAGAAAGTATCCATTACTTGCAGGTTGATTAAAAGGTTGTCGTTTATTTTTTATTCACAGTGTTTACCAAGGCACGAAGCTGTGAGCGCAGTTTATCCAACTGATTTTCGGCAGCGTCTATCTTCACTTGGAAATCGCGGCGCAGTTTATCTGCTGTTTTGGAATTGGCAAAGAAATCCAGATTGTTTTTCCACAGCGAAATGTCGTTTTCCATGGCCGCAATCTTTTTGCGAAGTGCCTGCTCCTGCTTGGCAATGATTCTTCCGGCATCAGGATTGCCTTCCAGCGATTGGAGTTGCAGTTGGAACTTGATTTTTTCACGTTCTTCTTCCGGCATATCCAAATTTTTCAGGAAAGAAGTGATAGCATTATCCAAGCGGTCAGCTATTTTCTCCACCTGATTGCGCGGTACAAACCCAATGGCTAAGAATGACTTATGCAACTCTTCTAACTTGGCAAGGTCGGTTTCTTTGGCTGCTGCCAAGGCTTCTATTTGTTCGCAAATGGCGCGTTTCTTTGCCAGATTGGTATCAAACTCTTTTTCCTGCGCCTGAGACTTGTTGCGCTTGCGCTCAAAGAAATAGTCGCAGGCAGCCTTGAATCGCTGATAGATGGCTTCGCGCTGCGATTCGGGCACAGAACCGATTTTTTTCCATTGGTCTTGCAGTTTTTTCAGCGTAGCTGTTACGGCATCCCACTCGTTGCTGTCTTTCAGTGCTTCCGCCTGAAGGCACAGTTCTATTTTCTGGCTCAGGTTTTCTTGGCGGGTTTTTTCTAACTGGTCAAAGAACCGACCTTTGGCCGCAAAAAACTGCTTAAAGTTGCTCCAAAACTGTTTGTTGATATCTTTTGCCACCTCTTTTGGTGCAGGGCCTATTTTTTCCCACTCTGCCTGCAAGGCCATGATTTCCTTGGTCTTGGCGTTCCATTCGGTAATGCGGTCGGAGTTGAATTCGGCAAAAGGCTCAATTTTTACGCACAGCGCCTGTTTGGCTTTCATGTTTTCTTCCAAAATGCGGCGCATTTCCTCAGAGGCTTTGCGCTTGCGCTCATAGATAGCATCGGCTGCTGCCTTAAAGCGCTGCCAAATAGCCTCTTGTTGGTCTTTGGGCACAGGGCCTACCGACTTGTATTCCTCTTTCAGTTTGTTGAGTGCAGATATGGCGGCATTGATGTTATCGCCGGCGGCAAGGGCTTCGGCTCTTTCGCAAATTTCCTGCTTGGCAGCCAAGTTTTTGCGACGGTCTAACTCTATCAGTTCTATCTCAATGCTCTTTTGGCTGTAGAAACGGTCTAAAAGAGCATCGTAAGTGCTGTAAAGTGCATCGGCTTGCTGGGGAGGCACGGGGCCTACTTCTTTCCACTTTTGTTGGAGTTCTTTCAACTTATCCAAACTGCCTTTGCCGGTATCGCCGCCTTCCACCAGTGCTTTGATTTGTTGCAGGATTGCGTTTTTATCGTCATAATTTTTCTGACGACGCTTTTCCAACTCGTTGTAATACTTTGCCTTTCTGTCTTTTAATGCCTTGTAGTTGGCATAAAACTTATCAATCAGGGCATCAGATTTGAACTCAAAAGCATCCTGCTCGCCACCTTCTGCCAAAAACTTTTGCAGTGCTTCTTCGCGCTCTTCTTTGTTGATGCGGTCAACCTCCACTTTCATCAGGCGGAGGAGTTCATCAACTTTTTTGAAATTATTTTCATCAAATAATTTCGCAGAAGCTTCTACAAACTGTTCTTTGGTGTATTGCGAGAAGTCCTGTTCGCCCATTATATCCAAATCATGCTCATCTTCCTCGGAGGCATGTTCGTCGTGGATAGAAATTTCTTCGGACGTTAAGGAGTGTTCTTCCTGAGAAGGAACTGACGCTAATGCTTCCTGATTAAGCTCAGAGGCTTCGTTACGGTTTTCGGTTGGGTCAATCATGCTTAAATTAAAGAGACTGCATACCTTGCAAAGGTAGCAATTTCGCTTTAATTCAAACGCGGGTCTTCAGGAAAATTTGAATAGGCGCGATACTTGCCTCCCATATTTTTTAATATGGTCTGCCACATTTTATCGGAAGGCCATGTAAAAAGTCCTTCAATGGACTCGCGATAGATAATCCATGAGTTTTGCTCGATTTCGCCTGCTAACTGGCGGGCAGCCCAGCCGCTGTAGCCTACAAAAAAACGACAGTTGGAAGGATTCAGCCGGCGCAGGTTGCTGTAATGACTCATTTGCTCAATGTCTCCGCCCCAGTAAATGCCGTCTTTGATGGGAATGCTTCCTTTTAAGTCGGGAAATGTATGGATAAAGTGTAAAGTATTTTGCTCAACGGGGCCCCCTATGTGTATTTTTTGGTCTATATCAAACATTTCTGCTGCCTCGTTCACGGCAAGTGAAGTAGGTTTATTCAAAATCAAACCAAATGAGCCATTTTCTTCACTGTGTTCGCAAAGAAGTACTACCGTCCGCTCAAAATTTCCATACGGCAGAAAAGGTTCTGCAATCAGTATGTTGCCCTTGGATACGGTATTGCTGGCGTTTAGTTTGTCAGTAAAAATCATTCGCTCACCTCAATGTTACTTCGTACCGTAAACTAATAAATTGATTTGAAAAAAAACAAAAACTTTCCCGCAACAAATGGATGCAGGAAAGTTCCACGGTACTCTGCAAGATGAAAGCTCGTTGTAAAAAATATCATTAGCGATTAACTGCCTGAATATCAGATGTGCTGCTTAAATCGAGCACACTGAGTTCGGCAAGTTTGAAGGGGTCGCGGTAGTCGTATTGGGTAATTTTATTGCCGCCTACCATCATTAATATTTTGCGGTGATTATCGGGGATGACATCATAGGTTTGAATGTTGCTGAAATGTGCCACCTGTTTGATTGCTCGCGGATTGCTTGCGTCAAAGGCTTTCAGCCCATCGCGACCGTCACAAATAAACAGCAGTCCGTTGTCAATACCCAAACCGTGCGGATTGGTCATGGGGTAGGTGCGCACTTTTTGCGGACGCGAAGGGTTGCTGATGTCTATCACATCTAACTGGTTCACGTTGCCGCCGCAATCGCTGCCGTTGCGCAAGGTTACGTATGCATATTGCCCTTCTACGACAACAGGGTCGCAACTGCGCACGTGGCGATATGTCCCCTCCAACTGCGGGCGGGCGCGTTCGGTCGCATTGAAAATATACATACCTGATTGCGAACCTACAAAAAGGCGGTTTTCATAGCCAAAAAGGGTTTCAATATCGCTATTGACAGGTATTTTTTGACCAATAAGCTCGGGGGAAGCCGCATTTCTGATGGAAAATACCAGCAAATCGCGCGAATCAATGGCATACAAAAAGTCGTCCATCAGTACGAAACAGGCCATAGAGCCGCCTTTGCCGCCACCTGACGGACGGTTGGCAGGCGCTTTTGCCGTAGGTGCGGCGCTCATTACCAGCGGGTTACTGTTTACGCCAAAGGTGTTGCCCATCATGCCAATACCGTTATTGCCGGTTCTGCCTACAAGTCCAAATCCGCCAAAGGCACTGCGGATGATATTTTGCAGGTCATTACCTGTTCGCCATGCAATTGTGTTGGCATCCCATGCACCCGGGCGCGGACGATGCGTGAAAACCGCCGGGATGCGTCGCAGTTCCCTAATGGCATTCAAATCGGAAATGTCGAGCGCCACTAAATCCTGATGAGAATTGGCATACATAATATTTCCGCGAACGGCTATATCCACATTGCCCGGAATTTGGATAAACCCTACTTTTTTAGGTGCTTTCGGGTCAAAGTTGTTGATAATCAGCACACCTTCGTTAATAATATTCACATATAGAAACCCGTCATCATACCAGATTTTACCTGCCTGTGAAAGGCTGCTTTGTGCAAGGGTTGCAAATGTTTGTCCAAAAACTGCCAGCATGACGATGACTGCGGCAGCATATTTAAAAACGGTTTTCATGGCTTTTCTAAGGTTTGTTTGCCTGTATAGAGCGGCTTTTTGCTGAAAGGTTGCTGCACAACAGAAAAAAATTTGTGCGGATGGCCTAATTTTCATGCCGGCAAATATTTGAAGCATATGCAATCGTTTACCATCGGACATATTACGCGACTGTTAGCCACGCTTGCCCCAACAGCTTTGCAGGAATCCTACGACAATGCAGGGCTGATTATCGGCAGCGAAAGCCAATTGCTGAAAGGTATTCTCATCAGTTTGGATGCTACCGAAGAGGTTGTGGAAGAGGCCATTAGCAAAAACTGCAACCTGATTGTTGCGCACCATCCGATTGTATTTTCAGGATTGAAAAAACTCAACAGACGCAACTACATCGAGCGCACTGTTATCAAGGCAATTAAACACGATATTGCCATTTATGCTATCCATACCAACTTAGACAATGTGTTGCAGGGTGTCAATCATCGCATTGCCAATAAAATAGGCTTGCTGAATCAGAAAATTTTAGCACCCAAACGCGAGACTTTGCAAAAACTGTCTGTTTTTGTACCCGTTTCGCATACAGACGTTGTGCGTGAGGCCATTGCGGCGGCAGGAGCAGGACAAATCGGCAATTACAGCCATTGCACGTTTACCCTGCGCGGCGAAGGCACTTTCAAACCCAACGAAAAAGCCAATCCGTTCATCGGGCAGGCTAACCAATTGGAGCGCGTAGAAGAAGACCGATTGGAAGCTATTTTCCCTGCTTATTTACAAAGCAGAATTATTGCAGCCATGCGCGAAGCCCACCCCTACGAAGAAGTAGCCTTTGATATTTACCCGCTTGCCAACGAAAACCCCGAAACAGGAGCCGGTATGGTGGGCGATTTGCCTCAGGAGATGACCGGAGTACAGTTTTTAAACCTGTTGAAAGAATCTTTTCAAACACCCTGCATCCGCCATACCCGATTGTTGGAAAAACCCGTGCGACGAGTGGCTGTCTGTGGCGGTTCGGGAAGTTTTCTGCTGAACAACGCCATCGCAGCAGGAGCAGACTTCTTCGTTACTGCCGACTATAAATATCACCAGTTTTTTGATGCCGACGGCAAAATCGTTATTGCAGACATCGGACACTACGAAAGCGAAATTTGTACTACCGAACTGTTGCAGGAATATCTGCAACCGCATATTCCGGCAGAAATTTCCTTACAAATCACAAGTATTCGCACCAATCCTGTTTTTTACTTCACATGATTTTAAACAAACGGCCGTGTTTCTTGGTTAAAAGAAAAACCCCGCTACTCCTTAGCGGGGCTCTGGTGCATGAAAAAATGACTGTACGCTAAAAAATTGTTTCCGGCACCATCGGAGTTTTTTTATTCGTCTCTCTCAATGACTGATACAAAAATATGGCTTGTTTTTACCAATAATGATGACATAAATCATCATTATGTCTATTTTTAGAAAAATTTTTGAAGACATTCATCCCATGACTCAAACGCTATCGGTTCGCAACCCCCGAAACGGCCAATACGATTACACCATTCACCCACCCGATGCAGCAGAATTGGCGGCTATTTGCCAACGAATGCGCGCCGCGCAACCGCAATGGCAGGCACTTGGCGTAGCAGGCAGAGTAGCAGCCTTGCAACAATGGAAAGCCGCTTCGCAGGCAATGCTTCTGCAACTGATAGAAGCACTTTCTGTTGATACAGGGCGCAAATCCGAATCGGTACTGGAAGCACAGTTAATCGCATCTTCTATTGACCGCTGGTGCGGCATTGCCACCGATTTTTTGAGTCAAAAGGTTGAAAAACAGAGCAGTATTCCGTTTATCGGCATTGAACAAGACTTAGAACCGTACCAATTGGTAGGCGTAATCAGCCCATGGAACTTCCCGCTGCTGCTGTCGTTGATAGATACCATCCCTGCATTGCTGGCAGGCTGTGCGGTCATAGTAAAACCAAGCGAGGTAACGCCGCGGTTTATTAAGCCATTGATGGAATCTATTGCGCAGGTACCTGCACTTGCCGATGTGCTGGTGTATGTGGAAGGCGCAGGCGAAACCGGTGCGCAGTTGGTAGAACTGACCGATATTATTTGCTTTACGGGCAGTGTAGCCACCGGTTTGAAGGTGTATGCATCGGCAGCCCGCCATTTCAAGCCCGTATTTTTGGAATTGGGCGGCAAAGACCCCGCCATTGTTACGGCAACGGCTGATTTAGACCATGCCACCTCTTCCCTGCTGTGGGGTTCAGTAGTAAACGCAGGTCAATCCTGTCTTTCCATAGAGCGTATCTATGTGGAAGACAGCGTATTTGACCAATTCGTAGATATGCTGGTGCAGAAAACCAACCAACTGCGGTTTGCATACCCCACCTACGAGAGCGGACAAATCGGGCCTATTATTTCCGACAAGCAGATAGATATCATCAACGAGCACCTGCGCGATGCACGCGAAAAAGGCGCAAAAATTCTGACCGGCCCGGGGCATGTAGAAACCATTGATGGCGGCGGATGGTGCTTCCCGACCGTTCTCACCAACGTAAGCCCCGATATGAAGGTGATGAGCGAAGAAACCTTCGGGCCTCTTATGCCTGTTATGCCGTTTCATGGCATAGAGGATGCCATAGAAAAGGCGAACAGTACCGTTTTCGGGCTAAGTGGAGCTGTATTTGCAGGAACAAACGAAGAAGCGATGGCTATCGGCAGACGCATTAAAGGCGGCGCCATCAGCATCAACGACTGCGCACTGACCGCCGTGGTGCACGAAGGTGAGAAAAACTCGTTTAAAATGTCGGGAATTGGCGGCACACGCATGGGGCCTTCTGCCATTAAGCGATTCATGCGCCAAAAAGCATTTTTAATCAAACAACAGCCCATAGCCTCTCCTTGGTGGTTTGACAGCCAACATTAGGCAATCCCGCTTTTTTGCCCTAAATTTGCGCCCGTTTATTACGGATAGCGGCAAGAGGCTGTCGCTGTCATCATGTTCAATCATTGAAAAATCATGGCAAATATTGTCGCCATAACCGGCAGGCCAAACGTAGGCAAATCCACCCTTTTTAATCGGCTGATTGAGTCCAGAAAAGCCATTATGGACAACGAAAGCGGCGTAACACGCGACCGCCACTACGGTCAGGCACAATGGGGCAATAAATTTTTTACCGTCATAGATACGGGTGGCTATGTACATGGCTCAGACGACGTTTTCGAGGGTGCCATTCGAGAGCAGGTAGAGTTGGCCATTGAGGAAGCCTCCGTGGTCATTTTTATGGTTGATTTGGATGCAGGCCTCACCGATTTAGATAAGGACTTTGCCAACGTCATTCGCCGCAGCAAAAAGCCTGTTTATGTAGTTGTCAATAAAGCCGATACGCCCGCTAAGATGAACTATGCGGGCGAGTTTTATGCACTCGGCTTTGACAACATCTTTCCTATTTCTGCCATCAACGGTTCAGGAACGGGCGATTTGCTGGATGCCATTGCCTCACATTTTGATGAGGAACAAGAAGAAGACCCGCACGCAGGGTTGCCGCGTTTTGCCATATTGGGAAGACCCAACGTAGGCAAATCATCTTTCCTCAATGCACTGCTGGGGCAACAGCGCAGCATTGTTACCGATATTGCAGGCACTACCCGCGACAGTATAGACACCCGCTACCAGCTTTTCGGACAGGACTTTATCATTACCGATACGGCAGGGTTGCGCCGCAAATCCAAAATTAAGGACAACATCGAGTTTTATTCTACCCTACGCTCCATTCGCGCTTTGGAAGATTCGGACGTATGTATCGTAATGGTGGATGCTACCCGAGGGCTGGAGTCGCAAGACGTGAGCATTATTTCATTGGCACATCGCTACAACAAAGGCATCGTACTGATGATTAACAAATGGGACATGGTAGAAAAAGACAGCAAAACCGCTAAACAAATAGAAGATTCCATTCGCAAGCGTTTAGCGCCTATTGACTACATGCCTATTTTGTTTACCTCCGTAATTAACAAACAGCGCATTTTTCAGGCCATGGAAAAGGCTGTGGAAGTATATCACAACAAGTTCAGAAAAATTCCTACCTCCCAACTGAACGAGGTAATGCTGAAAGAGATAGAAAACTATCCGCCGCCGGCCATCAAAGGCAAATTTGTGAAGATAAAATACATCACCCAGTTTCCGGCAAAGTGCCCTACGTTTGCATTTTACTGCAATTTGCCGCAGTACATTCAGGAGTCTTACCAGCGCTATCTGGAAAATAAAATGCGCGAGCATTTTGGTTTGGAAGGAGTACCTATCCGCTTGTTTTTCAGGCAGAAATAGTTGTTTTTCTGAAAAAAAACACTACTTTCGTACGGCATTTTTCAACCTACCGACAAACTACATGATTAGGAAACATGATGAAAAAGCTACTCTTACTCATCTGCATTGGAGCTATGCTGGTTTTTGTGGCTTACTATCGCCAAGGTACACCGCAAAAAGCTCAAGTTGAACCAATCGGCACAACAAAGTAAAAGTTTCTCTCAATGACAACAAGCACCGGTTACGATGGGTAATCGGTGTTTTTTTATGTCGTTTGATAAGATGCCGCCAAAAATCAGACCTGTAAACACTAACTTAGTTGCCATAATCCCGATACCCCATGAAAATCAGCGACAATGCTATTTCAGCGCTGCGCCAGTCTGCACTTTTCAAGCAATTGCCCAAAGAAGTATTGCAAACCATTGCGGCCAAAACCAAACTTCGGCAGTTTTTTCCCGACGAAACCATTGTGTGGCAGGGTGACCCAAGCGACAGCCTTTATGTAATTACCAATGGCATTGTGGCCGTGCAACGCATGGGAGCCAACCACCAAACGCAGACGCTCGCCTATTTGATGCCCGGTAATACTTTCGGCGAAGTAGGAATACTGGAAAATCAACCGCGCTCGGCAACCGTAAAAGCCATCACAGACGTAGATGTGCGCGTAATCAGGCGCGAACATTTCATGGAAGTGCTGCACCGGCATCCTGTTGTTGCCATAGAACTGGCGAAGATGTTGGGGCGCTATTTAGTAGATGCCAACCGCCGCATGGCGCGTTCCGCAAAAGCAAGAATGGTACTGATTCTCAATGTATTTGAGGGACAGGGTGCCACCAGCATCGGGGTTATGCTCGCCAACTGTCTGGCAGAAAAAACAAGTGCGCGCACGGTTTACACCGAGTATCCCGTTCCACAAAAATTAATTGCCGACTTGGGTATTGAAAAACGAACCAAGTTGTACAAAAGCAAGCACGGCTCCGATTTCCTCATTTCATTGGACGACCCCGCCCTTCCCGATGTAGTCAAAACTACTTTCATGCTCGACAATATCATCACCGAATATGAAAATGTGGTAATAACGCTGAATGAATCGCTGGATGAAGACGCAGACGGCAATCTTGACCAAGATATTGTCATGCTGCTTGATTATGTCAAGCAAATTATCTTGCTCACTCCTCCCGATAAAGTAAAAGATGCACAGTTAGTAAATGTCCAACAAATGCTGCGCAAGCATATCCGCCGCGATGAGGTGCAGATATTTACCCTTGTAAACAGCACCAGCGAGGAGTTGCAGCACTACCCTGCCGATGCCGGAACCGATTTCTACATTCCGTTTATTCCCGACTTCCCTTCACTCAAAGTAGGCGAACATGAAAAATTGCCCGTGCCGACAGTGTTGCAAAACATATTTGAAATGCTGATAGACCGATTAGAACGCAGTAATAACATCGGCATTTTCATCCCCACCACAATTGACGTGGACAAAGCAATAGATGCCAAGCCTTACGTAGAGCGCACGTTGAACTTTTTAGCCGAGCGCTTTGGCGGCGCTACCAGCAAACAAGCCGAAGGCGTTTGGAACAGCGAACAAGCAG
Source organism: Rhodoflexus caldus (assembly GCF_021206925.1). Classification (NCBI taxonomy): domain Bacteria; kingdom Pseudomonadati; phylum Bacteroidota; class Cytophagia; order Cytophagales; family Thermoflexibacteraceae; genus Rhodoflexus; species Rhodoflexus caldus. The sequence continues at coordinate 13,886 of NZ_JAJPRF010000002.1, read as the reverse complement.
GGCTTGTCGGTGAAACGGTGTATGTAGTTTATACCTACGTTACCCACAACGATATGAACCGCCACCTCGACGAGGTGATAGAATACGTTAAATCGCTGAAAAAGGAACTTCGCCAAGAAGCGATGGCTATGGAAATCAACAAAAAACTAACCCTGATTTAGGGCTAAAAATCTTTTTTTACCGTGATATAGCCCGGATAGGGAATAGCAAAACCGGCAATATTGATGTAGGGTTTTACTTTGAGTGCTATTCGTGTGCTGTTGTTGCCTTTGGCGACTGTGTCAAAGGCAAATCCCAAAAGTGCGTCGCGCCCTTCATTGGCAAATATCTTTTTCAAGTCCAGATTGACTGCCACAGGCATGGTAGCAAGCCCGCCATTGGGTGCTACTTGCACAGGCGTATTGACCGCTCCGTCAATAATGTCTTTGCCATCCACAGCCAAAATCCAGTCTAACCGAGTTACGGCTGCCGGCTCCGAATTCGGATTTTTTACCTCCACATTGGCCAAAAAACTAAAAACAAAAGGGTTGTTTCCTCCCAAAGCGCTTGTCAGTTTGGCCGCATCGGTAAAGTTAAAATCGGTCAAACCGCGCTTTTCCGAAAAGTCAATACCGGCTGCTGTAAATTTGCTCAATCCTTGCAGCCTGAAAGCGCACTGAGTGAAGTTCCGCATCTGGCGGATAGACTGGCAGGCCGTAAAAATTCCTGCCAGCACCATCGCCAAGAAGAATATTTTTACTAAATCGTTTTTTCGCATCCTGTTTAAAGGTTCATAAGGCTTTCCCGACGACGCATTTTGCCTGCCGGAATACCAAACATCATTTTAAAACGGCGGCAGAAATAGGCCGTATCTTTATAGCCGACCTCATTGCCAATCGCACGAATACTTTTCTTACTGGTACGCAGCAAATTCACGGCCATTTCCATTCGCTGGTACTCAATGTAATCCTGCGGATTGATGCCGGTCAGCATTTTAAAATATTGCCCCACATAGTCTTCCGAAACATTGGCTACTTGTGCCAACACGCGGTTAGACAAATCACCGTTCAGATTATTCTTGATATAGGTGAAGATGTCAATAAGACGAGGGTCTCTGAAATAGGTATTGTTGGTTGCCAGTTTTTCGGTGAACTGATGATTAACCAAAATATGGCGGATGATTTCCACCACCAGCAAATCCGTTTGCAGTTGTATAACCCGCTCGCGTCCTACCGAATCCGCTTCGCTTTCGCGCACAATTTCTTCGGTTATCTGCAACAGCCGTTTATTGCCTTTAATAACAAACGGGGGGATGTCTAACGAAGTAAAGAAGCTGACCGAATCAAAAACTTTTGCTTCAAAATTAATGTGAAAATAGTTTTGAAATTTTGTTCCGTTTTTCAACTCTTGTATAGGCAAGTGTTTGCGGAAATATTGCTCCCTGTTATGGATAAATTCTTCATTACCAATTTGTATGGAGCGGTCGCGCATACCAAAGGTAAGATGGCAAGCCCTTCCCGCAGGTATAAACAACATGTCGCCTTCGTGTGCTGTTTCCGCTGTTGTTTCAAGTGTTACGGTAGAGCCTTCCCCTACCACAATTAAAGTATTTTCCACGTCGTAGGCATTATTAACCGTAACCGAATGTAAAATATCCAAGTGCCGACAGCGAATAAAACGAACACTCAGCGATTCTATAATCCTATTGAAGTCTTCCATAACGGGTAAATACAAAAAGAGTTAAAGATTAATATTAGACAAATCTAATATTAAAATGCACAAATGCAAACTTGAAGGCTGTGTTTAATTGGAATATTTATCTAACCTGCCCTATGATGATTTCATCGGTTTGTACAATATTGCTCAGATTTAACTGTCTGTCTGCCAGTTGTATCTCAAAGCGAACCGTATCGCCGCGCATCACCCTGGGGCGATAAGCATCGGCAAATGCATAAAAAAAGTTAAACCCGTAGCGCAGGCTGCCTTCAATGGCTGTGCGTGTAGGTAGGTTGTTCAAGCGCGGGAATCGACCGTTCAGCGTTACGCTTGGGTCGGAAAATACAACAGGAACAAATCTGCCCCGCTCTTTTTTAAAAACATTGATGAGATAATTGTAATAAAACCGATTGGGTGTACCGTCCGGATTGGTAATATTGAATGGCGGATTGATGTCTTGGTCGCCAAGGCCTAAGTCGCCGTCGCCGTCTTTATAGGTAATAAAAATAGCGATAGAATCTGTCTGCGGGAATCGGCCGGGGCTTACCACTATATTTTGAAATGTTATTTCCGGCACAACCGAATAATTGGGCTCCCGAAAGCAGGCCGTTAGCGTTACTAAGCAAAAACAAGCAATTAAAGCATTTCTTGACAGCATGGAGTATTTTTGGGTTTAACAGAAAGTTTACCAATGCAATTTACGCAAAGATTTAAAACGAGTTTACAACATATTAACGCAAATAATTTTAACGAAATGGCTTTGCAGGCGTTTCGCTATCAAGCCGTGCATTGCAACACCTACGCGGCCTACCTTGCCGCATTAAAAACAGATATAGATACCATTCAGACAATCAGGCAGATACCTTTTATGCCTATCAACTTTTTCAAATACCACCGCATAGGCAGCACCCCACAAGAGGCCGAAGTGATTTTTGAAAGCAGTGGTACAACGGGCAGCATCAACAGCCGCCACTATGTTGCCGATGCGGCTTTTTACAGTGCCAATGCGCGCCGCATTTTTGAATATTTCTACGGCAACCTTGCCGACTATCATTTGTTTGCCCTGCTGCCGTCTTATCTGGAAAAGGGCAACTCCTCGCTGGTGTTTATGGCGGAAGATTTTATGAAAAGCACAGCTCAACCTTCGGGGTTTTTTCTGCATAATTTCAACGAACTGGCACAGCGCCTGCAAGAAACTTGTTCGCAAGGGAAAAAAACCATTTTGCTGGGTGTAACTTATGCCCTGCTCGATTTTGCCGAGCAGTACCCTATGCACCTGCCCGATTTGATTGTGATGGAAACAGGTGGCATGAAGGGACGCCGCCGCGAAATGATTCGGCAAGAAGTACATGAAACCCTCCGCCGTGCTTTCGGCTGTCAGGTACACTCAGAATACGGCATGACAGAACTGCTTTCACAGTGTTATGCCGTCAATTCTGATGTTTTTCAAACGCCGCCACAGGTGCGCATCCTGCTGCGCGACTTGAACGACCCTTTTGCTCCGGCCGAACGTGCCACGGGAGGCATTAACATCATTGACCTCGCTAATATTGACTCGTGTTGCTTCATAGAAACGCAAGACATCGGACAGCAACTGTCCGATACAACATTTCGCGTATTAGGCCGTTATGACAATAGCGACGTTCGCGGATGCAACTTGCTTTTGTATTGAATTTGGAACTATATTTGAACTATACACCCTCAAAAATTACGCTTATGAAAACCAAAGGATGGATTGCCTGCGCCCTGTTAGCCGTAACTTTTATGGCATCGTGCGCCTACAAAACCTGCCCCACTTATGCCAAGCACAACGCTACGGTGAAAGAAAATAAAGTATCGCGCGGATAAGACTTGAAACCCCGACAGAACTAAATTTTGTCGGGGTTTGCTTTAAAAAATTAATTAACCTCATTAACTTTTTTCAGGAATTCATTCGTATCTTTCCTAAAATCAGGAAGATATGAAAATGCTCCGTTTACTGTCGCACTGTCTGTTACTGTTACTTGCATCGGAGGCCGTTGCCCAAAAAGTTCGCATAGCCGATTATTATCCCTCCCAACCCGGCACGCGCTGGATATATACACCTCCGCCCGACAAACCGGATTATATTTCACGCATAGAAAAAGGCGAAACAGAAAATACGGTCTGGCATTATGATGCCACCAATGCCGCCAAAGTACTGACGTTTGATAAACGCAAAGGACTGCTCTATCTGGGCGAAATTTTCAACGACCGCTCCAAAGTAGTTTTTGAAAAGCCGTTCTATTGGTTTACCGGCCAAGTGCGCCGTGGCGATTCGTTGTACGCAACCACACCTTACCGCAAATATGAAAACGATGGCCGCATAACTGCAGGCACATTCACGCTTAGCCAAAAAATAGTCGGGTTTGAAGATGTTACTGTTAGCAACGGACAAATTTACCGACAATGTATGCGCGTTGATTTCAATACTCACTGGACTTTCGCCGATGGTCGGCAGGCAAAAAGTATCAATGTTTATTATTTCGCCAAGGGCATCGGGCCTGTAAAAGCCTCCGCGCGGTTTATCATTATCTCACCCGAAGGAAAAGAACTTATCAACCGATTGGTAGAAACTGACCTGAAAAAATTTGAACCTGCACTATGAGTAACATTAATCCATCTAATCATGGCGGACGGCGCGAATTTATCCGCCAATTAGGCGCTGCAAGCGCATCATTGCTTTTTGCTCCCGACTTTGTCGGCAACTGGGCAGCAGATACCCGCACAGACGTACTCGTACTTGGCGGCGGCATTTCAGGCCTGTATGCTGCTTTGCAACTGCAAGAAAAAGGCTATTCCGTAAAAGTATTGGAAGCGACCAATCGCATTGGCGGGCGATTGTTCACCTTAGACAATGTGCCGGGCAAACCCGAAGTTGGTGGTATAGAAGTCGGTAATGGCTATAAATCTATTTTATCGCTGGCAGAAAAAGTCGGAGTACCTATCGTTGCGCACCCTCCTGCCCCTCCGCAAGCACGGGAAACAGCACTGTTTGTCAAAGGAAAACTCATCGGCACGCAAGAATGGGCAGCAGCAGAAAATAATTTATTGGCAGCAGCAGAAAAAAATATACTCCCCGCCATGTTAGAAAGCTACTATACCATGAAAAATATTCCATTTCAGCAGCTGGAAGAATGGTATAGCGGAAAATTTAAACATTTAGACATTCCTTATGCTGATTTCTTACGCCAAAAAGGCGCATCCGATGAAGCCATTCGGCTGATTAATGTTAATGCCAATATCCACGATGTCAATCAGACCTCGGCTCTGCACGTGCTGAGAAGTCTCAGCCTGCGCACCATTGGCGGCAGTACAACCACCTTACGCATAGCAGGCGGCAGCAGCAGACTCCCCGAAGCCGTAGCAGCGCGCCTCAAACAAGCACCTGAAACGGGAAAAGCCACTGCGCGAATCGTCCAAAAGAAAGGCCGCGTAGAGGTTTATTGCAAAGACAAAAGCAAATACACTGCGCGGGCGGTCATTTGTACACTGCCGTTTACTGCCTTGCGAAAAATTGCTATGGAAGTACAATCACCTGATTTACAGCGTGAAGCAATCCTGAATATGCCCTATATTCCCATTTCGCAGGTACACATGCGCCCAACGGAGGCATTTTGGGAACAGGATGAAATGCCCCCTGCTATGTGGACGGACAGCCCGCTGGGGCGAATTTTTGCCACTTACAACGAACAAGGCCATGTAGAGCGGCTTACGGCATGGATGGTTGGCAATGAAGCCGCAAATTTTGACAAACTGTCCGGAGAAGATGCCAAAAAATTTGTGCTTGACGAAATGAAAAAAATACGCCCTGCATCTGCCGGTAACTTAGAAATCCTGTATGTCAATTCATGGGGGAATCATCCGTTCAACGGCGGTGCTTATCACCAATATGCCCCCGGACAAATCAGCCGCTGGGTGCCACAACTGGCAAAACCGGCAGGCAGTATTTGCTTCGCCGGCGAGCATACCTGCTTCACACATACCGGCATGGAAGGAGCCGCCCAATCTGCGGAACGCGCAGTCGGCGAAGTAATGCAAATACTCGGCAAATAAATCCATAATTATCATATTAATCGTAAAAAAAATGAAAAAAATCAGCCTTTCTTTCTTTGCAAGTGCGATGGTAAGCCTCTGCACATTTGCGCAAAACATTACATTTAATCAGGACATTTTTAACAAGTTTATTGAAATGCGCGTTGGCGATGGCAAAAAGCCTGTGTATTGGTATTGCTACGGCGAGGTCTATTCATACCCCGATGGTAAGTTGCTTAGTCGCATGGAAGGGATAGACGCAGCCAACCTGATTCCGGTCAGCAAGGACAGTGTGATTCAGCTAAACCGCAAAATTTTCGTTTACACCGATGCTCAAACCAATCAGGTACTCAAAGAGTACAACGGGCAAAAGGTAACGCATATCGAGTACCCTTATCAGAAGATTACTTACGTATTGCAAGGGGACAAAATGGCCACTTACGTAGAACAAGGCAGCGGCGAGCGGATTACCAAAATGGGGCCGGGGTATAAAACTCTTGCCCGCCAAATAGGGGACAGCTACGTATTTACCTCGCCTGTTTTTTTGGATTGGGACACGCCCCGCGGCAAGTATGAAGCCTATGAAAACTACGATTTTTACTACTTCCCCAAAAAAACCAAGTTGCAACATCGCTATCAGTTGAGTTGGGTGCGCTACGGCGATTTGCCCCCTTTCTTCGGACAGGGTAAAAAAGGAATTATTCAGTTAGTTTGTTATCGGGTGGACAGTTTTGATAAAATTCCCGAACCTATCCGCTCGCATATCCGAAATGAGGCTACGCTATGGCTTGCACCGCCTAAAAATCTGGAAGAAATTGCTCAGCTCCAAAAAGGAAAATAATTTTTGCCATGAATGAAATTTATTCGGTGCATATTGCGTTATATAGAAAACTCAACCCCTACTAAACCAACTTTTTTTTTACCTTCACTACTCCTATTTTTATGCGCTCCGATGGCAAAAACCAAGTACCGGATATCAGTTTCAGCAACGCCAGCGGCGATGTGTTTTATGACGAACAAGCCGATTGTGTATGTATCACACTGACAGGCTACTCAGAGGGTGAAGTATATCGAGCACTGCTTAATAAGGCTATTGAGTTGCTAAAAAAATACGGCACATCAAAACTGTTGGGAGATACGAGCAGTAGTGAGGTAATATCGGTAGAAGACCAAGACTGGTCTAATAACGATTGGGCAAAACGGGCTGTGGAGGCAGGTCTCCGATATAACGCCATTGTGCTTTCAGAGGATATTTTCGGCCGACTTTCCATCGAGTCTATCGTAGATAATGCCAAAGTAGTAAAGGTCAAATATTTTAACAATGTGGCAGAAGCCAAAGAATGGTTAAAAACGATTACCTAATTTGCATACTTCGGTAAAATGCTGCCAAAATGTGCAACAAACTAAATCTATTTTCACAAAAAAATCTCGACAGTTTATTAAAATCTGTCGAGATTTTTTGTGTAGTCCGATGTTCTCAAAGCTCCTTTACATAGGCGGAAGAGGCGGCGGCATAGCAGCAAATACGCTATTGAGCGCCTGCACCTGTCCGGCCTGTGTCCATCCGCTCATGCCTTGCATCCAAACCAACGACTCTCGGGTAAGCTGCCCATTGGTTGCCATCTGCGTGAGTTGGTTCATGTCAAAAGGCCCTTGCTGCTGACCGTTTACAGCCACAAAAAACTGCACAGGGGGCGGTGTCGGGGGTACCGGTGGCGGATTGGGAGCAGCCGTGTTGCCGACAATATTATTCATCATTTGATTGCCTAAGCCAAAGCCCATACCAACGCCCATACCTGCACCCATACCTCCCGCAGGGTTATCGGCCGCCTTTTCAATGGCATTAGCTGCCTGAAACTTCGTGTACTGGTCTAAGTTGCCCAAAATTCCCATACTGCTGCGTTTGTCCAGCATAGCCTCTACTTCCGGCGGCAGGGAGATATTTTCAACCAACACCTTAACCACCTCCACGCCGTAAGTATCAAAGTCGTGGGCGATTTTTTCTTTGATGTAGTTGGAAAACTCATTAACGTTGCCCGCCATATCCAACACAGGAATTTTTGCTTCGCCGATAATATCGGTAAAGCGCGTAACAATCATATTGCGGAGGTTGTCGGCAACGTCTTCGGCACGAAACTGACCGTTAGTACCTACCAATTCCTTGACAAACTTGGCGGGGTCGCTCACCCGAATGGAATAGGTGCCAAAAGCGCGCAGACGCACAGGCCCAATTTCGGGGTCGCGCATCGTAATGGGATTTTTTGTCCCCCACTTCCAGTTGGTAAAAACTTTTGTATTCACGAAATATACCTCGGCTTTGAAAGGACTTTCAAAACCGTATTTCCAACCTTTCAATGTGCTCAGGATGGGCATATTTTGTGTGATGAGTGTATGCGTTCCGGGGCCATACACATCGGCAAGCTGTCCCTCATTAATAAACAAAGCTGCCTGCGATTCGCGCACAATCAGCTTTGCACCGTATTTAATTTCGTTATTGGCATGGTCAAACCGCCAAACGAGCGTGTCGCGGCTATCGTCCAGCCACTCTATGATATCAATAAACTGCTTGCTGAGGAAATTGAAAATACCCATTTCAGTCGTGTTTGTTTGTTGGCAATATAGCAACTTTTCGGAGAAAAAGCAGACTATCAGGTAATTTACTGCCAAAGACTGCACATATTGTCCGTAAATGCGTCAGGGTTTGTTACATTTGCAGGCAATCGGTTACAGAACATGATTGACGATATTGTCGCTTTCCTTGCGCAACTGCCTCCCGTAACGGCTGCTTTTTTGGCTACATGTTTTACTTGGCTGGTAACGGCTGCGGGGGCTTCGTTGGTATTTTTCTTTCGCAGAATGAACCGCACCGTACTGGACGGGATGTTGGGCTTTACGGGTGGAGTGATGATTGCTGCCAGTTTTTGGAGTTTGCTTGCACCTGCCATAGCCATGAGCGAAGGCACCAGCAAACTACTGAAAGTCATGCCTGCTACCATTGGTTTCATTTCGGGTGCGCTGTTTTTGTTTATGCTGGACAAACTGCTGCCCCATTTGCACATCAACTTTAAAGAAACGGAAGGCATCAAATCACCGTGGCAGCGCACGACCCTGCTCGTATTGGCCATCACGCTGCATAATATTCCCGAAGGGCTGGCAGTTGGGGTACTTTTCGGCGGGGTAGCAGCAGGCATTCCTGAGGCAAGTGTTTCAGGGGCGGTTACACTTGCCATCGGTATTGGTTTGCAAAATTTTCCCGAAGGGATAGCGGTGGCTATGCCGCTGCGGCGCATGGGCATGAGCCGCACTAAAAGTTTCCTTTACGGACAATCTTCGGCACTTGTAGAGCCTGTGGCAGGCGTGCTGGGTGCATTTGCCGTAGCATTTTTTACTCCCATCCTCCCCTATGCGCTCTCCTTTGCCGCCGGTGCCATGATTTTCGTAGTTGTGGAAGAGGTAATTCCCGAAACACAATTGGATAAAAATACCGACATCGCAACGTTGGGTTTTATCTCCGGTTTTATTGTGATGATGACGCTCGATGTAGCACTGGGCTGAGTTTGCCAAAAAATGTCCGTCGGTGAACGAACCTGTGCTTTTTCAGGACACCTGCCTCCTTGTACCAATACTGCAATCGTTTTAAAATCAATCACTTGCAATAAGCGGCATTGCTTTGGCAAACCAAAGGCAAACTTGAACATTTACAGTATGAAACTTAAACTGACCGCACTTATTGGTGCCTTATTTCTATCTGCCGCAGCCTTTGCACAAGATGAACCGGAAACCTTACTCGGCAAGCATGTCAAAGTATCAGGATTTGGTGCGCCTATTGTTGAATTTAGCAGCATTAACAACCAATTTACCGTTTCTACGGGCGGCGGCGGTGCCGTGCTACTGAACCAGAAATTCTTTTTCGGGGGGTACGGGCTGGGGCGTTCCAACAGCGTAAAAGCCAAAAATCCCGACCAAAAAATAGGACTTGGTCACGGCGGCTTCTGGTTGGGCTACAACTTTAATCCTCACAAATTACTCCACATTACTGCCAGTGCTAAAATGGGTTGGGGTAATGTTTCTTTGTATGACAACGACTTTAATGCCCGCCAAAATTTCGGCTCCGATAATGTTTACGTTGTAACGCCCGAAGTAGGAGCAGAAATAAATATCACAGGCTTTATGAAAATTGCTGTTGCGGGTGGTTATCGCATGGTGAACGGGGTTGCCGTAGATGGGTATAACAACGCTGATTTCAGCAGCCCGACGGCTTCCGTGTCGTTTAAATTTGGCTTCTTCGGACAGCGTATCAAACAGTAAAAACCGATTGAACATCATCAAAAAAGCCACCCCGCAGGATGGCTTTTTTTGGTGTATGTCCTGTGTGTGAATGGCTCCTGTTGTCATTACCCGAACACCACAAGATTTAAAACTGGATAAGTAACTCTTTCCACTAATCGCTCCACCTCCTGAGCGTTGGCGCTACTACCGATGGTCTGAATGACCTTATACCGCCCGCTGCTTTTGTCAATCACCTGTACGCTGATGACACCGCTTTTGTTCTTCTTTTTCCTAACAAACATGGGCTAAATTTACCAAAAAACACCTTGGACACCCAACACCAAGAAAATAAATTCATAACTAAATGACTATCAGATAGTTACAAAAATTCAGTAAGAAAAGTGTCAAAAGCAGGAAAACGCATTTTAAGTTTTAATCATTTAAAAAGTTTGCGCCATCATTTAGCAAAATGAAAAAGTTTTTAGCTTGTTGCAATAAACTATACTTGTGCCTATCAGCTATGCTGACAGTATTAAAGGCATACAAGTATGAAACAAAAGCTACTACTGTGGCTGGTTATCCTTTTAACGGGCATAACCACCTCGCTTCACGCACAAGTTAAGGACAGGTCGGGGTTAGACATCCCCGGGCAACGCCTGCCCGAAGGCACGAACAAAGCCGCGTTGGAAGAAATTCAAAAACGCGAACTGGCACGCATCGAAGCGCTGAAAAAGCGATTGGACGAACTGGTCAAAATTCCCGAATGGAAAGACAAGTACGGCAAACACTACACGGACGGCAAATTGTACAACATTATCGACCTGTTGCCCGACGGAAGTCCGCTGATGGTATCGCCTAATTCTAACGTAGGTGCAGCACGAACTACCCGCGCCAATCGCCTATGGACAGGCGGCAGTTTGGGGCTGAATCTGAACGGCGAAGGTATCACTTTCGGTGTTTGGGAAGCATTTGACAATACACCCGAGGGGCATCAGGTAGCAGCTGTTTTGCCTACTCATCAGGAACTTAACGGGCGGGTTACAATTATGGACGGCGCCACGCTTTCACCTGTCGGCAGAGGTTCAAACCATGCTACGCACGTAGCCGGTACGCTGGCTGCCACAGGCATTGTCCCCGAAGCCAAAGGGATGGCAAGTGCGGCACAAATTCATTCTTACGATGTTACGAATCATGTAGCTGAAATGGCTACCGCTTCTGCCAACGGCATGCGCATTTCTCAACACTCTTACGGTGCTTATATTATCACACACGTACCGAAAGAATGGGGCGGTTATTATGATATTTTTGCTCGGTGGTGGGATGAAGTTGCCAATAATGCCCTAACCACTTGATAGTCAAGTCGGCAGGGAATGACGGCGCTGTAACGGGAAGCAATCCTGCTTTTGGCGACGGGTATAACGTATTGACTACCTCTTCCAATTCCAAAAACATTTTGGTGGTAGCCAATGCACAAATCGTTGATTTTTATGCAGGTCCTTCCAGTGTTGTAATCAACCCAAGCAGTTCGCGCGGACCGACCGATGACGGGCGCATTAAACCGGATATTACGGGGGCGGGTACATTCATTTTTTCGCCTACCGGTGATACAAACACTTCGTATGCTACCAAAACAGGCACTTCTATGTCCGGACCTAACGTATCGGGTTCGGCGGGTTTGTTGCAACAGCATTGGAGCAACTTGTTCCCAAGCACTCCCTTCCGTTCGGCTACGCTGCGGGGGTTAATCATCCACACGGCAGATGAAGCGGGTCCCGCACCGGGTCCTGATTATACTTATGGTTGGGGCTTAATGAACACCGCAAAAGCCGCCACTATTTTGTCGCATGTGGCAGCATCGGGTTCCCAACACCTTTTGCAGCAAAATGTATTGAACAACGGCGGTTCGTTTTCCGTGAACGTAGTTGCTTCGGGTAATGAACCGTTGCGGTTTACTGTTTGTTGGAACGACCCTGCCGCAACGCCGCTTAGTGAGCCTGATTTAAGCAATTTTGACGACCCGACTTCGCGGTTGATAAACGATTTGGACTTACGCATTACCGACAACGTAACTAGCCAAGTCTATTATCCGTGGACAATGCCTTATCAGCTCAACCCTGCCAACAAGAGCGTAGCTACACAAACGGCATTGCAAACAACCGATAACAACCGCGATAACGTAGAGCAGGTCGTTGTTTTCAATCCCATTCCCGGGCGCAGCTATACCGTTACTCTTACGCACAAAGGCACGCTTTCGGGCGGCTCACAAGAGTATGCCATTATCGGCAGCGGTATTGGCGGTACGCCGATTGCGTCTTCGGGTGCTACCAATCCCGCCGATTCGCGCATAGACCGCGTCGTATTCGGAACGCTTGACAACAGCAGTGCAACAGGTTGCACAGGCTATACCGATTTCAGAACAAGCGTTACCCCGCCGCAAATGGGCGCAGGGCAAACCGTTAATTTCAGTGTTACCTTAGGCACTTGCGGCGCAAATGCCAACAAGCATGTGCGCATTTACGTGGACTGGAACGGCGACGGCGATTTTAACGATACGGGCGAAATGGTTGCACAATCTACCGCACCCGTTAACGGCACGGGGGTTGCCACGCTCAATGTTTCATCGGTAGTTGTACCGACTGTTGTACAGGAAGGCGGGCTTGCTACCCTGCGCGTTGTCTGCGTAGAAACAAGCAACGTTAACGACATCACACCTACGGGAAGCTATACCAAAGGCGAAACAGAAGATTATTTGGTGCGCTTTACCCGTCCGCAAAACGACGTAGGGGTGGAAGAAATCATCTTGCCTTCGGAAATTCCTTGCTCGGGCAATATACCCGTAGTGGTGCGCATCCGCAACTTTGGCGATAATGCAGTCAGCAACGTTCCCGTGCAATTTACCGTTAATGGCGGCTCACCCGTTACGGCAACTCTCACGGGCACACTCAACCCGGGTGCGGTGCGTACTTTGCTGGTAGGAACTTTTGCGGCTGTGCCTGCAACTGCCTATAACATTGTTGCCCAAACAACACTGACAGGCGACGGTGCACCAAGCAATAACAGTACGACAACAAGTATTACAACGCCCGCAGCCCCTGCTCTTACGGCTGCTTCCGCTACGGCTTCATGTACGCCCGGCGACCCTGTAACTCTGACGGCGACTGTAAGCGGCGGCTCGGCAAACGTAGTGCATTGGTTCGACCAGCCTACGGGCGGTAATCGCATCGCCGTAGGCAATAACACCACCATTACATCGGCGGTTGCAAGTGCCTTGCCGAATCCTAACACGGTTTATGCAGGACTGAACGATTTCAGTGCAACGGGTGCGGGGCGCATTAACGGCATTAATACTTCCGCTTCTTATTACAGCGCCTTTGGCAAGGTCTTCTTTAACGTAACCACGCCTTTCAGGATTGCCTCTGCCAAAATGTATATGTTTGACAATACCGGCAGCACTTCTTTTGGCAACCCGATTGTCGGGGCTTCTATCATTTTCCGCGTTAGAAGTCAGGCTACCGGTCAGATTGTCAGCACCTCTATTGTGCAGGCACGTCAAGTCCCTATTACAGGCGACTTCTTTCCCGTCAATATTCTTTTCCCTGCCCCCGGTGCATATGAGCTTACCATAGAGTATCCAAGCCATGTATTTGTTTACTTGGATGACAGCGGAATTCCTGCGGGCTTCTATCCTGCCAACCTGAGTACCGTAGGGCAGATTACAGGGAATGATTGGGGCGCAGATAAATACTTCTGGCTATATGACATGACGCTTGCCGGTGCTGGTTGCTCTGCCGGCAGCCGTGTGCCTGTAACTATCAATATCAGCCCTGCTCCTGTGGCAACTATTACACCCGCAGGCAGCACCGTAGTAT